>DATBIE010000187.1:0-6538 GCA_036557105.1 Terriglobales bacterium
TGATCAAGAAGTTTGATCTGCTATACCGGCCGCAAGGAGCGGATTCCGGCAGGGAAGAGCTCTCGGTTACCGCGGTTGAGGCTGAGGTCAGTTATTATCAAGGGGAAGGTTTGCTGCTCGAAGACGTTCTGCGCGAGCAGATTCTGCTGGCATTGCCGCTCAGGGCGATCTGTAAGGAAGAATGCAAGGGCTTGTGCCCGTACTGCGGCAAAAACCTGAATATCGAGCAATGCAGTTGCGCCGAACCGCTGGAAGACCAGCGCTGGGCGGCGTTGAAAGATATAAGAGAGAAGTTGGAACATTAATAGCTCTCAGCCATCAGCTTTCAGCTTTGGGCCGAGGCTGCTTGGTTTGACTGAAGGCTGAGCGCTGACAACTGATAGCTGCTTTGAAAGGACTCCCATGCCAAATCCAAAACGGCGGCACTCGAAGCGGCGCACTGCCACACGGCGTGCGCACGATGCGCTGACCGCACGTTCACTATCTGAATGCCCTAACTGTCACGAACGCAAATTACCTCATCGTGCATGCCCCAAGTGCGGTTACTATAAGGGACGCGAGGTTCTGGAAGTAGAGGAATCCAGCTAATCTTACATGTCTCGCGTCATTGCCCTGGACGCAATGGGTTCAGATCGCGCCCCTAAGCCTGAGGTCGAAGGCGCAATTCAGGCGGCGCGCCGGTTCGGTATTCCAGTCGCTCTCATCGGTCCGGAGGAAACGCTGCGAGGGGAGATGAACCGCCATCCCTTCGCGCTCGGGCTTCCCATTTCCATCGTTCACGCCAGCGAAGTCATAACCATGGAGGACAAGGCCGTGCAGGCGGTCCGCGCCAAGCGCGACTCCTCCATGCGCGTGGGACTTCGTCAGGTGCGGGAAGCGAAGGCTGCGGCTTTCATTACAGCGGGAAACACCGGCGCTGCGATGGCCACAGCGAAGATGGTGCTCGGCGGATTGCCCGGAGTAGACCGGCCGGCGCTGGTGGCAATCATGCCAACCGCTGTGCGCACGGTTTCCATGCTGCTCGACGTCGGCGCGAATGTGGATTGCAAGCCGCATAACCTCCAACAGTTTGCCGTTATGGGCGACATCTATTTTCGCAGCATGTTCGGAACGGCTCACCCGCGCGTGGGACTGCTTTCCATCGGCGAAGAAGAAGGCAAAGGCAACGAGTTGACCCGCGAGAGCTACACGCTTCTGAAGCAATTGCCGATCAACTTCATCGGCAATGTCGAAGGCCGCGATATTTACAGCGGAAAAGTTGATGTAATTGTGGCGGACGGCTTCATCGGTAACGTCGCTCTGAAGAGTTCGGAGGGAGTCGTGAACCTGGTTCGCGCGACATTGAAGGAAACCTTGGCGGCTACAATTACTCGTCAGGTTGGATTCCTGCTATCCCGCAGCGCCTTTACCGATTTCAAAAAGAGACTCGACCACACCGAATATGGCGGGGCACCGCTACTTGGCGTAAAGGGAGCGTGTTTTATTACACATGGATCGTCGAATGCGAATGCGATTAAAAACGCGATTCGGGTAGCAGCAGAATTTGTGGATCGCAAGATAACAGAAAATATTGAGAAAGAGCTGGCGGCAATTCACCCGCAGCCCGCCGAGGTGGGCGAATGAACGCAAGTCCGATCGCATTTCTTTTCCCTGGGCAAGGTTCGCAAGCTGTCGGGATGGGGAAAGAGTTGGCAGAGCGCTACCCACTTGCGCGACGAACTTTCGAAGAGGCAGACCAGGCGCTTGGGAAGAAGTTATGGCAGATGTGCTGCGAAGGCCCGGAAGACCAGCTTCGGCTGACCGAAAATACGCAGCCTGCAATTCTAACGGCATCGGTAGCGGCGTGGCGAGTTTTGCAGGAAAGAGGACTGAAACCGGCGTTCGTCGCTGGTCACAGCCTGGGCGAGTACTCTGCGCATGTTGCCGCAGAGACTATTTCGTTTGCTGATGCAGTTCGCACCGTTCGCAATCGCGGAAGATACATGCAGGAAGCCGTGCCCATTGGGACCGGAGCAATGGCCGCGATTTTAGGGATGAACCTGGACGGAGTTGGCGAGGTCTGTGGCGAAGCTGCACAGGGCGAAGTCTGCGAGCCGGCCAATGTCAATTCTCCCGAACAGATTGTGATCTCCGGTCATGCTGCCGCTGTAGAGCGCGCGGTCAAATTGGCACAGGAACGTGGGGCAAAGCGTGCTGTGCTTCTTCCCGTCAGCGCCCCATTCCATTGTTCACTGATGAAACCGGCCCAGGAGCGGCTAGCGGCTGATCTTGAGAGACTGCAATTCTTCCAACCAAAAATTCCGGTGGTCTGCAACGTCTATGCGACGCCTATCGAGGACGCGCAGAGTGCACGCGAGGCCCTGATTCGGCAGGTGACCGGCTCAGTTAAGTGGAGCGAGTCGATGCAATTGCTGATTTCCCGTGGAGCGCAGACGTTCGTCGAAGTAGGCCCTGGGAAGGTCCTGTGCGGGCTGATGCGCCAGATTGATCGCTCGAAGAAAACCCTGAACGTGGAGGACGAGGCCTCGCTACAAAAATCCGTCGAGTTCGTCGCCACAACGTCTTTGGCTCAGTAATCGTCATCTGTGGAAAATTCTTTGTGGAACTCTGTGATCTCTTTGGTAAAAGTCAGCAGCTGAGAACTACACAGATGTTTTCACGAAAAATCACTCGGTCAGCCATCCGAACCAGTTCCCGCAATTTATTTCATTGGGCGAGAAATGAAGAGTCTTGTCTGATTTATCGATCCAGATGTACGCGTGTTCGGCGCGTTCATTGAGCGTGGCCTGAACGATCACCCCGCTGCTGCTCGAATAGGAACAATCAACCGAATAAGACTTGATGGGTCCCCATTCACTTGCGGGTCCCCAATCCTGCGAGAAATCCGCATAGCCGTAATTGGGGTATTTCGTCGGGTGCTGTTTCCAGTCGGGATCCTGAAACCAGATACCGTACGCGCGTTCGATATCGCCCTGCTGAAGGGCCGCCAGAAACTTCGAGGCTTCATGTCGTTGCGGATAATTGCGAAGGTGGTAGCCGACCCACGCCAAAATGAGCACGAGAATAACCAGCGCGATAATCACATTCCTGCGGCGGCGGCCGCGCGCCTCGTCGAACTGCTGCGCATCCATGAGCGTCATGTTCTAAGCATAATGGAAGCCGGGGAAGAAGAAAAAGTTCCAAGAGCCACGAGGTTTCACAATGTTCTCTTAAATAACGGCACCGCAATAGAGAACGTGATGATCGCGAAAGCAGAAAGATAGACCATGTCGGGCCAGATAGCGACCAGTCCAGTTTCCTTCAGCAATAGAGACTTGAAGCCGTGAACTGCAAATGTAAAAGGATCAACGACGGCAATCGCCCGCAACCAGCGAGGAAATGCCTCAATCGGATACACCGCGCCGCTCGGGAAAAACAACAACGTATTCAGGATTCCGAATATCGCGCGCGGAACCAAGGGATCCTCAACTCTGACCATCAACAGGAACATCATCGTGTTGAAAGCCAGCGAGGTGAGCAGGATCATCACCATCAAGCCAAAAATTGTTCCCGGACGAAAAATCGTGCCCACGCCGGCGAGCAACGACCCAATGAAGCTGATAACAATGCCCGTCATCACTGCTTTGATTGCGCCCGCGGCATTCAATCCAAACACTAACTCTGCCTTTGTGATGGGCGTGACCAGATAACCCTCGTGAACTCCCCGGGCCTTGTCATCGATGTAGAGCATGCCGCCGCCGATCATCACTGAGACGAACATCGCTAGCGCGATTGATCCAGGCAAGAGGTATTTCATGTATTCGATGTAGGGATAAAGTTCGACAATTTGCAAAACCGTCTGCTGCAAAATGCGCGGTTCGACCGTGGGATTATTTAGCGCATTGATGATGTCGGTCATTTCACCTTCGATCGTGGCGGTAGTGAAATTGTCGCTGTTATCGACTACCAGGCCGATGCGGGGCTGGTTCTGTTCGTAGACACGGCGAGAATATTGTGGAGGAATGATGACGGCGGCCTGGATCTTGCCATTCCGAACGTCCTCGACCGCCGTTTTTTCATCGGTGTAGTACACGGGCAGGAACGTGCGCATATTGGCCCGGACCGAATCAAATGCTTCACGGATTTTCAGCGCCTGCGTGCCGCCATCTTCGTCAACCAGGCCGACCTTGGCGTCGCGAATTTTTCCACCAAACGCATTTCCCAGAACGATGAGTTGCACAAGAGGAAAAACCATCGCCACCAGCATCAATGCCGGGGAGCGGAAGAACTTCCGCATTTCTCGTTCGACGATTGCCATCATCCGATTCATAACCTACGCTCCCGGCCTCGGCGGCATGACGAAGCTATGCGCCTTCACCAACTCGTCGCGTAGCTGTCGGCCCGTATAGTGGACGAAAACGTCGTCCAGCGTGGTGTTCTGCACTAAGAGTGATTTCACTCCGACTCCGGCGTTTACAGCGGTCTCGACAAGTTCGGTGGTTGTGCGTGAGCCGTTGCCGGTCAAAATCCGGTACATGTCCGCGCCTTCGTGTTGAACCGATGTGACCTCATCCAGTTTGTGCAGTTGCTGCTCCCAATCGGCGGGAGCATTCTGGAATTGCGCCTCAATGACGTTTGCTCCCGGAACGCTGGCCTTCAGCGCCGCGGGCGTGTCGAGGGCAACCAGCTTGCCGTGATCAACAATGGCAATGCGATCGCAGAGGCGGTCGGCCTCGTCCATGTAGTGGGTCGTGATCAGAATCGTGAGCTGGCGCTGGCTCTTGATATTGGTCAGCATTTCCCAAACCGCGACTCGCGAAACGGGGTCGAGGCCTGTTGTAGGCTCGTCCAGGAAGAAGATTTTCGGGCTGTGAACCAGGCCCCGAGCAATTTCGAGCCTGCGGCGCATGCCGCCTGAAAGCGTTTTGGTCTGCGCTGAACGCCATTTCGTGAGATCGACGAGTTCCAGCAGTTCATCAATGTTCTGCTTGCGCTTGGCTGCAGGCACGTCATACAGCTTGGCGTAAATACTCAAATTTTCATCAACCGTGAGATCGATGTCGCTGGTGAGCGCTTGCGGAATCACTCCGATCACCCGGCGCGCATCATCGGGGTCGGTCGCCACATCATGCCCGGCGATTCGTGCGTAACCAGAAGTGATTGGAATGAGGGTGGTCATCATGCGGATGAGCGTCGATTTCCCAGCGCCGTTCGGGCCGAGTAGCCCGAAGATTTCGCCTTCTTTGACCGAAAATGTGACGTCATTTACTGCGGTGAAGTCGCCATACTTCTTAACGATGTGATCGACTTCAATGGCATTGGCGGTGCCGTTTGTAGCCAGCCCTGCTACGGGTGCCCCGCCCAACGCGGCTTTGGCTGGGTGGGAGAAATCCGAATTCATTGTTTACCTCCTGCCCCCGTATCCGCCGAGACCGTGCCCTTCAGTTGTGCCTGCGAAACCAAAACGTCAGCGGTCATTCCGGGAACATAGGCGTCTTTGGGATTGTCCAGACGTATTTTGAGCACGATTGTCTTGATGTCGCGTTTGCTGCGGCTGACATCGCGCTGCGTAGCAAAATCAGCTTCTGCCCCTTTGAAAAATACTTTGCCGGACGTGACGGTTCCACCAGGAAGCTTGATTCGCAGTGTGTCGCCGATGCCGATGTGATCAGTCTGTGTTTCTGGGATCGCGGCGCGTACCCAGGTGTCTGTGAAATCGACGATAGTGATGATCGGTTGACCTGGGTTCAGGTACTCACCCTCCCGTGCGGCGCGGACTGAAACGGTGCCGGTTACAGGTGCGTAGACTTTTGTATATCCCAGCCGGACTTCAGCTTCCTTGAGCTGGGCTTCGGCGTTCAGCAGCTGTCCACGAGTTGATGCGACTGTGCTCTGCGCTGCGTGTGCCTGGTGCGTATTGGCAATTGCGGAGTTGAGTTCCGCTTGCGCCGCGGTGACCTGCTGCTTCCAGGAATCGACAACTGCCTGTTGGGCCTTCAAATTGGTTTCGGCTTGAACACGCTCCTGGTCGGATGCGACTCCCTGCTTGGCAAGTTCAATGGCGCGGCGGCTGTCGCTTTCGACACGTTGCAGTGCGGCCTCGGCTTGCAAAAGTTGCGCGCGCGCCGACTCAAGCTGTGCCTGTGCGTTAGCCACGCTGCTGGTTGTGGAGCCTTTTGTCGCAATGCTGGTGGCTCTTGTGGCTTCGACCTGCGAACGCAAGCTGTCGATCATGGCCGCCGCGGCCCGGGCTTGAGCTTCCAGTTCTGACGGGTCGAGCACGGCGATCAGGTCGCCCTGTTTTACATGCGTGCCTTCATCGACCAGCAGCTTCTGAATTCGACCTGATGTTTGTGGGCTGACAATGATTTGATTCGCATCAACGATCCCGATCAGGTCCAGGTCGGAGCCATGCGGGGTTGAAAAGTAATAAAACGCAAGCGCTATGGCGAAGATCAGACCGAGAAGAATGAAGACTTTGTTGCGCGCGTTCATTTGCGCTCTCCTTTGCTTCGCGTAAACAGCGCCGAGGAAATAAAATCAACCACCGTTTCCCGGG
>DATBIE010000188.1:0-9262 GCA_036557105.1 Terriglobales bacterium
AGGGGCGCCAGATGTCATAAGTCCAGACAGTGGCAAAGGCACTGACGTTGCCCGCCATTCCTGCCATGAAACCTGCGACCAGAGCGGTGATTCCCAGGCCAAGTAATCCAGGGCCGCAATAACGCGCGAGCATGAGCGGCAAGACTTCGTTATAGCTGTGCTGGCCGGCTGCCAGATTGCTTGCAGGCACCAGATGCATAGGCAACACCGCAAGCCCAAGCAATCCGGGAAGGATGACAATCAGCGGCACCGCCATCTTGAAAAAGGACCCAATGATCGGCGCCATCTTTGCGGAACGAATGTCTTTGGCCGAGAGCACGCGCTGAACAACGAGGAAGTCCGTAGTCCAGTACCCCATTGACTGCACCGCGCCCAAACCAAAGACAATGCCAATCCAATTAATTCCCATTGGATTGTGGGCAAATGATCCCAAGGGAGCCCACATGTGTGTAAAATTCTGGCCGGGAAAATTCTGATGGATGCGCGCGACCATGCCGCTCCACCCGCCGGTTTCGATCATGCCGAGAATTGGAATGAGCAGTGCGCCAAACCAGATCAGAAAGAACTGCAGGACCTCGTTGAAGATGGCTGAGAAAAGGCCGCCAGCTGCAACGTAAACGCCAACGGTCAGCGATGAGACCCAGATACTGAAATTAATGTCCCAGCCGAGCACAACTTTCATCACCACTGCCATGGCATACATGTTCACGCCGGACATGAGGATGGTCATGACTGCGAAGGTGATGGCGCTGAGCCCGCTCGCTTCCGAGCCATAGCGCAACTTCAAATATCCTGGAACAGAGTGTGTTTTAGAAATGTAGTAAAAGGGCATCATTACGAGGCCCAGAAAAACCATGGCGGGAATCGCGCCTACCCAGTACCAGTGCGCTGCAAGAATGCCGTATTGATATGCAGAGCCCGCCCAACCGAGCAATTCGAGCGACCCCAGGTTTGCAGAAACGAAGGCAAGACCGGCGACCCAGGCAGTCATTTCGCGGCCGGCAAGGAAGAAGTCTTCCCCGGTTTTGGCGAACTTCTTCAGATAAAAGCCAATTGCCAACACAAGAACGAAATAAAAAGCAATGATCGCGAGATCGACTCCCGAGAGGTGCACCAGACGTTCTGCCACGAACATCGCTAAGGGTGTGCTCATTTCGCTTCCTCTACAAGCCAGATATAGGGCTGCCCATTTACTTTCTAGCTCGCTTCGACAATGTAATTAACGTGCTGAAAACCGGAACACAGTAACAAAGTGATACTTCTGCCCCGGCTTAAGTTCCGTCGACGGGAATTTCGGATGATTGGGCGAGTCAGGAAAATGCTGGGTTTCCAGCGCCAGTGCAGCGCGGTGCCCATAAACTTTGCCGCCCTTGCCCGTGATAGTCCCGTCGAGGAAATTGCCGGTATAAAACTGTATGCCCGGCTGATCGGTCATCACCGTGAGAACGCGCCCGCTGGTGGGCTCATACACTTCGGCTGCCTCGGCAAATTTTCCGCGATTATCGAGCACCCAATTGTCATCGTAACCGTGCGCCTTCTTTAGCTGGTCATTGTCTTCATTGATGCGCGCACCAACGGCAGTGAGCTTGCGGAAATCAAAAGGCGTGCCTTCAACCGGCGCCAGTTCTCCAGTTGGAATCAGGGTGGCATCGACTGGAGTGTAGTGGCTGGCGTTGATCTTGACCTCATTCTTCAGGATGTCGCCATTCCCCTGGCCGGCAAGATTGAAATAAGAATGATTAGTGAGATTTACGACTGTGTCTTTGTCCGTCGTCGCCGAGTAGTCGATCTTCAATTCCTTGCCGACCAGCGTGTAACGGACAACTGCGGTGAGTTTCCCCGGAAATCCCTGATCACCGTCGGGACTGACCAGCGTCAGCTCGATTCCGTGCGGAATTTCTTTAGCCTTCCAAACTTTTTTGTCGAATCCCTGAATGCCGCCGTGAAGAGTGTTCGGGCCGTCATTCACCGGCGTGTGATAGGTCTGGCCGTCAAGCGGGAACTTCGCTCCACCGATGCGGTTTGCATAGCGGCCAATTAGCGCTCCGAAATATGCGGAGTTCGGCTTCGGGCCACTGGTGTAACCGTCGAGTGTGTCAAATCCGAGCACAACATCTTCGCTCTTACCGCTTTTGTCTGGCACTTTGAGCGTCTGAAGAATGCCCCCGTAGGTCATGATGCGGGCCTCGATGGGCCCACTCTTCAATGTGTAGATTTCAACTGCGGTTCCGTCTGGGGTTTTTCCGAAGGGCTGTTTGCTGACCTGGCCTTGCATCTCCGCCACGATAGTAAATAGCGCAAGCACGAGAGTGGAGACCCTCATTCGCGCGACCTCCTGTTAAGAATCAATTCACCTGCAACGCGACACAAAAACGATTTGATAGTCGCTGCATTATCTCTAATTGCAGGTGCTTTGTAAACGTGTACTTGGCTGGAAATTCTTAACTTTTCTGGGGCGAGTCACAATCACGCGCTACTGATGTTTAGGCCGAAACGGTCTCGAGCTCAACATGAGCTCCAGCTGCCGGTGAACATATATAAATCTCAGGAGTGATCCCGGTCTGCTGCCGATAGCGCGCAGCAATCTTCTCGCGAAATGGTTGCGCCTTCTCTGAGGCGACGAGATTGACAGTACATCCGCCGAAACCGCCGCCAGTCATCCTGCCACCGTAGTAGCCGGGTAGTCCCTCTGCCGACTCCACCATGATGTCGAGTTCGCGGCAGCTTATTTCGTAGAGATCGCGCATGCTCACGTGCGACTCCCGCATCAATTTTCCGACTCCGGCAAGATCGGATGCGCGGAAGAGCTGTCCTGTCCGCAGCACACGATCGTTTTCTTCCACCACATGGAGACAGCGCTTGTAGATCACAGGCGGCAGTTCGCCTGACTTTGTGCGCAGTTGATCCAGGGAAACATCTCGTAAGGCCTTAATGCCGGGATAGAAGCGGGACAGAATTTCGACTCCCTGCTCACATTCGCGGCGTCGCTGGTTGTACTCGCCGCCTGCATGCTCATGTTTGACCATCGTGTTGCAGATCACAAATTTTACGGTGTCAGGAATCGGCACGAGCTCACACTCCAGTGAGCGGCAATCGAGAAGCACGGCGAAACCTTCCTGTCCGAGGCAGGAAACAAATTGGTCCATAATTCCCACACGCGCACCAATGAAATCGTTCTCTGCTCTTTGGCAGAGCTGGGCTATCTGCCTGGGCGGAAGTTCGCCGTTGCTGAGACTCAAAAAAGCCAGCGCCCCCGCAACTTCAAGCGCCGCTGAAGAACTGAGACCGGAACCGATGGGTACCTCTCCATTCACCAGCAAGTCTGCTCCGGTCAGCCTGCATCCCGCGCGAATCAGTTCCTGCGCCACCCCAATGACATAGTCGTACCATGCCCCTTGCTTTGTTTTCGGCAACGAAGTGACTTCGCTCTCGAAGCTCTCTCTGAATTCGGTGGAGCGTATTGCGAGCCTTCGATCGGGTCGGGGAGAAATAGCAGCGTGCGTATAAAATCCGATGGCGCTGGGAAGAACGAACCCGTCATTATAATCCGTGTGCTCGCCAATCAGGTTCACGCGGCCGGGAGCGCTGAAAACCTGCGGTCGATTGTGAAACTGCTGCTGGAAGCGCTCTGCTAGCTCGGCGGCTTTCATTGAGTATCGGTATTGTAATGGAGTTGCTGGATGTGAGAGAACCATAAAGGGCCCATTGCGGTAACGTCAATCATGCTGTCGTCGAGTTTCAAATCCTGAAACCATGCTTCCAAAAACAACTGATCTTCAACTAAGCGAACATTCTCATCGGCGTTTTAACCCCTTATCGAACGAGTGGGTGCTGGTTTCTCCGCACCGGACACAACGACCATGGCAGGGTGCGACTGAAGCTTTGCCTTCGGAGAAAAGGCCAGCATACGATCCGAGTTGTTATCTTTGCCCCGGAAATCAGAGGGCCGGCGGAGCACGAAATCCCCGATACAAATCGACTTTTGTCTTTGAAAATGACTACGCCGCATTGAAAAAAGACGTGCCCGCCGCAAGAATTGACGTTCAAAACAAGAACTTGGTAGTTGCAGAAGGAGAGGCGGGAATCTGTCGTGTCATGTGCTTTTCACCCCGGCATGATTTGACGCTTTCGAGCATGTCGCTGACAGACGTTGAAGGAGTGGTCCGGACATGGACCGCTCAATTCGCGGAATTTAGCGCGATGGAATGGGTGAAACATGTCCAAATCTTCGAGAATCGTGGCGAGATGATGGGTGCAAGCAATCCCCATCCACATTGCCAGATATGGGCAACTAGTTCGGTTCCGCAGCAACCCGCACGCGAACTGACTGGACAACGGGACTACTCTCAGGTCCATGGCAGTTGTTTGCTTTGCGACTATCTTGCGCTCGAGAATGGCGAACGATCGCGCATCGTTTGCGAGAATGATGGATTCGTTGCGCTCGTGCCCTTCTGGGCAGTTTGGCCATTTGAGGTGCTGTTGTGCAGCCGGAGGCATTTGGGATCAATGACTGAGATGAACGACGGCGAATCGGCACAACTAGCGGCGATTTTGAGACGTGTTGTTGGAACTTATGATCGCGTCTTTGATGTACCGTTTCCGTACTCAATGGGATTTCATCAGGCGCCAATCGACGACCATCATCCCGAATGGCACTTTCATGCTCATTTCTATCCTCCTCTATTGCGTTCGGCCACAGTTCGAAAATTCATGGTGGGATTCGAAATGTTGGGGACACCGCAGCGCGACATCACCCCCGAATTGGCGGCTGAGAGGCTCAGGTCGTTGGCTGGCACAGTGAAATGACCATTGCCACCGGATCAAATTTCTGGCTGACTACAACTTCCATGCCGGAAGGAACATCCGGCGAACCCCCCGCGCATGCAGACATTGTTGTAATCGGCGCAGGCTTCACTGGCCTTTCTGCGGCGCGAATTTTCGCCAAGAGCGGCGCTAGAGTTGCCGTGCTCGAAGCAAACACCATCGGCTGGGGAGCGAGTTCGCGTAACGGTGGCATGGTGCTTACCGGGCTAAAGCTCGACCCGGAGACTCTGTCGCGGCGTTATGGGATGGAACTTGCGCGACGACTGTACGCGAGTTCTCTTGAGTCAATCGACTTTGTCGAGCAAATCATTCGCGACGAAAACATCGGGTGCAGCTTTGCACGATGCGGACATCTGGAGGTCGCGAGCAAGCAGTCCCACTTCGATGCGTACGCTCGCTCGGCTGAGATGATAGCCAAGGAATTCAATCATGTGTTGCGCGTCGTTCCACGCAATGAGCTTTCCAGCGAGATCGGATCCGATGTCTATTTCGGCGGCATCGTAGATGCGCGCAGCGCCGCTGTGAACCCCGCGCAGTACGTCTCGGGATTGGCCCGAGCCGCCCTCAAAGCCGGAGCCTCGATCTACGAAGGCCTACGCGTGAAGGAAATTGAACGAGGTTCGCAGAACGCGAGCTACGGATTTTCTGTTCTCACTTCCCGCGGAAGCATCTTAGCTCACGACGTTCTGATCGCGACAAGCGGATATACCTCAGCGGCAACCCCCGAATTGAAGAAAAAGGTAATCCCGATCGGCTCCTTTATTATTGCGACCGAACCGCTTCCCGACCACCTGGCGCGCCAGCTAAGCCCCCGAAACCGAATGATCTTCGATTCCAAACACTATCTTCATTATTACCGACTAACGCCGGACAATCGCATGTTGTTCGGCGGCCGTGCCGCGTTCTTTCCAGAAACGAAGAATACGATTCAACGCAGCGCAGAAATTTTGCGGCGGGACATGCTGCAGGTTTTTCCGCAACTCGTCGATGCCAACATCGAATATGCCTGGGGTGGAACGCTCGATTTCTGTTTCGACACCATGCCTCACGCCGGCCAGATTGATGGAATTCACTATGCGCTGGGATACGCGGGCCACGGCGTCGCAATGGCAACCTATCTCGGAACCAAAGTCGCGGAGAACATTTGCTGTGCGAAAAACGAAATTCCTTTCAGCGCAATTCCCTTCCCTGGCGCGCCTTTGGGCTTGTACAACGGGATGCCCTTGTTCCTTCCGTTTGCCGGCGCTTATTACAAGGTATTGGATTGGATCAGTTGATCTGATCGTTTCCGGCGGAACAAAAGGTAGGCAATTGGCCCAAGCAGCAGTGCAACGGGGCCCCACTTCAAGGCAAACTTATCGCTGGCAATCATGGCGATTGCGCTCATAGCGAGAGGCGCGAGCACCGCATATGCCAGGCCCTTTCGTCCCCACGGGATGCGAAAAGCGCGTGGAAGCTCCGGCTGCTTTCGACGCAATTGCCAGGCCGAGAGTACAGTCATGATAGAAGTCGCGATGCGAAGCCAGATATAGACGGAAATCAGCTGCGACAGGCTGTGCCAGGCCACTAAGCAATACACGACGGCGGAAACCAGAATTGCAAGCCATGGCGTCCCAAATTTTCGGTGCATGCGCGCTAGTGTCGGAGTTAAATATCCGTCCTCGGCCATAGCGAAGGGCATGCGCGTTGTGCTCAGCATCATGCTGTTAAGGATCGATAGCGCCGTGAGTGCGGCGGCCAGAGTTACGGCAAAGCCCAGCCATGGACCGCCGATGATTGCTGCAGCTTCCGAGAAGAATCCGTCATGCCAGTGTTGCCAATCGCCAACTGCGGCAAGGGTGCAAAATGTCGGCAGTAAGTACGTCGCCATTGAGAGCGGCACCACCCACGCGAGAGCACGAGGATAATTCCGTTGAGGGTTCTCCACCTCTTCTGCGACGGAAGAAACCTGTTCATATCCCGCGTACAGCCATAATCCAAGCGCGAAGCCAACGCCAAAAACCTGGAATAGCGGCTTGTGCGGGGGCACAACCGGAATGAAAGGATTGTTGTGCCACATTCGCACTGAAATAATGCACATCAGCAGCACGATGGCGATGATCGATAGCTCGAGAACAGTAGCAACTGTTCCCACCAAACGAATGCCGCGCACGTTCACATACGTGATCACTGCAATTACGGCTAACGCGATCAGGTAATGTTCTAAAGGAGAGATCTGCGGGATGTAATGTGCAACGTTATCCGTGAACAGCACCGCATATGCGCCGCCCAATAAGAATGATGCGCACCAGTTCCACCATCCTGCAAGGAATCCCCAGAAATCGCCGAAGGCCGCTCGGCTCCAGCGATAGAAACCGCCTTCGACTGGCATTGCAGTGGTGAGTTCCGCGGCGACCAGTGAAATTGGAATGCACCAGAAGAATGGAATTAGCAGCTGATAAATCAGCGCCATTCCAGGCCCCGAAGTCCGGACTTGGTCTTCCAGCCCAAACGGGCCAGCGGTGTTGTAGGAATACATTACGAAGATAAAGGGAAATAGGCTGACTTTTTTCAGCGCGTGCAGTGCTCCGGGATTTTTCTGCACGGAAGTAGCGGCCATTAGGTGTGCTTCACCTTCACACTCTCGCCATCAGACGCGTTCCAAAATCGTGGCAATTCCCTGTCCGACGCCGATGCACATTGTACACAGCGCGTATCGCGCTTTCGTTCGCCGCAGATGATATGCCGCAGTCGTGATCAGGCGGCCGCCGCTGGCGCCAAGCGGATGGCCAATCGCAATCGCGCCACCGTTCGGATTCACATGCTCTGCGTCATCGGGAAGGCCCAGGTCACGCAGCACGGCCAAAGATTGTGCCGCAAAGGCTTCATTCAATTCAACAAAGTTCATCGCGGAAAGTTCAAGTCCTGTACTCGCGAGAACCTTGCGCGCAGCTGGCACAGGACCGATACCCATCACGCGCGGCAAGACTCCGGTTGCGGCGGAACGCACGATGCGCACCAGCGGAGTTAATCCGTATTTTGCCGCTGCGGATTCTGAGGCGAGCAATAGCGCACATGCACCGTCGTTAATGCCGGACGCATTCCCAGCCGTGATCGTCCCGTTCGGTTTGACAATTGTTTTTAGCTTGGAAAGAGCTTCGAGCGTTGTGTCAGGACGCGGCTGCTCGTCTTTGCAAACAATCTGCGGCTCGCCTTTCTTGACGGGAACTGTGACAGGAATAATTTCGTCACCGAAACGACCGGCTTTCAGCGCTGCCGCTGCACGCTTTTGACTGCGGAATGCAAACGCATCCTGGTCTTGCCGCGAAATGCGACATTCTTCCGCGACGTTCTCGGCTGTTTCCGGCATTGAGTCTATGCCGTACTTCGCCTTCATCGCGGGATTCACGAAACGCCAGCCGATCGTCGTATCTTCAATCTTGGCGGCACGCGAAAACGCAGTCTCCGCCTTTCCCATGACAAAAGGCGAGCGCGACATGCTTTCAACACCACCGGCAATTGCGATCGAAGCTTCGCCACACTTGATTGCTCGTGCCGCGATGGAAACGGCTTCCATGCTCGATCCGCAAAGGCGGTTCACCGTCGATCCCGGCACTTCTTTCGGCAGTCCTGCGAGCAGCAGAGCCATGCGCGCAACGTTTCGATTGTCCTCGCCCGCCTGATTGGCGCAACCATAAATCACGTCATCGAGCGCGCCCCAATCAACTTTGCGATTTCGTTCGACTAGGGCTCTGAGCGGAATCGCAGCAAGATCATCCGTGCGAACGGAAGACAGCCCGCCTCCATATTTTCCAAAGGGGGTGCGAAGCGCGTCGCAGATGTAGACTTGCTCCATATCTAATTACTCTGTTCTGAAACGCTGCAGCGGAATTACTGATGATATCGGAGTTCGGATGAGCATGACCGCCCAAGATGCGTTCTTTGACACCGCCCATCGCCACTGCTAACATCGACATTCTAGCCGCAGCACTGCTC
This sequence comes from Terriglobales bacterium, assembly GCA_036557105.1. Lineage (GTDB taxonomy): Bacteria > Acidobacteriota > Terriglobia > Terriglobales > Acidobacteriaceae > Gp1-AA145. The sequence continues at coordinate 8,800 of DATBIE010000188.1, forward strand.
ATTCCAGACAGTCGTGTAATGCTCGAACTCAAGAGTATTGCCCGCAGCGAAAAAAGGTCCCCGTCGTCTAGCCCGGCCTAGGACATCGCCCTTTCACGGCGGTAACACGGGTTCAAATCCCGTCGGGGACGCCAACAAAATAAACGATTTATTGGAATCTGACCTTTTCGCCGAGGGTTTGAAAGGGTTCGATAAGAAAAACTCACTCGTCGGACGTCTGCTTTTCCCCTGCCTTCTTGCTCGGCACGAGAATCATTTTGACAAGCTTTGTTTGCGCTGCGCGCTTCATCGGAGTGACGGCTTGTGTGTACGTGTCGGCGGTCACTTTGTAGTTCGAATGGCGTAACAACTCCTGAATCGTCTTGATGTCCTCGCCATTCGCTTTCATCAAGGTGCCGAACGTGTGTCGCAGTGTATGCCAGCCAACTTTGCCCGGAATCTCCGCTGCTTCCAGTGCCGGTTT
>DATBIE010000189.1:0-5146 GCA_036557105.1 Terriglobales bacterium
GTTTGTTTTAGAAATTCTCGCCGGTTTGTCATGTCAATGCCGGCACTTCGGGAAGCGTCCTTGTTCATCCGCCCTGCTCCCATTTATGACCGGCGCCAAATTTGGAGAGAACGGTTTTGAAACTATTCAGAAGCTCGAAAATTGTCAATTCGGATGGTTGCGGGGGTTCGCAGAAGCTGCTGAAAGGAAGGAATTTTTTGGTTGCGGGGGGTGGATTTGAACCACCGACCTTTGGGTTATGAGTTTGAACAGAAACTGAAATTCAACGAGTTAGCGGGCGTGGTTGCCTACTTCAAGCAGTGAAGAATAGCGGAAAGGAATTTTCGGGAGTTCTTATTTTGGGTTGATTTTGGGTGAAAAGCTTTTTCGATGTGTCATTACCCAGATTGGAGACAAACAATCTTAGGGTTGGGGTACGCAAGGATGGCCAGCGATTTCGGGCACGGGTGACCATCACGGAGAGATGACATTCAGGACAATTCGACATGCGAACTCAGATCTAAATGCGTTTGCACACCAGCACCCGCGCAGTAGCGCGAAATGGCCGCTTTTAATGTGCGATAACGAACCGTACTAGGTTTTACAGCGAACACTTTTTTGTTCCACAGGATCCAATTCGCTGTACACTAACGGCGAATCGCGATTGTGGGACTCCGGGACTCGCTTAGCCCATGGCTACCGAACGTCTCCCGGAGTCCACTTCGGTGAATGACTGAAGTTAGACCGCCTTCCCTCGTCGCACTCCCGCCGCTAACATTCCGCCGGATGAGCAACCTGCCCAAGGCCTTCAGGTGCAGAGTATGGCTCGGCTTATCTTTCTTGTCGATACACTGAATTGGCTCTGCGGATGCGCCGGCTAGTTTTGGAAGCCGCTCATTATGAGGTCTTTACAGCTACCAGTGTATCCCAGGCGCTAAAACATTCGGCGCGCACCACATCGATTTGGTAATTACTGACGTTTTCATTACCGAGTCTGGCGACGGTTTGGTAATGGCATTCAGGCGTTTAAGACCCAGCCTTCCTGTCATAACACTCTCTGGTGGGCCCATGCCGCAGAATGATTTTCAGCCTCCTGATTACTTTCTTCACAAATTAGATGGCCCGGACAAAAATGCTGGCGAAGATTTCATTTGCAATTTTCTCCTCCACCCAGTGATTGGGCCCTGTCGCCGCCCTCAAAACGGTGTCACGCTCCTCGACCAATGAACCGCGGCGCTTAGTCGCTGAAGTCCGTCCGCCAGCGCACATTCACAAGTACCTCGTGGTACCGACGAACGCATTCTGTCCTCAGTAAAATCCGGCTTCAGATTTTTCTGTCTTTTGGAGCATCTTGCCGCGCCGCCTGGGCGCAACTCAGTTCCTTGCGAAATCAGACAGCGTGGACCGCTGTGTGAAGAAACCGCGCATGGGCACATCATCAGGTAAACCAAAAGGCAGCCCTCTTTATAAGGATGATGATGGGCATGCGATCAACAATCTGATCCTGCTTAGCCTTCCCCGCAAAGAATCGGATCGAGTGCTTCCTCACCTGGAATTTGTCCGCCTGCCCCTCCGCCAGGTCATTCACGAGCCCGGCGAGACCCTCAAATCCGGCTATTTCTGTAATTCCGGCATCTTCTCGGTGCTAGTTCTCATGCCTGTCGGCAAGAGTGTGGAAGTGGGCTTGGTGGGCCCGGAAGGCTTTTCCGCCGTGCCTCTGGTTGCCGGTTTTCGCACCAGTAATACCAGGACGGTAGTGCAGACGCAGGCCACTGCATTTCGAATCGATGCCGCACATTTGCGGAGCATACTGAGCGAGTGCCCAGTCCTTGAACGGCAACAGCAACGTTCCGCGCAGTTGTTAGGTGCAGGCGGCGCAGATCGCTGCATGCAACCGGCTGAACGAAGTGGACGAGCGATTGGCGAGATGGCTTCTGATGGCGCAGGACCGGATCCACTCTAATTCTCTGCCGCTCACTCAAGAATTTATCGCCGAGATGTTGGGCACGCGGCGGTCCAGTGTCACGATTTCCGCCGGCAGCTTGCAAAAAGCCGGATTGATCACCTACACGCGCGGAAACGTAACCATTCTCAATCGAAGCCAACTAGAAGACGCAGCCTGCGACTGCTACCGCCTTTTGCAACAACAGACAAAGAGGTGGCAAACAGAGAAGGAGTAGCTGCGCACACGTGTGAGATCGTGTGGCATCAATGCGTGTGACATGGACTCGCGCGCCAGCGAAGATGATGGGCCCGAGGTCGAGACCGCGCAGCACGAGCGCGCCTAGACCGCCAGCTAAGTAGGGTTTTTCCTGACAGACCACGTCTTTGAGCTTGTGATATAAACCCAGCTTGGGACGCACTTATGGTCCTAAGGTCATGGAACGAAATCGCCGCTTACCTGCATCGCGGCATTCGTACGGTGCAGCGTTGGGAAGTCGCGCTGGGAATGCCAATTCACCGCGCCGGCTCGACCTCGCATTGTCCGGTTGTGGCATTCCAACGCGAGCTCGATGCCTGGATCATGCGCACTACTAAGTCCCGTCTGCAAACTACAGCCAATAGCCCGGTTGTTCTCAATTCGTGGAAGGAAATCGCAAGCTATCTGCGCCGCGGTGTCCGCACGGTACAGCGTTGGGAAGCTACTCTCGGGATGCCGGTGCGCCGCCTTGGCTCGACGCCGCGCGCCCCGGTAGTCGCCTTTCGACACGAGCTTGACGCCTGGATGGCGCAGCTTCAAAGTAACCCCCCCGGGTACGCCACTGCGGTGGGGATTTCACAGCGCAATTTTCCTAGCCAACGGCAGTCCTGAACTTCAGCCGATGTGCACGTTCCACGTCGACACGCAGCTTCTTGAGCCGCGGCTTTTTGTGCTGAAGCTTCAGTAGCTTCTTAGCATGGGCGCGGGTTAGACCCGCTCTATAGTGGAGGTGATCGCAATTATGAATCCGAGCAGACTCGCTTAGCTTTTTGGGATACCGAACATCTCGTAGTTTTTTTATTTACCTCGATTCGGCGCGCCAGCTCTGAATCTGTTGCTGCATAATTCCGTAGCATTCGCACGCGGCGTGTTCCAGTTTCTGCCGGCTTAGAACCTTTACATCTCCGCGCGTGTAGGCGATGATTCCAGCTTTTTGCAATATTCCTGCCGCGACAGTCACGCTGGAACGGCGAGTTTCCAACATCTGTGCCAAGAATTCCTGGGTTAGCGGCACCGAATTCGATTCAACGCGGTCGGCACACATCAACAGCCAACGGGCGAGCCGCTCGTGAACTTCGTGGAGCCGATTACAGGCGGCGATCTGTGTCACCTCCAGGGAGGCGATTTGCGAGTATTGCTGCAGCCGCCGCTCCAGCGTGGGACACTGGCGTAGATGAGCCATCAAAACGCTCCTGTGTACGCGAAATGCCGTGGCGTCAATTTGAGCCACCGCCCGGCTTGGCGCAGTAACGAACCCTGCCAGTAGAGGCAAGCCGATAAAGCCCTCTTTGCCGACCAGACCTACTTCCACACTCTTCCCGTCTGGGAAAACGCTCAGGATGGAATTCATCCCTGTGTTGCAGAAGTAGGCTGATTTCAAAGTGTTGCCCGTTTCATGAAGGGGGTGATGAACCTTCAGGCGTGCGAATTCCAGTTTTGGAACAACATCTCGCAACCGTCGCCGGAAAGCTCTAGAAGGATCTCATTGCGGATTTCATTCCCGTCCTCATCCGTACGGGACGGGCGCATGTGCAAAAAAGCGTAGTCTAAAGATGTCTCTTCTAGCAATTTTCCGCCGCGTCTTTGGGATGACGATTCCTTGCAAAATCAGACAGCTAACCGCTGGCAAGGAGCCGTTATGGGTAAACGTTCAAGTGCGCACGCACGAAGTTCTGCTCGACCGCGTTCATCTATCTCGAAGATGCCTATTTACGAAAATCGGGATTCAGTGACCTCATCGAGCATATCGGGTCACCGGTCGGGGGTTGCGGGGGGTCGCTTCAGACTTTACAGATGACGTTTGTGTCTTCCTGACGACGGCGTGCTAGTAACGAGCTTGCACCGAATGCTCTCTCATCTCTGACGAGGTGGCGAAGAAAAGTTCGCAGCCGTGGTCGCTCGCAGAGCCTTTGATTCTCGCTTTTCCAACTCAGCCTCGCGATGTTGGTTAGCCTCAGCCGGATCTGTCCCTGCCTTAAGGTCGGTTGCGTCGATCAAATAGCGCCAACCTTCGTGCCGATCTGATGAGTCCTGGGCCGCCTCCAACTTCTTCAATTCCAACTCTGCGTTTTGCTTGCCTGCAATCACGGCGATCACTCCATCGGAGCGGTAGGTGCGAATGTTGTAGCGGATGATGGCGTAAGAAGCGGTGTATTCGTTGTGGGTCAGGAAGGCTCCGTTTCTCTTGCTAAGAATGGCGCGGCCCCTTGCCCGCGGCACTTCACGTCCTATGTCGCCGATGCTCTCTGCTTCCAGCGTCACGTGTTGGTTCACGATGAATCTTCGGACGAGCTTCGTTCACTCTCATCGCACGCCCGTTGAGCATCGTTCCGTCCAGCGCAGCGATCGCAGCCCCGGCTTCAGTTGCCTGGTTCATCTCGACAAAAGCAATACCGCGGGGCTCGCCGGTATCCCTGTCCACCACGATCGTGATGGTTTCGATACCTCCATGCGCTGCAAAAACTTCTCGCAGCTGCTGCTCTGTCACGGTAATATCCAGGTTCCCGACGAAGATATTGGTCACGAGTTCATTCCTTGCCGCGGATCTTCTTGTAGGTTTGCCTAGATCAGGAGCGGAATTTTCATAGGCGACCTTGAGAGATCGCCTTTCAGAGGACGTCGTACTTAGACAGGCACTACATTCTCAGCCTGCCACCCTTTGGCGCCCTTAGTTACGTCGAACTGCACGGTTTGGCCCTCCTGAAGGCTCTTGAAGCCTCCAGCTTGGATTGCCGAAAAATGCACAAAAACATCCTCGCCGGACTGACGGCTGATAAAGCCGTAGCCTTTGGCATCGTTAAACCACTTTACTGTTCCTTGTTCCATATTGTTGTACTGTTGTTCCTTTTGATATTTACGCTGGATGGAGTCGGAGGCAAAACTTGTGCAGGATACTTGCTGTTTAAAGGCGAGGGCTGCTCACGACCGATTCGGTCTAACGCACGACCTGATGCTACGCGAGAACTT
>DATBIE010000190.1:0-24170 GCA_036557105.1 Terriglobales bacterium
CGCAGTTTTATGGTCGGCAATCTGTTGATCGGCCTGATCATGGGCGCGGTAAGCGCCATCGTTTTCGCGTTCCTTCATATTTCTTTCTTCTACTTCGCAGGATTTGCCAGCGGTTTCCTGAGCCTCATACCCTACTTCGGGGTTCTGTTGGCTTTGCTGCCGCCGCTGTTCATGGGGATTGGCCACCTCACGCTGGCAAAAGTGATCTGGATCATGGCCACCGTATTCGGCCTTCACCTTGTGTCGCTCAACGTGCTTTATCCGAAGTTCTTAGGTGGGCGACTGCGCTTAAACCCACTCACCGTAACGCTCGCACTGCTCGTTTGGGGATGGTTATGGGGCGCCTTAGGGCTGGTTTTAGCGATACCCATCACGGCCGGGATGAAGATCGTCTTTGACCATGTGGAGCCGCTTAAGCCGTTTGGGGCATGGCTCGGTGGCGATCAACCACCAAACGGGCATGGAGCATAGGACTCCCGTTAGGATTGCAGTTCGCTGGCTTCGGGAAAGCGGAGATTGGTTTTTGAAAGAGTCTTGGCCAGAAGAACTTCGACATTGGCCTCTTCACAATTCTTTGCCATCGCAAGCTCGCTGACCAGCAGGTAACGCGCCCGCTCCAACATTTTCTTCTCGCGGAAAGACAGACCTTTGGTTTCTTTCAGAACCAGCAAACTTTTAAGAACTGCCGCCACTTCCAGCAGCGATCCGGTCCTCATCCGGTCGGAGTTTTCTTTGAACCGATCTTTCCAATCGGCAGCGCTATCGCCGTTGCCATCAGACAGATAGTCCAGAATCTTTTGGATTTCTCCGTTTCTGACCACCCGGCGCAAACCAACTGATCCGACACTATGGAGCGGAACCGTTACCTTAAGGTTACTGGACTTAATATTCAGGAGGTAATACTTCTCGACCTGCTGGCCGAGGGTACGGCTGCCGACCTGTTCTATAATCCCGACGCCGTGATTCGGATAGACTACCCGGTCACCAATGTGGAAATCGCTATTACCATTGCTGCTCATACTGGGGAACAGCCCGCGCGAACACGTCTATTTTAGCTCAAGCTGCAGAGTTTAACAATCGACGAGGGGTAACCTCTTTGCAATCAATGAATAAACAAATAATGTTTCCTCTTTTGAAGTCCGCACGCCAATTCTTGAAAACTTTGCGTTCAAAGTTCTTAACCAGCGAAGGACGGGAAGAACAGCGCAAAGTGAGCAAATAGCCATCCGGATAAGCACAGCCCGAAGGTCCTCTCGACCATCACGCACGGTTTATAATGCCGCAAGAATGACCGAGCACATCAGACGAAAACTACAGGACGAGATCAACGCGCTCGAACACGAACTGGTCCACGAACTCCCGAAAGAGATCAAGAAAGCCGTCGCGCTTGGTGATTTGAGCGAAAACGCCGAATACCATATGGCCAAGCAGCGCCAAGAATATGTGAAGGCGCGGGTGCGGCAACTTGGAAAGCGCCTGGCAGATTTGTCCATGGTGAACATGAACAACATTCCCAAGGACAAAGTTGGCCTGGGATCGACGGTCAAGGTTTACGACAGTACGAAGAATGAGGAGATGGAGTACAACCTTGTGACCAGCGAAGAATCGGACGTGAGTGCAGGCAAGATATCCACTACGTCTCCGATCGGTCGGGCACTGCTGAATAAGAAGGTGGGTGACACGGCGATCGTGGTGACTCCGAATGGCAAGCGTGAGCTGGAGATTCTGAAGCTGACGACAATACACGACGAGGAAGCTGCAACGCCGTGATCGCATTGAATTGTTGAGTCATTCCAATCATTGATCGTTTATTAAATCAAATGTACGCTTACGCGAGATCACAATGGTCGCTGTTTCAATGATTAAATGATTCAATTCCTATGACTTGGACTAGCGCATTCGGCCGCGCTTGCGGCGTTCTGCTGAGGACTATCGTCCGCTGGCTCGCACTCACTAAGATAAATCCCAATGTTCTGACATTCATGGGTCTGGTCGTGAATGCCTGGGCAGCCTTCTTTTTTGGCTACGCGACCGCGGAAAACCAGCGCGAGATGTTCTTTTATGCCGGACTAATCATTATCGGTTCCGGATTCTTTGACCTGGTCGACGGCGAGGTGGCGCGCGCCCAAAGGCGCGTGACCCGATTCGGGGCATTTTTCGACTCGGTAGTCGATCGCTATAGTGACGCCTCCCAATTTTTTGGTTTGTTGGTTTTCTACGCGCGTGGTGGTCGCTTCTTCTACATCGTGCTGACTGCGTATGTGATTGTGAGCGCCATTATGGTGAGTTACAGCCGGGCCCGTGCCGAATCCCTGATCGGGTCTTGTCGAGTCGGGTTCATGGAGAGACCGGAGCGGCTGGTATTAGTGATCCTAGGAGCGCTGTTTAATCGCATGGCGCCGGTCCTCTGGCTGATTGCGGTGCTCTCGACGATTACGGTCATTCATCGAATCCATTACACCTGGGCACGGACCAACGGCCCAGAAACAGTAGAGGGTGAGCAGGCCGCCTGAGGCCTCGCGACTATGATTGCCCGCGTTTGGCATGGATACACAACCGCAGAAAACGCGGATACATACGAACGGCTCCTGAAAAGCGATATCCTGCCGAGCATCGAACAATCGCACCCTCTCGGTGCGCACCTCTTGCGTCGCAACCTGCTGGAGCAGAATGAGGTTGAGTTCATCACGATCTGCTATTTCGCCAATCTACAGGAAGTGCGCACCTTTGCAGGTAAAGACTACGAGCAGTGCGTAGTTCCAGACAAAGCACGGAAACTGTTGAAGCGATTTGACCAGCGTTCTCAGCACTATGAAATCCGGCACGAACCTCGTTCACAATGAATCGGTTGTCTATCGGGCGAATTCATTTCGCCCTCAATCGCAAAAAGAGGACGACTCCGAAAGGGTTTTCGCCATATGTCGGACTCAATATCGGAGGGACTCCGTACCACGTCAGTTGCGCGCCTAGAGCTGTGGAGATGTGCGGGAGATTGCCAATCTCGCGATCATAACCCGTGGTGTAGGCCTGCACGCGCGCGATGTAACGCTCCGTGAAATTAGCGGGTACTGTCATTTCACCGAGTAGCAACTCGTTGGTACGATCCACGTTCTCAATTCGTGTCCAGACGTTGTTCCTTGCCGCGAAGCCTAACGTCGATTCAAACATGTAACTGTTACCGACATTCCTGTCCTGCAAGCTCTCATTTCGTCCCCACAACGCCATGGATGTCCAATGCCCTTTCGCAAGCGGCAGGTTGTAAATGACTGAAGCAGTCATGCGGCGAATGTCCTCGCCGGGAGCAAGCGCCTCAGGGCTGGCGAGATCGCCGACTGAATACTGGAAGCTCCAATTCTGGCCGGGATTAACGGTTAGACGCGTCGACCAGGAGTTAATGCTGCCCGAATCAATATCCCAGCGATATTCGTCCGGTTCGCGGCCATGAAAACCAGACGCTTCCAGCCGCAAGAACTTGTGCGTAAAGCCAAACGTAATTACGTCGGCAGCGATATGGGTTGAATCCTGAAAGTGATGTCCGAGCGGAGCAACGGGATCCTCTGAGGCTGATTCTCGGTGAGGATATGCAGGAGGGCCGAGGGCTGGATCGCCAATCGGGGCAGCGTAGAAGGTAAAGACTGTGTTGTCTTTGAATGCATAGTCGTAGATGCCCGCAAGCTCCATGAAGAAATCGTGCGGGTGCTGGCCATCGGCGATCGGCCTGCCGAAAGCAGTCTCGCCTTGCTGAAATAATTCCGGATATCTCCGATCACTCACCGTTGCCGGTTCCAGGCTGAACATGCTGCGCACGGTGACAGTTCCGTGGCCGAATTTGCGTTGGGCCATGGGCATGAACCAGTTCGTTGAGAACAATTTGCTGGAGCCACGCGGACCCGACTGCTGTATGTCGTTAAGAAACAGCTCGCCGTGGAACATGAAAGTCCACTTCGCTTTTTCCAGCATCAACATTTCGCGTGAAGTCGAGTTCGGCTCGACATCGGTGCCAGAGATAGCATGTTCGGCAGTCAAGCCGGCCAGCGACGCAGGCATGTTCCCCATTGTTCCCATTTGCATATTGCGGTGAGCAGGCGTTGAGTGGGTGCTAATGCAGGGCTTATTTTGGGCTGAAGAACTCGAGGCCGCTACCAAGACTACACACAGCAAAAAGTATTTCCGCATCAGTCTTAAGCCTTCGCGGCGACAAGCGCACCCTTCGCGGCGGAGATCGTCTTCGCAATATCTTCGTCTGAATGCGTGACATTGAGAAACGCCGCTTCGAATTGCGAAGGAGGAAGGTAGACACCAGCATCGAGCATGGCGCCGAAAAATTTGGCAAAAGCAACTGTGTCCGATTTCCCGGCTGAATCCCAGTCGGTGACTGGACCTGGCGTGAAAAACCATGTGAGCATCGATCCGACGCGATTACAGGTTAGCGGCACGCCTGCATCTTTTGCTGCCGCAACAACGCCCTCTGCCAACTTCGCACTCAGACTTTCCAGCCGGGAATATATCTCCTTCTTCTTTTCGCGCAGAATCTTCAATTGTGCGATTCCGGCTGCCATGGCCAATGGATTCCCGGAGAGCGTTCCCGCCTGATACATGGGGCCGAGCGGTGCCACGAGATCCATAATTTCCGATTTGCCTCCGTAAGCTCCCACGGGCAAGCCGCCTCCAATAATTTTCCCCAATGTCGTCAGGTCAGGTGTGATGCCATAGAGTTCCTGAGCGCCGCCATATGCCAGCCGGAAGCCGGTCATGACTTCGTCGAAGATCAAAACCGTGTTCTCGCGCTGGGTGATCGTGCGTAAATTCGCCAGATAATCGCCGGTCGCGGGAACACAGCCCATATTTCCCACGACAGGCTCAACAATCACGCAAGCGATCTGATGGCGGTATTTGCTGAACGCCTGCTCCACGAACTGAATGTCGTTGAATGGCAGCGCAATCGTGAACTGGCTGACTTCTTCCAGCACTCCCGCCGAACCTGGGATTCCGAGAGTTGCAACTCCCGAACCGGCTTTCACCAGCAGAGAATCGGCATGACCGTGATAGCAACCCTCAAACTTGACTATGTATTTGCGCTTCGTAAAAGCACGCGCCAGCCGAATGGCCGACATTGTGGCTTCGGTGCCCGAGCTAACAAAACGAACTTTCTCGATGCTGGGAAAAGCTTCAGCAACCATTTCGCCCAGGTCGGCTTCCATGGGCGTAGACGCACCAAAGCTCGTGCCGTTCACAGCCGCAGAGAGAATCGCTTCGATTACGTTCGGCTCTGCGTGGCCAAGAATCAGCGGTCCCCACGAGCCGACGTAATCGATGTACTCATTCCCATCCGCATCCCAAACATGAGAACCTTGTCCCCGAACGATGAATGGCGCTTCACAACCGACTGCCTTGAATGCGCGTACAGGAGAATTCACTCCGCCGGGGATTACCTTTTCTGCGCGCTTTTGCAGGCGTCGACACTCATCAAGTTTGCGTGGCATTGTCCTCCGGAATTGTGGATGCGACTTTTGGGAGACGCCTAATCCCCCGTTTGATTTCATCAAGATTTTATATAGGCTACACGATGCTGCAATGTCCATGAGATATCGTCATTGCAGTAACACACCCTCCTAACCGGGAGGGACGGGATGGTCAGGGAAGGAGTCCCGATCATCCATTTTTGCTGGACGAGATCCCTCGCCAGATTTTCGTTGCCACGATTCTGTGAGGCTCAATATTCGCCGTATCTGCCTCTCACTGATTCCAGCAGTTTCGCCGAGTCGTAGCCCACGCCATCTTTAAAGACGATCTCTACCTTCTCGACGTCTTCGATGTGCGTTGACGGATCGCCTTTGATCACAACGAGGTCTGCGTTTTTCCCCATCGCAATGGACCCGATTTGATTCTGCCTGCCGAGATACGTTGCGCCATTCAAAGTTGCCACCTTGATCGCCTCCACAGGCGAGAACCCGCCTTCGACAAGCAGTTCGATCTCGCGCTGATCTGCGAAGCCGGGCACAACGCCGCCATCGCCGGTGGGATCAGGACCCCCGAGCAGCAATCCTCCTGCGAGAGAAAACTCGCGCTCCAGTTGCATGTCGCGTTTGAGAAGAGCGGCCCAGTCGGTTTTTGAAGGCTTGCTCGCAGGACGGCTTCGCCGATAAAGATAGGCTTCGCGGGCCTGCGGCGACATCGCATCCATCACCTCAGGTCGTAGACGCGGGCGACCCGGCACCAGATCCTCAAACACGGGAAGAGTCGAAGTGATCGCGACATGATGCTGGACTAACAGATTGATCAAATCTTCAGCCTCGGAACTACTGGGGTCCATATGCTCCAGCGTGTAAGTTCCCTCGGCCTCGCTGCACTGGTCGGGCTTCTTGCCGGGATCGAGTTGTGTGTTCACGAAAAAGCCATGCTCCAGATCGTCAATTCCGAGGGCGACCGCCTCCGGATAGGTGACGGAACATAAGTGGCCCGTCACCTTGATGCCTCGCTTGTGTGCCTCTTCGATTGCCACCCCTAATTCGGCTCGCGTGATGTTCATGTACGCCTTGAATGAAGTAACGCCGCGATCAGCCCAGTAATCAACCATCTGCCGGGCTTCGTCCGGGCCGGAGAGCTCGTGCATCTGGATGAAATAGCTGTGCGGACCCTCGAGGTATGGACCCGTCACGTCGAGATGTGGCCCGGGTAGTTTGCCGGCGTCAATGTCCCGCTTGAGATTGAGGTCGGTGTAAGGCTCGACACTGCCGGTTGTTCGCATCGTTGTAACTCCGTTGGCCAAATAGAGGCGCGGCGCGGAGAAAGCCATCTGCGGCACAACGATGGGCGGTTGAGAATCCCAGTTCGCATCAAAATCGGGGCGGCCGATATAGAAGAGATGATTGTGCATGCCCACGATACCGGGAATTACGGAATATCCCTGAAGATCGAGCGCTGTTACTCCAGCTTCAGATGCAACGTTTGAGCCCGGCTGAATCGCTACAATCTTCCCGCCTTCGATCGCGACATTCTGGTTGACGATGGCCGGCTTTCCAGTACCGTCGATTACTCGCACGTGCTCAAGAATGACCTTCGGCGAGTTCACGCGCACATACTTCTGGGCAGTGGGCGAAAGCGCAGGCTGCTGCGCGTGCGAGCCACAAGTAAATGAAAAGAGAAACAAACCTGCCAAAAGAATGCAGCTTCGCCGCATCAAACCCTCCGTTGAACGCGGATTATTGTAGTCGAACAGATCACGAACGGCAGAAAAGCGGATTAATCTGAAGAAGCCAGGCTGCTCTTGTCGTGTTATAAATTTTGGCTTAATTGTTGCGTAAGGAGAACACGATGGCCACACAGAATGACGTAATCTCGGCCGTACAGTCTGGAGATGATGGCGCGGTGCGCAAAATGCTGCAGGAAAATCCGGAGCTCGCTTCCGCGAAGGATGCGAATGGGGTTTCGGCGTTGATGCACGCGTACTATCATCGCCACCCCGAAATTGCGGACCTCCTGGTGAAAGCTAAATCCGATCTCGATATTTTTGAAGCAACCGCTACGGACAATGGAGAACGAGTTTCGGAAATATTGAGAAATGATCCTGACGCAGCGAAACGCTGGTCGGCGGACGGCTTCACGGCTCTTCACTTCGCGGCATTTTTCAATCGTCTGGAGATTGCTCGCGACCTCGTTCGTCATGGCGTTGACATCGCAGCAGTGGCAAAGAATCCCATGAAAGTCACGCCATTACACAGCGCCGCCGCAGCCCACAGCCGGGAAATTGTGCGTCTTCTACTCGAACAAGGCGCACCGGCAGATGCGCGGCAGCAGGGCGGATGGACTGCCCTTCACGCCGCTGCCCAGGACGGGAACATCGAAATGGTGCGCGATTTGATCCAGTATCACGCCGACACTCAAGCCAGAAATGACGACGGCAAGACTCCTGGCGATGTTGCAGGGTCACGTGGTCATACAGAGATCGTCCAACTACTTTCAGCCGCTTGAGCCTTTGGTCGAAACTGCATTTCATCTCAGCCGAACGTTGACTGAGGCCGTTGTTGCCGGTTAAATCCAACAAGGCCAACCTCATACTAAAGTCACTCCCGAATCGAGCACGCCGGCTGCCGCATCCTTTATTCTAGTAACAGTATTTATGCCTAGCCGACAACCCAAAACCGGCAATGGAGCCGGTACTGCACTCATAGAAGTCTCGAATGGTCAGCGTGAACGAATATTCGATCTGTTTCGCCAGTGGGGATACCTGGAAGCCGACCTCGACCCACTCGGATTCTTTCAGCCTCAAGCGCACCCTGAACTGCCCTCTGAGGGCGAATATGTCGAGGAGTCCCGCCGAGTTTATTGCAGCACCGTCGGCGTGGAATTCACCCATATTTCCGATGTTGAGCGCCGCCGCTGGATTGAGGAGCGCATTGAGGGACAACAGTCCGTGGTGGACCAAAACCGCGCCCTCGATCTGCTGATCCGAGCCGAGCTATTTGAGCTGGTTCTACAGCACCGGTACCTCGGGACGAAGCGTTTTTCGCTCGAAGGTGTGACCGCACTGATCCCACTGGTGGATGAAATGCTCGAAAGTGCCGGGCAGTATGGCGCGGTCGAATTAGTCATGGGCATGAGTCATCGCGGACGGCTGAACGTGATTGTTCACGTGGCCAGACGCGCTGCAGAAGAAGTATTTGCTGGATTCGAAGATGTCGATCCGCGCAGTGTGCTCGGCAGTGGCGACGTGAAGTATCACATGGGTGCGACCGGCGAGTACGTGACCCGCAGCGGCTCTAAAATTCACATCCACCTGGTTTCAAACCCCAGCCATCTCGAAGCGGTTGATCCGGTCACAGTCGGAAGGACGCGCGCCAAGCAGGACCGTGCAGGCGAAGAGGGGAAAAAGCAGTTCCTTCCGTTGCTGGTTCATGGCGATGGCGCATTTGCGGGCCAAGGTGTTTTTGCCGAGACGCTGAACCTTGCCGATCTTCCCAGCTACAGTGTTGGCGGCACGGTTCACATCATTGTGAACAATCTGATTGGTTTCACAACCACGCCGCGTGAGCTGCACTCTTCGCGTTTCGCCGCACAACTCGCGCGGCGGCAGAACGTTCCAATTTTCCACGTCAACGCCGAAGACGTTGACGCTGTAATTCGCGTCGGCCGTTTGGCGCTCGACTATCGCTACAAATTCGGCAGCGACGTTGTTATCGATCTGATTGGATATCGGCGGCATGGTCACAGCGAAGTTGATGATCCAACTATCACCCAGCCCCTGCTCTATAAAGCAATTAAAGATCATCCGCCATTGTGGGAGATCTACGCCGAAGATGCGGGAATTGAGGACGCGCAGTCGCGCGCGGATGCTATCAAGGCAGAACTCGAAGCTGCGCAGAAGCGGTCCTCCAGCATTCGTAAAAAGCCAATGATGCGACAGTTGCCCAATTACTGGAGCAGCTACTATGGGCGCCGCTACAAGCCTCAGTATGAAGTGGAAACGTCAGTTCCGTCAGAAGAGCTGCAGCATCTGACCCAACGCTTGACTACATTTCCGGCTGGCTTTCATATTCATCCCAAAGTCGCGAAACTGCTTGAACAACGCGCAGAAATGGGCAACGGAAAACGCTCGACTGACTACGGCATGGCTGAAGCGCTGGCATTTGCCAGTTTAGTAAATGGCGGCACTCCGGTTCGGCTGACCGGTCAGGACAGCCGTCGAGGCACATTCAACCAGCGCCACTCGGTGCTCGTCGATATTGAGAATGAGCAGGAGTATGTTCCCCTGCAGCACATTTCAGAGGGCCAGGCACGCTGTGACATTTACAACTCAACGCTTTCGGAATCAGGCGTGCTCGGCTTTGAATATGGCTACAGCCGGGATTTTCCCGAAGCACTTGTTTTGTGGGAGGCGCAGTTCGGCGACTTTGCCAACGTTGCGCAAGCGATCATCGATCAATTCATCGTAGCCGGTGAATTCAAATGGGACCTACTCTCCGGTCTCGTAATGCTTCTGCCTCACGGCTACGAAGGCCAGGGGCCGGAACATTCGAGCGCGCGAATCGAACGCTTCCTTCAATTGGCGGCCTGCGACAATTTCCAAATTTGCCAGCCCTCTACGGCTGCGCAGTACTTTCATTTACTCCGGCGGCAAGCACTACGAAAATGGCGCAAGCCGCTCGTGGTGTTCACGCCAAAAAGCATGTTGCGTCACCCCGAGGCGTCTTCTCCGATCGAGGAATTTTCAAACGCCAGCTTTTTGAAAGTGCGCCCCGATTCAGAAGCTATCGATGCGCACCGTATCCTGCTTTGCACGGGCAAGATCGGCCATGAATTACGAATCGAGCGAAAAAAGAAAAAGGACCTGAGTGTTGCCATCACTTTTATCGAGCAGCTTTATCCGTTTCCTGAGGCAGAACTGGTCGCGGAACTGCAGCGATATCCCAATGCCCGCGAGATTGTCTGGGTGCAGGAAGAACCCGCGAACATGGGCGCACTGAACTACATGCTTCCGCGCCTGAGACATGTGGCGGGTGATCGCGCAGTATTGTCGGTGAAGCGTTCTGGCAGCCCGAGTCCGGCGACGGGGTCAGCGAAGGCCCACGAAGTGGAGCAGAAGGCGCTGCTATCCCTTGCTTTGACGATGAATGGGCAACATTGAACCCTGCCTCATCGAGGCCCCGTCGCTCATTTCGCATGCTCGACGTATGCGACAATCGTCGACTTCTTAAACCAACGCAGAAGGAAAAGCGGCAACGCCTCGCGCGCCGAATTACACTCTAAGTCGATTATGAAAATCACACGACGCAGATTCCTTGCGGCTGCAGCGATATCGGTTGCTGCACCCTGCGTTCATGCGCAGGGAGGGGCACAAGGCCAAGCCACCCTCAAGATTTCAAGTGAGCTCTCAGGAACAGAGATTGCTTCGGACTTCGCGGGTCTCTCCTACGAAGTGCGGCAAATGGTGGATCCGAGTTTCTTCTCGGCAAGAAATGTCGGATTAATCCGCCAATTCAAAGCTCTGGCACCTGCAGGGGTCCTTCGGCTCGGAGGCAATACAAGCGAGTTTGGCTGGTGGAAGGCAACCCCAAATTCTCCTGAACCTGAGCACCCACAGACGCGCGTGGTCGAAGGCGAGCCAAAACCAAATTATTACGCGGTAACACCCGAGGCTGTGCGAAATTTGGCAGAGTTTCTGCAAGCCAGCAATTGGTCTTGCATCTATGGCATCGGCATGGGAACTAACACACCTGAGCGTGCAGCTCAGGAAGCGGCGTTCGCAGCAAAGGCTCTTGGCACGAAATTGCAGTACTTCCAGATCGGCAACGAGGCAGATCTATTCGGCCGGCACCTGCGCGATCCAAAAGCGTGGTCTGTGAAAACCTACCTCGACGAGTGGCTTAGTATTGCTCGTACTGTCGCCGCTCGTGTACCAGAAGCGAAGTTTGGAATACCGGATGTTGCGTCGAATGTAGAGTGGCTGACCACGATTGCGGAGTTATGGCCGTCGATCGAGAATCCTCCACAAGTCACTACATTGACGCACCACTATTATTTCGGAGGGCCGGCCACAAATCCGGACGTCAACATTCCGAATCTGCTTAAGCCAGCTACCATGACCAAAGTTCAGAAGACGGCGAACACTGCAGCCACTGCCGCGAGTCGAATGGGTGTCCGCGTGCGCATGACGGAAGGCAACACTTGTTTTCGCGGTGGTAAACCAGGTGTTTCAGACGTTTTCGCCGCCGCACTGTGGGCGGCTGACTATTCACTCCTGCTCGCCAGGAACAACTATTCGGGAATCAATTTGCACGGCGGTACAGGCAAGGTCATCGCAAACGGTGTCGGAGGTTTTCTCCCGGGCGATGTTCTTCTCAAAGAGCGAGGCCAAACACCGGGCCAGATCGCGGCGCATCCACATCCCTTCTACTCGCCGATTGCTCTATTTGGCTCTAATTACGTGCTGGAGCCCGTAGCCTATGGACTCAAATTCGCGGGAGAATTCAGCGGAGCCTCGCTTCTCAAGGGGGATTTCACCCCGGAACTGCAGGCGACGGGAGTTAACGCCACAAGTTATTCAGCGAAGTTTCCGGATGGTCATATTGCCGTGATCATCCTGAACAAGGACGTGAACCGGGCTGTGAACGTAACGCTCGACTTCGGAACTGGGAGAACGGGCGTAGTAGAAACGAAGACGCTGCACGCACCGGCACTAGATAGCCGTGAAGCGCACATCACAACGTCCCCGGAACGACGCCCACTCAAGAAGGGCCAATACTCCACTGTCGTTCCTCATGCGACGGGAGTATGTCTGACTGTCTTCTGATTGAACCGTGCTCCCAATGACTGGAGCTCCCATTTAAGCTACCGTGCGCAGTTTGCCCGGTACAAAGTGATACGGCGGCCAGGGACCACTGACGGAAACCTGGCAATCTTTCAGTTGTTTAAGCGCGCTGCTGTAGCGGTTCTGGTATTTTTCGACGGACTTTGAATCAATGAGGTGGGCGATGTCAATGAGCATTCCGTCAGTGTTGACCCTCTTGCAGCTGATTTCCTCTTCTAGCGGATTGAAAAGCCGATGTACCTGTACGGAAAGGGCTTTGGCCTTCGTTTGCCGCTCACGGTCGGCAACTGCCTTTTCTCGAAGTTTAGAAAGATACTCGCCGCCGACGGTGTCCGGGATCTGAACGTCCTGTAGAGACTTAAGCGTCCCATCCTTCACCAGCAACTTCACATGCATTTCTGACTTGCCTTTAAGCCGAGCAACGCTTTCGCCGAAGGTCCGCCGATTGGCCCTCACTGCCTGCCGTAATGATTCATCAGTATCGAAAATCGTACCAAAGCGGAAAGGAAGTACCGTTCCCTGCCGGAAGCACACGCTGACGACACGGGCGTGGTCGAGAACGTGCTTCTCATCAACTTTGTTGACATTTCGGTCAAATTCGCTGACTACAACCGCGAACTCGCCGCTGGGATAGCTGAGGACCGGTGATCCGTTGACCCCTTGAATGCCTTCTAGTAAGAATGGGCGCCGCGTCCGTGTTCCATTAGTGTGATTGTGATGCTCGGTGATGCAGTACGCGTACCAGGACATGAGAGTTTCTCCAGAGCTGGTCGGAAAGCGATTGAACCGCCGTCCGATTTGTTTGAGACAACTCGTTAGTTCGAACCCAGGAAGAAAAGGGCAGCTTTACTACAGAACCAGACGCCAGAATTGGCGTCCGGCTTCATCTTACGCCCTGGGAATCAAAAAATGCAACTATTTCGTTGCACTCCGCATCAAGGGACAAGGATCAGTGGATCGCTGCACGCTTTCCTGGAAGCCCGCTCAAACTTTTAGACTCCGATCACCACAGCTCAATGTCGCGCTTTCTAAGGCGCTGATTAGCTCAGACTAGCTCCTTTGTTTAGAATAGCTTTCGATATGGATCTTGATGCAATTCAATCCGCCCTGCGCGAACGAAATGTTGATGCCTGGCTCTTTTACGATCATCATCACCGCGATCCCATTTCTTATCGCGTGTTAGGTCTACCCGATAATTTAATGGTTACTCGCAGATGGTTTTACCTGGTACCAGCCAAAGGGGAGCCACGAAAACTGGTACACAAAATCGAGGCCGGCCATCTGGACTCCCTTCCCGGGGAGAAACGGTCGTACGCAGCATGGCAGGAGTTGTTTGAGGGACTGAAGTACATGCTAGCGGGGTATCGCGATATAGCCATGCAGTACTCACCGAATAATGGGATATTCACAATTTCGCTGGTTGATGGCGGCACTCTGGAACTTATTCGCGGGCTGGGTAAGAACATCGTAAGTTCCGGCGATCTGGTCGCCCTGTTCGAGGCCACGGTTAGCGAAGAACAGATCCGGTCGCATTTTTCTGCTCGGGACAGTGTGGATAAGATCACATCCGCTGCTTTTCAGGAAATCGGCAGGCGCGTGCGCAATGGGGGCACTAACGAGGCGGAAATTCAACAATGGATACTGGAGGGCTTCCAGCGTGAAAACCTCGTCGCATCCGATAAACCGGTAGTTGCGGTAAACAAAAACAGTGGGGACCCTCACTATGCTCCGCCGAACACCAACTCTGCACCCATTCGCGAAGGTGATTTTGTGCTGCTTGATATTTGGGCCAAGAAAGACACGCCCGATTCCGTCTTTTACGACATCACCTGGACCGGTTTCGTCGGCAAGTCGCCTTCGGAACGCATCCAGGAAGCCTTTCGCGCAGTACGCACCGCGCGTGATGCCGGCGCAAAGTTTGTGCAGGAATCCATCTCTGCGGGAAAGACGATTGCCGGATATCAGGTCGATCAGGTGGTCCGCAGTGAGATAAAAAAGGTTGGTCTCGGCACTTATTTTGTTCATCGGACAGGACATTCCATCGGAATGGAAGTACACGCCAATGGCGCTAATATGGATGATCTGGAAATTCACGATGAGCGCCGAGTCCTTCCTAACACCCTCTTCTCCATTGAACCTGGCGTTTATTTCCCGGATTTCGGCGTAAGAAGCGAAATCAATATGCTCGTTCGCGGCAATCGCGCTGAAGTAACTGGTAGAATGCAGACTGAGGTCGTACTCATCTGATTTTTCACTTGGCTTGGGCTGATCGCCCGCCATTTAGCTGAATATGGCAACTACTCCAGTCAAAAGGGACCCGGTTCAAACCAAGGCCTCTGCCGCTCCGGGCACCATGTCAATTGTTGCTCCCGCTGTTGCCTGGCTTATACCCGGCGCCGGCCATCTGATCCAGAAACGATGGATTCGCGGCTTGTTGCTCATGACGTCTATCGTCCTCATGTTTGTGTTTGGCATATTGATGGACGGGCGTATTTATCGACCGAATGGCGGGGATATTCTCAGCATGCTCGGCTTCGTCGGTGATCTGGGCACGGGTGGAATGTACATCGTGAGTCGCGCCATGGATCTTGGCCACGCTATCGTGCCACATACGACCGCCGACTACGGAACCAAATATCTGATCGTCGCCGGCCTGCTGAACTTTATTTGCGTGGCGGATGCTTATCACATTGCGATCGGCAAGAAAAACTGATGGCTCTTTCTCACTTCAATGCAGCTCTGCTATTTTCAATCTTCGCTTCCGTGGTTTTCGGTATCACTGTCCGCGACACTGCACGTGACCAGTTCCGCTACGGCCTCTATTGTTTCGCAATGTTCATGGGCGGATTAATCGTAGCGGGCTGGATCATGTGGGCGTTGAGGCACTAGGTCGCACGACGACGCTAGCGCTACAAGCTAATTCCTAATAGTTAACTCTTACCCTTCCCAGACAAACGCATCGAAGACACGTTTGGTTTCAAATCCTAAGTGATGATAGAGGTCGACAGCACGCCTATTTGCTTCCGTTACTGTAAGAGAAAGGCCGGAGAATTTTCTCTGCTTCAAATTTCGGATTGTTGCGGCCATTAGCAACTTGCCCAGCCCACGTTTGCGGTACTCCGGTAGAACACACACTTGAGTCACGTGTCCAACGTCGTGCCGCACACGCGAACAAAGAATAACTCCAGCCAACGCGTGCGAGTCGCGCTCTACCGCAACAAACGACGATTCTGGATCAAACGTTCCACAGCCCGGGAATCGCACAATGTTATTCAAAAAGCGAAGTGAGCCGCTTAGAGTGCGATACTGATCGTTGATTTCCGAATCCACGTGGTTGCGATACGCCGCCGTAATTACGCCGGCCGATGGCTGATAATCGTGCTCGGTCCAGCGCCGAATCTCGAAGTCTGACGAGAGCCGGCTTTCGCCGTTTTGGTGGTGAGTGAAAGGCAAACTCATGAACAGTCGCGCATGGCGGCTGAACCCTTGACTCTCGAACGGTTTTGCAGCAGCTCCAGTTTCGTGCGCCAGCAATTGCGCCTCAATGCGGTGAATTCCCGGCGATTGTTGTAGAGTCTCAATCACATGAGTAAGCAAGCGGCGCTCAACCTCATTGCGATCCGCCCCATTTTCCCCACCGCTCACAAAGAGATCGCCTATGACTCCCTTGCTGTTTTCATAAACAAAAAACGAATAGCCAAATACTTTCCCACGTGAGACGGCGGCGTACCCGGGCAAAAACTTCGCATCCATGTAGCGCAGAATCATCTCCGCCGAGCCACTGTAGTCCCAGCAAAGCAGGTTGGCCCAAACCTGGATTTCATCGTCCAGCAAGGGACGCAGGTCAAGGGATGAAAAATGTCTGAGGTCGAGAATCTCCACTCGTGTTTCCTGCGACGCCTCAACCGGCGCGCGCGTGTACCATTCCTGGCGTTTGCAACCCCTGAGTGTAGTTGCACCACGCGTGCGGTATCAAACCCAGTGAACAAGGAGGAGCAACTCAAGCATTAAATTCGCGACGGCCCCAAGTTGACATGATCCTGAGCGCAAACGGATGCATTGGGTTCATCGCGCGGCCACATAGAACACTTCCAGGCGCTGCGGCGCAAATCTTCCGAGATAAGTAATCTTGCTGCCCGCGACTTTTGCAACTCCCTTGGGATAGCCCTCCGCAGCAACCAACAAGTGCTCACCCGCAGGGACTTGTCTTAATTCATATCGTGGGATGACCTGGTTGAGGTAGAACTCCAGCCCGAACTGCGTTTCTCTCGGAATGAGAAAGACTGCGACCGGAAGGTGATGCGCATTAAGACTATTAAGTTCAACCGCCACTGGTCGTGCAGAAAGCTTGTCGTCCAGCAGTCGTGCCCCGAGCCTCAAGGCAATTGCAAGAATCAGGATTGTGGGAGCGAGAGTAGTGATCCGAAAAACTTGAAGATTGGACTTGACGAGAAGTAGGAAAATCCCTGCGCCGGCCGCGGCGGCTATTACTAAGGGAATCACGGCTGCATTCCATGAAATTCGATGCCACAAAATCAACGTCTGAATATTGAGGGCGCCGAAGAGAAGAATAGCGATTAGCAGAGCTTGTAGAACTGCAACAATAGTTCGAGGAAAGCCGGCAATATTTTTCCCAGTCGCGTCCTCTCGAATAAATTCTGCTGTCAAAATTGCCCCTGCCGGCAGCGCAGGCAGCACGTATCCAGGAAGCTTGGATTGCGAGATTGAAAAAAAGATCACTACGATTGCGATCCAGATGATCAGGAACCGTTGCAGCGCATTGATGTTATGCCGACGAACCTGCCGTATCGCTAATATCAGTGCTATTACGATTGCAAGAGACCAAGGCATCCAACCTAAAAGCGTGACCGGCACGTAGTACCAGAATGGCGCTGTATGGTGATAAATGTTCGTGCCAAAGCGAGCCAGGTTATGCTCGATGATGAATTCATGAAAGAACTGCGGATTTCTGATCTGCACGAACACATACCAGGGCAAAGTAGTTGCGCTGAACAGAAGCAGGCCCGGAATCCAGAAAGTTTTCCAGACAATCTGAAAACTGCGCTGCAGTGCCGCAAGTAGAACGATGATCGCAATCGCCAGCAAAGGCGCGACAGGGCCTTTAGCCAATGTGGCCAAGCCAATAAACAAATAAGAAACGGCGAGATACCTGGTGATCCCGGTTTCGACCCACGCATACCAGGCGAACATCGCGATCGTGAATGTTGCCGCCAGCGGCATATCGGTGGAAGCGGCACGAGCGAATCCGACAATTCCAGCCATGGTCGCTGTGACAAGAGCGCTGTCGAGTTCACTTCCCTGCCGAATTCGCTGCATGAACCAGTACACTGCCAGCACCAGAAGCCAGGCATCCAACACGGACGGCAGCCGGGCAGACCAGTCGCTTACGCCAAACAGTGCGTACGCCACCATTGCCTGCCAGTAGTAAAGTGGTGGTTTTTCAAGCCACGGTATTCCGCTCAGGGTTGGCGTGATCCAGTCGTGCCGCGCAAGCATCTCGCGCGCGATCTGCGCATAACGCGGTTCATCAGCGCCGATTAAGCCAAAAGAGGAAAGTTTCCAGAGAAAGAAAAATGCAGGAACCGCGATGAGCAGAAGCCAGTCGGCAATACGCAAACGTTTGTTCAATCTCTATTGGTTTCTCGGCGCTAATTTGTGTTCTCGGTCACCAAAGGCTGAGAGACACTCGAAAAATCTTACTTGAGGGCCTGCTTGGTCCTGATTCTGCTCAGGATGCTCTCGACCGCAGCATGCAATGGCCCGGCGACTGCGCAGCCACTGGCGCACATATGACCGCCACCCCCGAACTGCTCCGCAATACCTGCGACGTCAATTTTCCCTTTGCTCCTTAAGCTGACGCGAAAACGTCCATCGGGCAACTCACGGAAAAATGCTGCTACCTCCACGTCTCCGATAGCCAACGCATAGTTCACCAGTCCTTCACAATCCTCCTCTTTCGCGCCCACTCGCTCCATTTGTTCTTGTGTCACCCAGATCCAGGCGAGCGGCCCTTCGCGTTGCAGTGCGGAGAGCGCTGCCCCCAGCAGCCGCATTTTCGCAGTCGAATGCCCAAAGTAGATATGACGGGCGCAGCGTGCGGGATCGGCGCCGGCCTGCACCAGTTCCCGCGCAAGCTCAAATGTGTGTTCATTTGTGCCCTCGAACATAAAAGCCCCGGTATCCGTCAGTACTGCGGTGTAGAGGCAGGTCGCGATCTCCGGAGAAATCCTTACTCCCGCTTTCTTCGCAAGGCGATAGACGAGTTCCGCGGTCGCGACCGCTTGCGGATCGATCCAATTCACGTGGGCGAACGTCCGTCCACTCTTGTGATGATCAATGTTTATAAGGAAATGATTGTCGAGACCTTGCAGGCGAGTTCGCTGAATGCTGTCGCACTCAAGAAGGATGGCCGCGTCATAACTTCCGTTTACACGCTCAGACTGGATGACGCT
Organism: Terriglobales bacterium; assembly: GCA_036557105.1. GTDB lineage: Bacteria > Acidobacteriota > Terriglobia > Terriglobales > Acidobacteriaceae > Gp1-AA145. The sequence goes on from DATBIE010000190.1 coordinate 18,781, forward strand.
GTCTGCGAATGGGAGCTGCTGATAGACGCGCGGGACCCCATCACGGAGTACCGCATCGACTTGCTTGCCCATGCTTCGCAAAATTTCGCGGCACGCAAGCGTGGAACCAACCGCGTCACCATCTGCGCGAGCGTGTGATGTGAGCACAAAACGCTTGCGTCGGTCAATCTCGGTTAGGACCTGCTCCAGCATCTACATTCCTAGCTCAACTCTTCTTCGCGCGTTTCAGCAACTCGCTGATCCTCGCGTTGTACTTTTCAGAACGATCAAGGACGAAAAACAATTCCGGAGCACGCCGCAATTGCAATCGGTCCGCAACCTCATGACGAATGAATGCTGTTGCCGCTATTAGTCCCTCTATGCTGCGCTGGCACTCTTCATCAGTACCATGCACCGCCACCATAACCCGCGCCGAACGGGCATCCTCGGCCATCTCTACGCCAGTGACTGTCGCCAACCCGATTCGCGGATCGCCCAGTTCACCTTCGACGATAGTCTCAATCTCCTCTCGCAGCGCCTCTCCCAGTCGCTCCCGATGATATTTTTGTTGCCGGCGCTCCACAGTTCACCTTGAACTTGCAACTGCTCTCTTGACGACTTTAGGTGATGCCGAAATGCGTCGGCACCGGCCCGCTTACCTTTGACAAACCCATTTTTAATGTTGAAATAAAACGGATGAGAATATCAGAAATTCGAGCGGCCGGATTGTCAAAGGAATGATGCGGCCGATCAGGATTTTGCTTATCGTGCTTCGTAATCAATGGATCACGGAACTGCCAATCGACAAAGCTAAAGCCGGTGCTCGGGCGGTTACTTTGAATCATGCATCGACTTGAGGAACTCAGCTTCAGCCCTTTTTAGTCGACCGAGCAGACGCCGATGCCATTCCGGATCAATCAGTTCTCGCGATTCGATGTACCTAAGAGGTGCGTCTCGCGCCACATTCATTTTTCTCTCAGCTGCTTCGATCTCCTGCACAGTATCCATACTCCACCTCGTCAACTCGATTCGTTTCAAGGCCAGCGACTCTGTTGCAATCTGATGCTGAAACAAAAAGGCCGCAGCTTACGCTGCGGCCTTTCATAAAACCGAAAACTAACGACGACGGCGCCCACCTCTCTTCTTCTTCGCGCTCTTCTTTCCAGATTTCTTCTTCGCAGATTTCTTCTTTGCTGCTTTTCGTGGCGCCTTTTTCTTTGATGACTTTTTTTTCGCGGCTTTCCGAGGAGCTTTGCGCGCCGCCTTCTTCCGCGTACTCTTCCGTGGAGCCGATCTCGAACCCCCTCCACCGCCGCCTCCGCCACCAAAGGAGGGAGCAGGCTCTGGTTCCTCCATCGGTTCCGGCTCGTCCATCGAACTGGATGGGGCTTCAGCCTCTTCCTCTTCTTCTTCCTCTTCGTAATCTTCGTCGAGCGAGTCGCTGAAAGCGCCGGAATCACCGAATTCGTCGGCTTCATCGTCACGCAGGTAGAGGGTCTCCTCGAAATTCATCTTTCCTCCTCAATTGTTCCGGACGCCGCGGCGCCGGTGCGCATTTACCTCGCGCGTTTATTAAAAAGACAAAACTAGCGACGGCGGATTATAACCAACTGCGAATACCACCGCAACCGGTTTTCAGATGCATTCTTGCTTGCCTCCGAACGAGGATTTTGCAATGACGGCCTATTGTGAAGGAATTACAAGCACCATGCCTGGACGCAATATCGCAGTATCGGAATTGGTTTGCCGAATGGCCTTTACGCTGGTGTTGTAATTGTTCGCAATGGAGTAAAGGGTTTCGCCGCGTTTGACGGTATGGCGAATGGATCCACTGTTTGAAGCTGCTATCTTTGTGTTGTGAGAAGACTTACGCGGTTGGTTTTGGGCGGCAGCAACGTTGGGGCTTACCGGCAGGTGAACATAAAGCACGCGACGGCCAGTAAGGGTATCGCCTCTTAAGTGATTCCAACGGCGGATGGTTGCAGGGGCAATCCCCAAGTTGTTGGAAACTTTCTGCAGAGTGTCTCCCCTTCTTATGTGATAAACCGTTAGGCGCTTTGCATAGGTCTGAAGATCGCCACGATTGTGTCTACCCGGGGCGATCGGAATGACCAGCTTGGCTCCAGATTCGAGGCTATCTGAAACTTCCATCCGGTTCGCCTGCGCGATGGTGTTGACGGATGTCTTATATGTGTGCGCAATCGACTTTAGCGTCTCACCATCAGCCACGGTGTGATAGCGCCACCAGAGACGCATATTGGAAGGAATTCCTGCGATAACAGCCTGATATTTGTCCGTAGTACCGACTGGCAGGTGGAGATCAAAATGGACTTTCGGCGTAGTCATTCGCAGAAGGCTTGGGTTGAGTTCCTGTAATTCTTCTGGCGTCGAATCCACGCACTCTGCAACCAAGCGCAAGTCAACTGGATAGTTGATCTTCACCGTCTCATAAGCTAGCGGCGGGTCGGGAACAATGTCGGTTAGCCCGTACTGGTCCGGGTTTTTGGCCATGATCGTTTCCGCAAGAATGATGGGCACATAGTTGCGCGTTTCCCGTGGAAGAACGTTGCGACGATAAAGCTCCCAAAAATCCGCGTAGCCGGTCCGTTTGACAGCGCTCTGCACCGTGCCGGGGCCGGAGTTATAAGCCGCCATCGCCAGATACCAGTCTCCAAACTGGTGGTAAAGGTCTTTCAAGTGGCGAGCAGCGGCGCGAGTCGACTTTTCTGGATCCTGTCGCTCATCAACCCACAAGTCCCGATGCAGATCATAAGCTCGCGCCCGGCTCCCCATGAACTGCCAGATTCCGCGCGCACCCGCTCGCGAAACCGCGTAGGGGTGAAAACCAGATTCAGCCTGGGCCAGGTAGATCAGATCCTGGGGAACGCCTTCTTCTTTGAAAACGCGCTCGATCATTGCGCGATAGCGTCCGCTTAAAACAAGGCCGTGCTCAAGAGTGTCGCGCCCCCGAGTGGAAAAATAGTTAATATACCTTGCGACCTGATCGGTCATCATCAACGGCAAGTCGGAATGGGTCGCTTTGATTTCGGCTGTCGCCTTGGCCGTCAGATTCGGATCGGTCGGGTAGTCATTTACCTCATTAGCTTCGTCAATGGGAGCAGGTTCGGCTTGCTGCTCGGGCGCCGCATCACTTTGCTGGAGATCGTCCAGTTCAAGATCATTGACCCTGTTCAGAACATGATCAAACTCCGCCTGAAAACGCGGGTCGCTGCGGAGGCCGCCAGGACTCTCCAGCAGAAAATTAAACGCCCTGTCAAAGTGCTCCTTGGCAGATTTCTTCTGCCCGGCCTTGTATTCAACCAAGCCTGCCTCATATTCCTTTTCGACTTTCGCGATCAGGGTGGCAACTGGATCGGGGTTGGTCTTTAGCTTGGCTGCCTCGGCAGTGACCGAGGTTTTGGGCGCAACGGTCTTGGACGGCGACGGCGCCGTTTTCGGCGCTTCCGGCTTGGCTACTTGCGCTTGCTGGATGGGAGGCACCGACCGAACGGGTGGAAGGCCCTTGGAAACGGGCTTCTTTGCCGTTTGACACCCCACCGCCAGCAGCACTGCGGACCCGGCAAGCAGGATTCGAAAGTGGTGAATCTTCATATCCATCTATGACTTACGTCCCGGAGTTTATCGGCCAGACTACGAAATCCTACTCTCCTGTCTTTGGACGGGTCAACGCCAAACCGGGTTTTCTGAAGTTACTTCAGGAACATGACGGGAGTGAATGCGGCTCGAGTCTTCGTACAGTGACCCTCACGCGTCAGAACATCGTACGAAAGGAAGATTGCCGGACCACGAACGAGAACTACTAATGGGATGATTGTAACCTTTGCGCTCTCGAAGGCTGAGATCTCTGTTCCCGGGCCCCCAGCCTGACGCATAAAGCTGCCAGCTGCTTTTTCGCATCGAAGTCTCGAAATCAGGAAAAGGAGTTCACCATGCCGGAAGCAGTCCAAAATCGATGCGCACACCCAAAATGTACTTGCCCGGTTTCCGAGGGCGAGAAATATTGCAGCCAGGCGTGCTCGGATGCCGCACAAGGCAGCGGTCAAAATGATCGTTGTACCTGTCCGCATCCGCAGTGTGCCAGCGCAATGGCAGCTTAAATCACATTCGAACCAAGTTCACACGTCTACCATCGTCGTCAGAATTGGATAGTAATGACGAACCGGATATTCTTGTGTTCATCTCGGATATTCTTGTGTTCATCTCTACCGAGGGGCCCAGTTCCAATTACGCGTGATGCACGTTACTTCGTCTCCGCCGATGACGGGCATGAACTCCCGTCCCAGTCACACACGAAAGACCCAAATTCTTGTACTGATCGTCATCCTTACGAATGTACTCGGCAATGTTTCTCTCAGCCGCGGCATGCATCAGGTGGGGCGGATTGTCTCAGCATCGCCACTGGATTACCTGAAAGCGCTTGAGAACCCGTGGACCATTCTCGGCATATGCGTGCTCATCATCTGGATGCTGACCGACCTTGCCCTGCTTAGCCGCGCCGATCTCAGCTTCGTACTACCAGTGACCGCCAGCGCTTACGTGTTGGTGGCGATCAGCGGCCATTTTCTTCTGCACGATCGGATCAGTTGGATTCGTTGGATGGGTATCGTGCTGATTACGGCCGGTGTAGTTTTGGCGGAGGAAACGCCCGACCGGACAACACAGGGGCCGCCGGAGCGTCTGCTATGAAATGGATCTTAGTGACGATCATCGCGGTGTGTAACACGTTGGGCGACGTGCTGAATACCGCGGGTATGAAGCGGCAGGGGGAAGTCGAAGATTTACGGCCGCGAACTTTTGCCCGAATGATAGCCCGTATTTTCAGAAATCCCCTCGTGCTGGGAGGCTTCGGCGCACTGGCTGTGTCCTTTTTTGCGTTGTTGTCCCTACTTTCGATCACTTCGGTGAGCTTTGCCGTTCCGGCTACTGCGATCAGCTATTTGCTTGAGACTCTGCTGGCGAAGTACATCCTGGGGGAAGATGTGAGAACGCGGCGCTGGGCAGCAGCAACGCTGGTCGCGTGCGGGGTAGTGCTGCTGTCGTTCTAGCTGAACCTACTTCGAATCAGTTCGCAGGAGCGTGCTCAAGGCTTCAATGTCGGCCATGCTCCCGTCGCTCACGACCACATATCGCAATCCTCTTTGCGACCAGCTCTCCACATTAAAGTCAAGCCTCTGCGATGTTCCATTGCCAAAGCTCTGGGCGAATGTGTCTGAATCCTCAAAGATGAACACTGAAATTTGGTGCTTGCGAATCCCGAAGAGCAGTTGAGCTGCCGGGTTCTGCTCGATGTAAGCCATGCGGCCGCCAATCAGTCGAAATTCTGAACCGGCAAGCTCAGGCAGGTTGAATGTGAATGGCAGCTTGCCCTGGAACCACGGCTTGACCGTGTG
>DATBIE010000191.1:0-17885 GCA_036557105.1 Terriglobales bacterium
GCCACCCACATGCCTTGGGAGCATGTCCACGCAGGTTCAACTCCTGCCACCCGGACCAGACTTGCAACTCATACCCGTGATATCGGCAGGACGGAAACGAACGGAAAACTGTGCCCACTTTTGCCCCCTCTCAGTCCAAAATGGCAGTAAATGGTACAACTGCTGACTTCGCAGCAAGAGATTAAGTGATACTGGTGCATCTGGCGTAAAAAGCCAAAATCAACTGTTAACAGGAGGGTTGAGGATTCGAGTCCTACCTGAGGACCCAAATCTTTCGCTAGGCTAAACGCTTCCCCACTGCTTCCCGTTGTTCGTTGTATGCTAGTGCGGCTTCAGCAGTGGCATTCCATTTCATTCGAGGAACAACAAACGTGCGAACCCGCCCGCTGTTTTTGTCCGTATTCGTCCTGGCCTTGATCTTGTGTTCTTTCCTGCCGCGCACGAAAGCTCAGACGCCCCTAGCCGCTCCTCGTGCCATCACCGTAGACGACGTTTTCGCGCTGCGCGATGTGCGTGATCCGCAGATTACAGCGGATGGAAAATGGGTGGCCTATACGATTTCAACCATGTCGCTGAAGGAAGACAAGAGCGAAGCGCGCATCTGGATGGTGCCGGCCGCGGGCGGAGATCCCGTCGTGATGACCGCGCCGAAGGAGTCGTCGTCGCATCCGCGGTGGAGCGCAGATGGCAAGTATCTGGCGTTTCTTTCGAAGCGTGGTGAAGGCAAGACGCAGGTTTGGCTGTTGAACCGTATGGGCGGCGAGGCCGAGCAACTGACGGAAACCATTCAGGACGTAGACGATTTCGCCTGGTCGCCGGACAGCAAGCGCATGGTTCTGATGTTGCAGGATCCGTCGCCGGAAGAATTGGAGGAGGCGAAGGCGAAAGAAAAAGAGAAGCCCGGCAGCAAACCAGAAGACAAGAAAGAGAAGTCAGAAAAACCGAAAACGCCACCTCCCCACGTAATCGATCGCTATCGCTTTAAGAGCGATACCATCGGCTACCTCGACCGCCGCCGCACACATTTGTACGTTCTTGATATCGCGACGAAAGCTCTAACGCAGGTCACTTCCGGCGATTTCGACGACGAGGATCCCGCGTGGTCTCCAGACGGCAAGCTGCTGGCGTTTTCAAGCAATCGTTCCACTCCCGATCCCGACCGCACTTACAACTCCGACATTTGGGTTGTTGCGGCGGACAACACCGACAAGGGAGCGCACCCGACGCAGGTCACCACCAACCCCGGCGAAGACAACGAGCCCTCGTGGTCGCCGGATGGAAAATGGATCGCATATGTCACCAAGCTCGATCCCAAACTTTTTCAGTATGGGACGCTGCACGTGGCGATTTCTCCGGCAAGCGGCGGCCCGGCGAAGGTATTGACGAAGAGTTTTGATCGCATGTCGCGCCGGCCGAAATTTTCGCCAGATGGTCAGTACATTTATTTCACCGCCGATGATGATGGCACTGAGAACCTGTGCCGCATTCCCGTTGCCGGCGGTGAAATCACCCGGCCCATCTCGGGGCGCGTTGTGGTCGGCGAGTACAGCATCTCCCAGTCGGGAGAGCTAGCGGCGCAGGTTGCATCGCCAGAGCGACCGAACGAAGTCTTCGCCATCAGCGGTTCCGGCACGCCGATGCGGATTACTCACGTCAACGACGAGCTCCTCGCGAAGATCAAGCTGGTCACGCCGGAGTACGTGAAATTCAAGAGCAAAGATGGAACCATGGTCGCGGGCTATCTTTACAAGCCGCTCAATTACGTCGCCGGACAAAAATATCCAACTCTTCTGCATCCGCACGGCGGTCCGGTGGGCGCATACCACGGCGACTTCAATCATTATTCACAGCTCCTTGCGGCTAATGGATACGTGGTTCTCGAGCCGAATCCGCGCGGGTCATCGGGATACGGCGAGGCTTTCTGCAAAGCCATCTACGCCGACTGGGGCAACAAAGATTTTCAGGATGACATGGCAATGGTTGACTACGCCATCGCGCAAGGGATTGCCGATCCCGACAAACTTGGCGTCGGCGGTTGGTCTTACGGAGCAATTTCTACGGATTTCATCATCGCGCAGACTACCCGCTTCAAAGCAGCGATCTCGGGAGCGGGATCTTCGTTCTTCGCCGCGCTCTATGGGCACGATCAATACGTTCTGGACTATGACACCGAGCTCGGACAGCCCTGGGTGAATCGCGCGGTGTGGGACAAGATTTCGTTCTTCTACAAAGTGGACAAAATCACGACACCGACGCTATTCATGGGCGGCGAAATCGACTGGAATGTTCCCATCGTCGGCAGCGAGGAGATGTATGAGGCAATGAAAAGCCTGGGGCGCGAAACCGAGTTGGTGGTGTATCCCGGTGAATATCACGGGTTCAAAACGCCCTCGCACATCAAAGATCGACTCGAACGGAACCTGGCCTGGTATGCGCACTATGTGAAGAAGGACGGAACAGAAGCCACGCCACCAGAGAAGATGTGAGGGTAATCTCAAGAATTGCGCTCTGTTTGCGCGCTTACATCTCCTGGTGGAGAGTCCTTCACATTTTTGGTTGATGCTTCAACCTGAGCAGCCGACGTTTTGTGGTTCCACGCCTTGCAAAGGCGACAGAAGTGCGCACCTGGCGTCCCTGTCATTCCGCCCGGTTCCCACCCTCGGTTCCATTGTGTATTCAGCTTTGGGTTAGGTCCGCGTTGGCGCTGCACGCTCGTCGAGTGGTTTCAACGCCATTCACGAGCAACAAAGCTTTGCTGCACCTCGACAGATCCTCTCTGTCAAACCCGAGTCGATATGCGAATGGATGGCAGGTTTCGTGGTGGGCGATGTATTCAACTGGGGTTACCTTCCGGTTCTTGACCCTGCCTGTCAGAGTTAGATGACGGAAGTCCCTTACCACGACTGGGCTATTCCCACGCGAGTTGCGGAGCGTTAGATTAAATCTACATTGTTAGTGCGAAATCGTCCGTGTTATTGCCGCGCGCCTAGCGAGGAAGCGCGGAGTTGTAACGTTTCGACACGTTTCTGATAGTCGCCGCGCCTTTTCGTCCCAATTTCTTCGGCAGGTGTTTCAATGGATATAGGAACCGTACGGTGTCCTTTCTGCGTGGCGGACAATGAGTTCCGGCGCATGATGCCAGTCGGAGACAACCGTTATGCTTGCGCGAGCTGTTGGCATGTAACAGCACCAAAGAGCAACGATTTTCAATGTCAATGCGTGCGATGCATTCGTTTGAGGTTATGTGTCGAGCCTGCTTCTCAGCCGCCACATTGGCCCACGCAAGAACAGCGGAATGCAATGCGCGTTTCAAAGCAACCGGTTGCCGGTGACATTTCAGACGGCTTCGTTCGTGTTTCAAAGCCTGCCTAACGGTCTCTAGATACTCCTTTCTCCTGACGCTGTCGAACACACCCTTAGCCGTTATCTTGTGGCGTTGGTGATTCGCATTCAGGGCATGGTCTTTCGTAATCGGCAACGCACAGTATTGTGTCGAACTGTCCAGGTGAGGCAGACTCGGATTGCTTGTGCAGACCTTCCCCAAGGAGCTCATTAATGATCGACACGGTTAGACACGAGATAATTTCAAATTTGCCGATGGGTTTTGGATTGCCTGACTTAGGATCGTCCCAAGTAGAAGATGATTTGGAATCCGATACCCTGTGGGATCGCGTTATTCGGATGTGCGATAAATACGGACTGAAACCGCGCGAGCATTGTACCGCTTAAGTTTCGGCGAGCAAGATCATGCTCGAATTCAGTTTTTACGCCATGCTGTGGTGAGCAATCAGCAAGATACAGAAATGCTGCACGCAATACCACACAGTGGAAGATGGTAGAGGAACAATCCGAAGCAGTGGTGGCTATCACAAATTGCGTGACACTACGTCAGAAGGCTACACTGACGAACGCAATGAGAAACCGATTCTTTCTTGTTCTAGTTTCCATCGTGTCTTTATTGACGGCGGCCACACCACTTCACGCAGCACAGCCTAAATCTCTGTTCTATATGACACGCGATCCGAAATCTGTGCGTTCATTTCTGGCGCATGTCGATAAAGTCGATATCCTGGTTCCCACGTGGTACGTGGTTGACGCGAGCGGGCTGGTCTCAGGCGGGCCGAATCCGCTTGTTCTCGCAACCGCGCGACAGCATCACGTTCCGGTGATGCCGATTGTTGCCAACGCTGGATTTGTGCAGGATGAATTTCACAAATTGCTCAATAATGCCCAAGCTCATCGCGAAATGATTGCGGCCCTTATCCGGGCGTGCAAAGAAAATGGCTACAGCGGATTTCAATTTGATTTTGAGAACATCAACTGGACCGACCGCAATGCGTTGACGGCGTTAGTGAGTGAAACCGCATCGGCTTTACATCATGAAAATTTGCAGCTCACGATCGCCACAGTGCCTAATGCTCCTGGAGCACCCGGTGAGACCGGTTTTTCTGCGTGGATTTATGAAAATTGGCGCGGCGCATACGACCTGAAAGCATTGGCACAGTCTGTGGATCTCATTTGCCTGATGACCTACGATCAACACACGCGCTGGACGGCGCCTGGTCCGGTTGCTGGGTGGGCATGGACGGTGGCGAACATCGACTACGCGCTGAAAGTAGTGCCTGCGGGGAAGCTTTCGCTGGGCATTCCGCTCTATGGTTACCACTGGTTTGCCGGTACGCCGGTTAAAGCCGCAGGTACAACCGGCGATAAACCGAACCCTTCAGCTGAATACATTTCTACAAACGACGCGCTCGACCTTGCCAAGGCTTATAACGGTCACGTTGAATGGGACCCGACAGATCGTTCGGCGTGGTTTTATTTTTATCGGGACGACTTGCGTGAGTGGATCTTCTTTACCGACGCGCGCACGTTTGGTGAACGCTATAAGCTTGTCAAAGAACGTGGTCTTCAAGGATTCTGTTCCTGGGTTCTGGGCACGGAAGATCCCGGCATCTGGGACTTGCTTCCTTCACACACGTAGCCGTACTCAATAAGTAATGAAGATCAAATGCTTTGTGCCTTTGCGATGGGCGTTAGTGTTTCCGCGGGAGGATAGGAAGTGGGCTTAGTTGATGAGTATGGCGGCTGAACTGTTCCGGTGCGCAACCAACTGACGAGCATTTCGATTGCGGGACGGGTATTGGCGGGCGAGATGACGGTGGCGCGAAGCAGGCCCTTGCGCACCCAGGCTTGTCCGGTTTCCAGTACCCCATCGCATCCGAGGAACGGCAAGCTGAGCCATCGCTCGCGGTCCACCCCGCTCAGGCTTTCTTCAATAGCTCGCCTCGCTCCCATTGCCATGGAATCATCCTGACCGGCAATCGCCTGGATCGCCGTTTCGCGCGAGGTGGGAAGTCTGAGCCACCGACTGACGACATTGAATGCGCTTTGCTCGGTCCAATGAGCGTTCATCCGAAAAAGTTGAATGATTGTAGGTTTTGTTTCTAAAGTTCCACTGTGCCTTTTTTTTGCAGAAGAACTTGCGGCTGGGCCCTCGATGTAGAGAACAGACCCTCCCTGTGGAAGCAGCGCCGCCAATTGCTTTCCTTGCAGGCGGCCAATTTCGGTGTGGTCCGGGCCTAAGCAAAAGACCGGCACTTTGCTGGCAGAACGAAGGTGGGGAATGTAGTCAGCATTTCGATTGAGCACCACCCAACCCATTCCGGAAGAAACGGCGGCGTTTGCAACCTGAGGGAAGGCGGTGCCTCCGGACGGTTCGACGATAATCGCGTCGGGGCGAGGCTCGGATTTGGATTGAACGATTTTGAGCAACTCGAGAGTCTGGGTGATCGAATCGTTGTATGAATCGAATACGGTGATATCAACACCAAGGTTTGCACCGATACGCTCGGCCTCTTTGGCCTGCTGCTGCTGGTAGTCGTTCTCCAGCGTCGGCAGCGAAACAATGAAGGACAGCTTTTTCATGGCGTTTTTGCGGTGTCAACAATTATTCGGGCATGCCGTAATCTTCTGGGTAGCATATCCTTAGCGCATTCTGCGGATGCTCTTAACTGCGGGATCAGCGTTACTTTGGTATTGAGCTTGTTCAGGTCGTCCTTTCGCGTTGCACCTACGCTGCTCGCTTGACTTCAAGGTTTTTCTCGCAGATAGTGATCTGACAGGAAACTATTCGCAATGAAAAGAAACAATTCGCAATACTACGGTATTTCTCTTTCGCGGGCGTTTTTAGCATTCAGCATTGCCTGGGTCGTTGCTCTTTCGTCTGCTTCGGCTACGCAACCGAGTTCAACGCCTGGGGCCAAGGCAGAAATTGAAAGTAAAAATTTACGCGTGGAATTTGACGGTTCCTTGCGGACCCGGGTTATTGCGCTCTTTGCAGGAAAGGAAACACCGCTTGGACCTTTCGCAGCAAGTGAGAGCCTGAGAACTCCGACGAGGCGCTGGACACGTTTCCGATTGGTCTCACAAACGAGTGATGCCGTTAAAGACAAAATTGGCGCCGGAGAGAAACTCACGCTGGTTGGAAAAGCGGGTGAGCTCACCAAAACAGTCGCGGTTACGATCTACAACGATTTTCCAACCATGGCAGTGTTTGATGTTCAGTACACCAACAGCGGCAATGCCGCTCTGAAGATCACCGGCTGGAAAAATAATGCATACGTCGTAAATGCACCATCCGGTGCTGGCTCTCCCGCCTTTTGGTCTTACGAGCCCGGTTCGTACGAAAAGCGCCCGAATTGGGTGCTGCCACTCAAAGCGAAATTTTCGCAGCAAAACTATCTCGGCATGAACGCCAGCGATTACGGCGGCGGAACTCCCGTTCTGGATGTGTGGCGGCGGGATGTGGGGATTGGGGTCGGACACCTGGAGTTGCGGCCGCGGTTGGTTTCGCTGCCTGTGTCGATGCCGGATGCCACTCATGCCAGCATTGGAGTGGAGCGGCGCGAAGAGATCACGCTCAAATCGGGTGAGAGCCTACACACCTTCCGCACTTTCGTGGCCGTTCATCAGCGTGATTACTTCAATACGCTGGTCGAATATCGGCGTTTCATGATTGCTCAGGGTCTCCATCCTGCCAGTCCTCCGGTTGACGGCAAAGGCACGATCTGGTGTGCGTGGGGCTATGGACGGACCGTACAACCTAAACAGATCTACGAAACACTGCCAAAGGTGAAAGAGCTGGGATTCAAGTGGGTGACGCTTGATGATGGATGGCAGAACAATGTGGGGGATTGGGCTCTCGATCCCAATAAATATCCGAATGGCGACAAGGACATGCGGGCCATAGTAGACCGGATTCACCAGGAGGGCTTCCGGGCGCAGCTGTGGTGGTCGCCGCTTAGTGCTGTGCCGAATTCTGAGTTGCTCAAGGAACATCCGGACTATGCCCTATTAAATAAGGATGGGTCGAGACAGAAAATTTCCTGGTGGAATTCATATTATTTGTGCCCGGCTGATAAAGGCGTAGTCGAGTACCACAAGGCCCTCGTGCGCAAGATTCTGCTGGATTGGGGATTCGACGGGTTGAAGCTCGACGGCCAGCACATGAATGGCGCTCCGGCATGCTACAACCCAGCACACCATCATGCATCGCCTGAAGATTCGGTGGAAGCGATGCCGGATTTCTTCCGCGCGATCTATGAGACGGCGCAATCTATAAAACCAGGAGCCTTGGTAGAGTTCTGCCCCTGCGGCACCAGCTACTCATTTTTCACAATGCCGTATTTCAATATGTCGGTGGCGTCAGACCCGGAGAGTTCGTTCCAGGTGAGATCGAAAGGGAAGACCTTGAAGGCGCTGATGGGAGACGATCTGCCGTTCTTTGGCGATCATGTGGAGCTGAGCGACGGCGGGAACGACTTCGCATCGACGGTAGGGATCGGCGGGGTGCTCGGGACGCAGTTCGTGCTGCCTTCTCTCGTTCAGAAGCATGGCAAATCTGACCTGACTGCGGGGCGAGAAGCCGACTTTAAAAAGTGGCTGGCGATCTACCGCGACAAGCAACTTTCCCACGGCCACTATCTCGGGCAGCTTTATGACATCGGCTTCGATGTGCCCGAGACACACGTAGTCCGGCGTGACCAGACGATGTATTACGCGTTCTACGCTAAACACTGGAAGGGACCGATCGAACTGCGCGGCATGGATGATCGCAGATACAACGTTCAAGATTACGTGAACGGCAAGAGCTTCGGCACTGTGGCGGGGGTAAACGCAAAGCTGAATGTCGAGTTCACCGGGCACCTGCTGCTTGAAGCCAAACCAGAGTAGAGGGCCTCGATGCTTCCAGACTACTTGTAGCCCAGAGCTCAACGACTGTGATCCTTGCTGATAAGTCTTCGAAATCGAACAACGCCGGCGCACGGTTGCAAGAAATAATTCGGCGGAATCGCTCGTCCGATGCTGTAGGCGTCTATGCAGTGTGTTCGGCGCACCCGCAGGTGATCGCGGCGGCCGCGCGTGAAACGCATGAAAATGATTCGGTCCTGCACGTCGAATCAACTTCCAGTCAGGTGAATCAGTTTGGCGGATATACAGGGCAGACTCCGAATCAATTTGCTGAGTTTGTCCACGGCGTTGCGCGTGAGGCGGGCCTGTCAAGCAATCGAATTCTGCTCGGCGGTGACCATCTCGGCCCGTTTCCCTGGCGGCGTGAACCAGTCTCAGCGGCGATGGAGAAAGCCCAGGAGTTAGTTCGCGCCTGTGTGCTGGCCGGATACCAAAAAATTCACCTCGACGCCAGCATGGCTTGTGCCGACGATCCCGAGCGCGGGCCTGATGAGCCGACTGTTGCTGATCGAGCTGCCGCGTTATGCGAAACGGCTGAGAACGCATGCCGTGAGCTGTCCCCAAATCCTCCATCTTTGTTGTATGTGGTGGGAACGGAAGTGCCTGCGCCCGGTGGTGAGTCGGGTCCAGAGGATGCTATCTCAGTCACCGATGCCGCCCATGTTCAATCCACGCTCGCCGCATTCCAGCGAGCATTTCAGAAGCGTCAATTGGATGATGCATGGAATAGGGTCATTGGGCTCGTCGTCCAGCCTGGAGTGGAGTTCGGCGAGAACAGCGTATTCGAATATCATCGTGAAAAAACGAAAGCGCTATGTTCCGCGCTTCCGACCAGGCCAGAGCTTATCTACGAAGCGCACTCCACCGACTATCAGCTTCCTTTAGCTCTGAAACAAATGGTGGAGGACCACTTCGCGATTCTGAAGGTTGGGCCGGAGCTGACATTCGCTTTTCGCGAGGCAATCTTTGCACTTTCCGAGATCGAGCATGAAATGCTGGGCGGAAAGACCGCTCGCCTTTCGAATGTTCGCGAAGTCCTGGATTCAGCCATGTTGCGAAATCCTGTCTATTGGCGCGACTACTACCACGGTGACGAGCACCAACTGCGCCTTTCGCGTTTCTACAGCTACAGTGATCGTTGTCGATATTACTGGCCCGAACCGGCGGTGAGGCAGGAGATTGATCTGGTGTTTGAGAACCTCACCCTACACCCACCTCTCCTGACGCTAGTGAGTCAGTACTTGCCGGCAGAGTATGAAGCAATTCGTGGGGGAACTCTCGCCGCTTCGCCCTCTGAAATAGTCCAGCATCACATCCGTGGGGCTGTGCTTGGGAAGTATGCGGCAGCCTGTGGCGAGAAAAAATGACGAAGGTCTGCGAGCCGGGTGCTTTTACTGCTTGTTCACGAGCCGAAGCAGTCCAAAACGTTCCGGTACGTGAAAGGTATTCGACATTGTCGGCTGCCATGTGATCTCGTGGCGATCTGGGCCGGGGCCCTGGCTGCGGAATAAGTTCACTCGCAGCGTATTTCCTGCGGCGGCAGGGCGCGTGTCTATGGCGGAATAGGGAATTTTCATTGCACCATACCAGATGCGAGCGGCACGGTCGATCCGCGCCGAAACCTGGAAGCCTGAATTCCAGATCCAGCCGACTTCGTGATGAGGCTTGTGAAGATCGATGTCCAGGTCGATCCATTCCCCTTGCGGTGAAATCTCGAATTCTTTGTAACGTTGAATATCGTCGAAATCCGAACCAATAAAGGCCTCGGCCACGTCCCAGTTCCACAACTGGTTGGTTTCAGTTGTAGTCTTCGGGTCTGGCCTAAGGTTGAGCTCCTCATACGGACATATAAATAAGAGATAGAGATTCTGCTTTGTCCAGCGAGTAAGTACTTCGGTTCGATACTTGGGTACGGAATGGCCCTGAGGGTCTGAGTCCATGAACACGGGTTGAGAACCTCGCCAAAAAGGCGATTTCGGATTCGCATTGAGAGGGATGTCCGCTTTGGCGCGCACGCTTCTTATTGTCGGCTCGGCGGCCGATATCAAATTCGGCGAAGCAAGCGACAGCCCCAGAACGAACACCAACAAACGAGAATGCGGAAGTGTCATATCTTGATATCGAACAGCCGCGAGAAGTTCTGGTTGTAAACCTTTTCAAGAATCGACTTCGGTAAGCCGATGCCGTATATCCGCCAGCGCCCTTGGGGCGGTTTTGGAGCGGGAGCGTAATCGAAATACTCGTCTTCGGTCTCAAGAAAGCGGTAATAGATTTCATACAACTTGTCATTGAAGACCTGCTGCGGAAATTCATCGCCATGCGGGGTGGCATCGGTGCCGAAAAGAATGCGGTCCTGATATTGATCGAAGAATTTGCGCGACCGGCGCGGCTGGCGGCCGAGCTCGCCGATACGCGCGGCAATATCCACCGTCATGTTGGGAAAGCGGTCGAGGTTCTCGGAAACATTGTCGAGATTTTCAGAAAAATTTCCGACGTGCAGGACCAGGAACTTCGTGTGCGGATGGCGGGCGATCACATGATTGCGCGCTTCAATCAGGTCAGCGTTGCTGGGAAAATCATGATCATAGAAAGACCAGTCCGGATGATTGTTCAACTCTTCGTAGCGCTCGTTGAAGCGGTCGGTAGGTGTGAAGAACGCAACCGGGTCAGAAATGTGTATGGCGACCGGCATGTTCAGTTGTCCGCAGGCGTCCCACATGGGATCGAAGCGCTTGTCATCGATTCTCACCAGCTTGCCTGTAGTGATGTTGTCGCGCAAATAAAGGCCGAGCGTCTTCAGAATCTTTAGGCCTCTTGCTCCGGCCTGATGCGCACGTTCAATCTCATCGGCTTGAATTTTTGGATAGTTCGGGTCGAGAAATTTCTCATAACAGGGCTCGGTCAAGCAATAGAAACGGCCGGGATGTGCTTTGTCATACTTGGAGATGGCGTCGACAAGTCCCGCGTCGTAGCCGCCCGTCAGGTTAACCATCGCGCGGAGGTTCTTGCGGTCCATCACGGCGAGAAGTTCGTCCGGTTGGCCGAGGTACGTGCGCTTGGCCGAGAGCGATACTCCGTTCTTCTGCTTTGCCGAGACACTGATGTGGGTGTGTACATCGACGACCGGAAACGCCGCACGAGGCACGTCCGTTTCCTGAGTATGCAGCATGCTGTGAGGTTCGTAGTCGGCAAGGCGCAGTGGCTGAGGTTTCCTCGCGGGCGCCGCTTCCGCATCCTGACTTGCGCTCGGGATTGCGTGCGCTGCCCTCGAGTGTGCAGATGCAGCAACTGTGACGCCAAGTGCTTGTAACCACCGCCTTCGATTGATCACGACTCCTCCTAATTTAGATTCGATACAGCTTCTATGCCACTAAAACTTGATCGAGCAATTGACTGACCGCGCGATGCGCTTCTCCGATTGCGGTGCGATGGTCCGGCGTGCCTGAAAGATCAGTATTAGCAAAAGCCACTCTTCCAAACGGCGCGGCGCGCAAAACCGTGCGCGGCGCCGGATTCCCATTTTTACCAAAGAAAAATCCTGGCTGAGGGCTTACGTATGCATGTCCCCAGCGGTTGAGAATGATGCCGGCGATGTCGTGTGATGCGTCAAATCCGGAAGCAGAAAACATTTCGCTGAGTTGCGCGCGAATCTGCCGCTCGTAGTCTCGAAACGGCGTGGAAAGAAGTTGAGCACGTCCACGATTGCCTTGCTCCTGGAGCGGTAATCCGTAGTGCGGAAAAAGAACCTTGAGCGTGAGCACTACGGGAGAGTCCGGACCAATAGTCTTCTGATCGGTCGCAAATGTCGGAAGCTTTCGAACTGCGGTGAAGCTGCCAAGACCTTCAAACCACTGGCATCCTGAAACTCCCATTTTGTAAAGGAACCGCCAATTGCGCAATGCTACGTTCGCCATCATGCAAGGAGAGCGATAAAACTTGTCGTAAGCCTCGCGATACGCGGTCGGAAGATCACGCACGATGTGCCTTGAAGTCCAGCATCCACCTGCCATCACCACCGAACGCGCTTTCACTCGATAGACTTTTCCGCCGCGCGTGTACGCGACTGTTACAAATTTTGATTTCGATGCGTCGCCCTCGTGCTTCACCCAGACCGTCGTGCTGCTCAAACGAATCCGCGCAGGCTGGCCAGGGCGATCGAGCGCGTCGAAGTTGACTTTGTTGCGGCATACTGCATCGAGCGTTTTGGGTCCGGCGATTGAATCGTGCATGAGTGTCTTCACCATGTGCCGCGCAATTCCGGCGTTGCCGCCGGGGAAGGACAGCGATGGCTCGTCCATCGAGCGGTCAACGTCGAAGGCATAAATGCAGTAGGCGGAAACGACATCAGGTCCGGCGCCGTATCCGCCGCCCGCGTCGGCCATGAACGTCTGAATGGTTTCTTTGCTTAAGCCGTACTTGTCAGTTAGATATTGTTCGATCGTGACGCTATCGATCTGTCGGGACTTTTCGTCTCCGGGATAATCAAACGGCAGGCCAGATTTCGGCTGCTCGTTGTACCTCAACAGTTCGGCTCGGGTCTTTTCGGAAATTGGCGCGCCCTGCAACCTGTTTTTGTAGGGATCGACTAGCCATTTCCCCGGTTGTTGTCCAAATTTCGCTCCGAAATAAAGCGCATCGGGTCCTCGCGCGTCTTCGAAGCTGTAACCCAAAGGAATCTCGGGGTCTGAGCTTACCCATTTCTGATACTCGAATCCGCGCCAATCGAGGCCGATCAACTCGAAAAAGCGCGCCATGAAGCTGTGCGGAAGCGGGACCTGGAAATGGTCAGCGCCTTGTGGTCCCATGATGCGCTGGCCGTCAACGATGAATTCGTTGCGTTTGGATTCACCGCCGAAAACTGGATGGTTGTCGAGGACGAGAGACGTGAGCTTTGAGCCACCATACTTCTGCACGAATAGCGCCGCGGAGAGGCCACTGACGCCTCCGCCAACGATTACACAGTCAAAGACCTCGCCGGTGTCGATCGTGTCTTGCGGCAACGAATCGTTGAAGACGCCGCTGCGGATCTGGTGCCCGGCAGTCATTACTTCGAGCGTGTTTCCGTTTGAATTGGAATAGTCGCCGACGCCGCCGTATCCGGTCCATTCCCCGGCAGCAGCGGCGTTGGCCAGCAACTGCTGTGGAGTGAGAGGCCCGAGCAGCGCCCCACCTGCGGCCAACAAAGTCGAATTCAAAAAGTCGCGCCGACAAATCGGTTGATTCAGCCCGAGGGATTTGTCGTGATTGTCACTCTCGTTCGACACCTATACTCCTTTTCTCCAATCCGAGTCGCTGCCCTTCTTCAAACGAATCGTGAGCGAACCATCCGGATTTGTTTGCTGGCGGCAAGCCCAACGTACCGGGCGGCGCACGCCTTTGACCTCCAATTCTGCGCGAAGAACAACCTGTTGGCCATCCATGCCTTTCGGCAAGATTAAAGAGGCTTGACGAATCTTTCCAGCCCGCGGTTCGCCGGGATCAAGATTGCCGCCGACTTTAACTTTGCCATCGAGACTCTCCGCGTAAACTCCGAGGATTCCGGGTACGCCGGCAACGCCGTCATTTACAATCCCGACGATCAATTCCATCGTGCCGTACCGTTTTCGTTGCCATATTAAGGATGGACGAACACGATAGCCGAGCCTGTGCTCCATAGCACGCAGCGAGTCTGGATATTTTTCGTAGTAACGGCGAATGTTATCGGCTTCGGTCCAGAGTCCGAAATAGCTTGTGCCGATATCAAGAGCGTGGAATCCGGCAGTCTCGCGATACGGAACCTTGATCGGTCCGCCGATGCGATGTGGATAATCGTCATTCGGAATAGCCTCATTGTCGTGGCCTACAAATGCCAGCATTGATGACGGTAGTTTGCTGAGACACGCCTTTTCTTCATCAGCATACTCCGGAAGCACATAGTGGCGGTTTGAGCCGTCCTCGATTATGGTTGCGAGCCAGGGCGGACGATTTGCAAGCTCCTCGATCTGGATAGGCTCGTCCATGATCAGGCTATCTGACCGCAGCCAGCATCCGGAGCGAACTGCAAGGTCCTGTATTTGCCGGTTCCCGACGTTGCTGATATCGGGTTGCGTGTTGATTGCCAACGGTGTCCGCTTCCACGCGTCGATTTGCAATTGCGTCATGTTGACGAGAGTTTTTTCGGCGGTCAAATAGTCGGGGAATGGACTTGGCAAATCATTGGTGTGGCCCTCGCCCCAGAAGCCATAGATCATCAGGTCCATGAATTCGAGCTGCGGGTTGGTGTCAAAGCGTTCGGCGAGTAGCTCATTCAACTCTGTGAAGGCTTTCTGAAATTCCGGTGAGTCATAGCGCGGCTCATAAAAATCGAAGCTGGTTTTGTGTTCTTTGGATTTGCCGCCAATGTTGACGATTGGAACTTTCTCGCGCAGGAAGTCTGGCATGGAAATTTTGTTCGGCTCAATGTTCGGGCTGGAGAGCTGTACGCGAAATCCCACACCCAACTTGTGGCGCTTCGCCGCATCGAAAGTGGCTTCCCAAACCGGTGACAACGTGAGCTTTCCCGGGCCAGACTGAATGTCGCGCCAATCGCAGCGAATATATAAGACATCGACGAAAGGCAGCGACGCCATTTTCTCAACCGCTTGCTCAAGCGTTTCGTTGCCACACTGCACACTTAACGCGGGGCCGTTTTCTTCCCATGTGTAACCGACAAGCCCGGTACCGAAATTCCGAATGTGTTCACGCGAAGGATCGGTAACGAAGATCGTGTACCAGCCTTCATCTTGGCTGATGCCGAATGGGCCTTGATTCAGGCGATTCGCTACCTGTGGCGGCGGGAAGTAGCCATGCCAAAGATGATCGGGGACGTCTGCGAACATTCGTGGTGTTGCGAGAGTGCCGCCCCCTAGGGCGAAGCTGGTTTTCACGAAATCTCGTCTGCGCATAGGCGAACCACTCCTGTCGATCAAATTCCAAGTGGGATGCAGGTCTGCGTGGCCGGACCGGCCAGGCAATCAGACCAGCGTTACTGATATTCCCGCTTCCTGCATTGCGTGAAGGTCTTGTTTGGCAAGGCCTTTATCGGTGATTACGTGATGTACAGCACTGGCCGGCATGATGTTGCACAAACTCCGGCGACCAAATTTGCTCGAATCACAGACTGCGACCGTCTTACGCGAAACTTCCACCATGGCGCGATTGACTTGGGCCTCGAGAAGATTCGGGGTAAACAGGCCCATCTTAAGGTCGAAGCCATCAACGCCAAGGAACAAAACATCTGCACTCAACTGGCGCAAGGTTTGCTCCGCCAGTGGACCGACGAGCGAAAACGAATTCTTTCGTAGCGTGCCTCCAGTGAGAATGACTTCGATATCTGAACCATCAAGTTCGGCCGCGATGTTGATTGCGTTCGTCACCACGGTGAGCCCGCCAATTCCCTTGAGCGCCCGGGCAATCGCTGTTGTAGTCGTGCCTGAGTCGAGTAATATGCACTGACCTCGTTCCACCATTTTGGCGGCAGCAGCGGCAATGCGGTCTTTCTCCTTGCGATGAAGCTTCTCTTTTTCGCGCAGAGTTGGGTCGAACAACGCGCTGGTTTGCACAGGCAATGCGCCGCCGTGCGTACGCTGGATGAGACCCTGGCGGTCGAGCGCCTCCAAATCCTTGCGAATAGTGATTTGTGAAGTTCGGAATTGCCTGGCCAGATCGGCGACCAGAACACGCTTGCTCTGGCGCAGAATGTCCACAATGGCGCGCCGGCGTTCCTCGTTCAGCATTCCGTTGGTACCCACGGTTTCGGCCTTGTCGCTGAGTGAGTTTCGTTTTACTTCGAATCGTAACTCTCGCGCAGAGGTAGTCCTTTGTCAAGCCAAGCTGGTGTGGGAACAAGTTCGCGATTTCAGTCCTGTTATTCAAATCAGTCATCTGAAAGGAGGCGTGTTTATCCGTGACGGCCGTTCGCTCGCAACGTCAGTGTGCCATCATCGTTCAACTTCTGGTGACAGGCCCAGCGTACTGGATAACGCATCCCCTTCACTTCAATTTCTGCGCGAAGCCGCAAGCCTTGCCATTTGATATCTTTTGGCAACACAAATTGCGCTTGCCGAATTTTTCCAGGGAGCGGGTACCCGGCATCGAGGCAACCGCTTTTCAAAGTCTTGCCATCTTCGCTCTCAACCGTGATTCGCAAAACGCCGGGTACACCCGCGATTCCATCATTGACAAAACCGATAATCAGCCCGCGGTAGCCGTTATCTTCATAAGTCCAGATGAACGATGGACGCACCCGATAGCCGATGCGGCGGCCGATTCGGTCAAACCACGTTGGGAAGGCTTGGTAGTAGCTGGCCAAGTTTTTTGCGTTGATCTGATGAAAATTCCAGAGGGACCAGTAGTTCGCGCCGACATCCATCACGTGCGCGATGATGTCGTCAGAAGGCGAGATACCCTCGTGTGAAGTTACTTTGTCCGGTGGTTGTCCCGGTAGGCCTTGTTCGATCATCACCGCAGACCAGGGAGGCCGATTGCTCAAGGCTTCGATCTGTTCGTTTTCGATGAAGATCGTATCGCTACGAATCCAATTGTTGCTGCGAACAGTGCGGTCGAGAACTTCTGAATTTCCGACACGGCTGTAGTCGGGCTCTGTATTAGTCAGGAGAGGCGTCTTGGTGAAGTTCTCCTGCTGAACGTTCCACATATTGATCCAGGTACGTTCGGCAGTTTGATAGTCAGGAAACGGATTGTTAGCAAAAGGCCAGGTGTGTCCTTCGCCCCAGAAGCCGTAAAGAAAGGTGTCGACGAATTCAATGATTGGACTTCCATTGAACTCCGAGGCCATTTGTTCGACCAGTCGTTTGAATGCTTGCTGAAAGAAAGGATGATCGAATCGCGGCTGATATTTCGTGTACGGATTCTTGAGGAATCTTTCACCTGACTTCGGGGATTCGTGCGGATCCATCACGAGATCGACGGTGGGGACTTTGTCGAGGACGAAATCCGGTAGCGCCGGCGCATGCCAGTAATCCGGAGCGCTCATCTGAACGCGCAGTCCGATGCGCTTGTCATTTTTCTTCGCGAGGACGAAGATCTGCTTGATGTAATCGGGAAACTCCAGGCGTCCTGGCTTGGGCTGAATCTCACGCCAGGTGGGCCGGATGTAAAGCTTGTGGCCCAAAGGGAAGCGGACTAAATCTTCAATCGCTTGCGGAATGTTGTCCGACTTAATTTCGTCCGTGCCCATATCTGCAGTGATGTAGGTGACAAGCCCCATGCCGTAGTTTGGAACGACCTCTTCCGATGGCGTCGTGCTCATGACGACTTCGTCGCTGGGAATGACTGCGTAGGGGGCGTACTGAGGAAAGGGACCCTGGTTCAGTCGGTCTGTAACTGGCGGGCCGGAGCCGAAATCATACTTGCCCCAATTATGTGCCGGGACAACAGCGTGGGCTGCCCTGCTTCCAATTTCAGCAGCCGCCGCCAAGGCTGCGCTAGTTTTTAGAAAGTCCCTTCGTTTCATCCCGCTCCCGTCGAATCTAGAAATGGAACTTCAGAGCAAATTGAACTTGCCGCTGCGGTATTACGGTTGATGTGATCGCACCGGCAGCACCAGGATCGTCGGTAACGAAGGGATCGGGCTGTGAAAAAACGGGATGGTT
>DATBIE010000192.1:0-6965 GCA_036557105.1 Terriglobales bacterium
CGAGTGGGCGAAGCGTTAAGTATTTAAGTTGTCATCCCGAACTCGTTCGCGCAGCGGACGAGAGAGGGACCGTACGAAGCGGGTGCAGTGGCAATGGCTGAAAAGGATCACCCGCGAACCGGAAGTCGGTGGATTTATTCACAGCTGCAATGGCGAGGCAAGCTGACGTAAGGTTCCTCTCACGCCCGCAAAAGCGAGCGTGTTCGGAATGACAAGAATGTAGTGAAGGGGTTTAACCAGCGTGGAATTTTTTCGTAATCCAAACATCGATTTTTTAAGTAAGAAGTGGTACTTCATCGCCTTCTCGCTGGTGTTCAGCGTGGCCGGCATCCTCTCCATGCTGTTCTGGCACCACATTCCGCTCGGCATTGACTTCCGCGGCGGCACACTGGTTTACGTCAAATACACGCACACACCCGATGACAATCGGGTTCGCGCCGACATGGACCGCGCTGGATTGCACAACGTCCGCATTCAGCGCTACGGCGCGGTCGAATCAAACGAAATTCTCGTCGACCTGCCCTTGCAGGAAACCAGCGAACAGGCGCTTGACCGAGGTAAAGACCAGATCATCGCTGCCCTGCAAACCAGTGTTCCCGCCGGAAAACAGGACCTGAACAACAGCAGCACGCTCTCCATCGCTTCATACCTGCTGCAGAAAGACCCGCTCCATCTCGGTACTGACGCCCAGCAGCGCTATACCCAAATTGCCCAGACCATCACCAGTTATCGCGATAAGACTAAAGGCGGCGTGCTCTCCAGCTTCAGCGACCTGAACGGAACTGTTCAGCCGGCAGTTCTGGCCTCGCTCCAGGACAGTTTCTTTCTCTCCGATTTCGGTGTCTATCAAGTTGAGATCGTCGGGCCGCAGGTAGGCAAGCAGTTGCAGAAGCAGGCGATCCTGGCGACCGTTTACTCGCTGGCTGGCATGCTGGTCTACCTGGCGTTCCGTTTTGAGTGGATTTACGGAGTGGCTGCCGTGATTACGGTATTCCACGACACATTGATCACCGTCGGCGCTTTCTCGTTAACCGATAAACCTATATCTCTCACGGTGATAGCGGCGATTCTGACGCTTATCGGCTACTCCAACAATGACACCATCGTGGTTTTTGACCGGATTCGCGAAAACCTGAAGCTGATGCGGCGCGAGAAGCTGTCGGACATCGTGAATCGCAGCATAAACCAGACCCTGAGCCGAACCATCTTGACAGCAGGTTTAACATTCCTGACTGTGCTAGCTTTGTTCCTTTTTGGGGGCGAAGTGTTGCATGGGTTTTCCTTTGCCCTCGTAATCGGCATCTTAATCGGGACATATTCGTCGATTGCCGTTGCAGCCCCGATTTTGGTGGCGTACCAGGATTGGCGATCCGGCCGGAACAAACCTGCCGCTACGGTTTCCGCGGGTACCGGGCGCCGGGAGAAAGCAAAGGCAAAGGCTTAGGCCCTCTTAACCGGGCATCGGCGGGCAGTTCTGGCAGTCGGCATCTGCTTCGCAAGTTTGTAGCAGAGTAAGTTGGTTCGGCTGTGGCAGTGCTGCTTACGGCTTCCTGCCGAATGTGGCTGCAGACGTGCTTGTTTTGCCCTTGTCGTACGTGGCCTAAGTGGTAGATTACTGATCTCGAACTGGGAGCAAACCGGCAGTGTCCGGTGTCTAAAACATCGTAGGACTGTGGGAGAGAACTTATGTTTGAGGACAGCCTGATTGAATCGGGTGGGAAATTAAGAACTACGCGCGGAAAAACCACGACATTTTCTTTCGTCCTGGAAGCGATCATCGTCGGTGTTCTGGTTCTGATTCCGCTGTTGTTTACGGAAGCCCTGCCGAAGGCACAACTGATGATGGCTTTGGTGGCGCCGCCACCTCCGCCGCCACCGCCCCCACCGCCGGCGGTTGTGCATGTCGTAAAGCAGGTCCAGACTGAGATCGTGAATAACCAGCTCCGCACCCCTACCAAGATTCCGAAGAAAGTAGAAATAATTAAGGAAGAAGCAGCTCCGCCGCCTTCAATGGGCGTAGTCGGTGGCGTTCCCGGAGGCGTGCCCGGAGGCCAAATGGGGGGCGTGATCGGTGGTATTATCGGCAACACTCCTGTTGCTGTGCCGAAAGTGGCCGTGCAGCGCGTGCGCGTGTCACAGGGCGTCACTCAGGGAATGGTGCTGCACCGCGTGCAGCCGGTTTATCCACCGCTGGCGCGCACCGCTCGCGTCCAAGGTAGCGTGATACTTGCGGCCGAGATCGGTAAAGACGGCACGATTCAGAACCTGCATGTGATCAGCGGCCACCCGCTGCTGACTCAGGCCGCGCTGGATGCCGTTAAGCAATGGCGTTACCGGCCATACATTCTGAATGGCGAGCCGGTCGTAGTCGACACGCAAGTTACTGTGAACTTCACGCTATCCGGAGGATAGTCGCTGGCAGCGAGTCCCGCAGGGACGATACACGAGGAGACATCCGCAGCGTGAGAACAACTTCGGTAAGAAATGTAAGCATCTGATTTTCGACAGGAAGATCCTGAGGAGGAAAAGCAACTCATGTTCGTAACTCATGAAGTAACACACCTAGTGGCAAATATGTCGGCAACCGCCGCATGGCTGTTTCAGGACCAGGGAACACCACAGTGGGATCCCATTTCGCTATGGAAGCAGATGGGATGGGTTGCGCGCGCGGTGGTATTCATTCTGTTCATCATGTCCGGTTGGTCGTTCGGCGTGATGATCGACCGCTGGATGGCATTCAGCGCGGCCCGCAAGCAGTCCAGGGCCTTTGCTCCGGCAGTGGCAGGGGCGCTGCGGGACGGAAAGATTGACGAGGCGATCAAAGTCGCCGAGCGCAACAAGAAGAGCCATCTGGCCAAGGTTGTCACCGCGGGCCTCATGGAATTCCGCGCTCATCAGGAGAGCACTGACATTCCCGGTGAGACCATAGAAGCTTCCAAGCGAGCCCTGGAGCGCACCGAAGCTATCGTTCACGCTGAACTGAAGCGCGGTCTCGGCGGCTTGGCCACCATCGGTTCGACGGCCCCGTTCGTCGGACTGTTCGGCACCGTGATGGGCATTCTGAACGCCTTCAAAGGTATTTCGCAGGAGAAGGCGACCGGTCTGGCGGCAGTCGCTGGCGGTATCGCCGAAGCGCTCGTCACGACTGCTTTTGGATTGTTGGTCGCGATTCCGGCCGTCATGATGTTCAACTATCTGACTGGTCGCGTGGAAGCGTTTGACGTGGAAATGGACAATTCGTCAAGCGAGCTGATCGACTACTTCCTGAAGCGTCGCGGCGCGGTACGCAGGTAAGAATGGCCTTGGGCGCGGGGTGCCCGCGCTGACGGGCGAGACGCCCGTCACCCCAACTGCCATTTTTAGCAAGTGAGTTGCTCAAGGTCCGGCGGAGCAAATCCCGCCGGATCTCTCCGAGCGTTACACGCGCTGGAATTTAAGCAGGAGAACAGGTATGGCAATTGCCAAAAGAGACGAAGGCGCGAAGGTCAACTCCAACATCAACGTGACTCCCATGGTGGACGTCATGCTGGTGCTGCTGATCATCTTCATGGTCATCACCCCAATGTTGCAGAAGGACATTTCTGTTGACCTTGCCAAGGTAAATAACCCGCAACAGATGTCGGATGCCGACAAGGAAGATGCCATCGTGGTTGCTATCACGCGAGATGGAAGCATTTTCCTGGGGCGGGACCGGGTGCAGCCTGACCAACTAACCAACAAAATCAAAGACCGGATCGCCAGCCAAGTGGACAAACGTGTGTTCGTGCGCTCAGATTCTCGTTCGAAATATAAGAGCGTGGTCGAGGTGGTGGACAATGTTCGCGCGGCCGGCGTGGACGATCTTGGCTTGATCACAGAACAAAAACCGCAGCAACCCAGACCACCGAACGCGACGGCCAGCGGGTTGCAGTAGGCGGGGAAACAACAGGAGATTTATCTATGGCAATGGCAGTTGGTGGTGGAAAAGGCGGGCCAGCGGCTGATATTAACGTAACCCCGCTTATCGACGTGTTGCTGGTGCTGCTGATTATCTTCATGGTGATCACACCGGTAGTTTCAAAAGGACTGGATGCCCTG
Organism: Terriglobales bacterium; assembly: GCA_036557105.1. Lineage (GTDB taxonomy): Bacteria > Acidobacteriota > Terriglobia > Terriglobales > Acidobacteriaceae > Gp1-AA145. The sequence continues at coordinate 4,078 of DATBIE010000192.1, forward strand.
GTACCGCAGCCACCTCCGCCGAACGCGCCCAAGAACCAGCCGAATGACCGCACTATCGTGGTCCAAGTGATCGACCGCGGACCCGGCCAGACCCCCGGGTTGAAGGTCAACCAAGACGACGAGAGCTGGGATCACCTCCAAACGCGGCTGACCGACATCTACAAGACCCGAGCGGAAAAAGTCATGTTCGTCAAGGGCGATGACAATATTCCCTTCGCCGACATTGCAAACGTGATCGATATTGCGCATTCGGCCGGTGTAGACAAAGTCGGGCTGATCACGGCCAAGATCGAGGCTGGCGGATAGTGGAGACAGTGGGACAGGCGCCCTCGGCCGTCCGCGCCCAACATGGCGCATTCTACTTTGGGACGGTCGTCTCACCCGTCCATACCGTGCGCGAAAGCACATTCTGCGCCGCACGTTCTGCGATTTTCTGTTATCGTATGCGGCTGGATTCACCGATGCGTCGGAAGGGGATCTAATTTTCATGAAAATAAGCTTGCGAGTCTTGGCGTTGATGGCAGCGTCCGCGCTCGTATTATCGGCAACTGGTTGCAACAAGCTGCGCGCCCGCGACCAATTAAATAAGGGCGTGGCCTCTTATAAGAATGCGCGGTACGAACAGGCGATTGAGCATTTCAAGAACGCCGTCACTCTCGACCCCAGCCTGCAGAACGCGAAGATTTATCTCGCTACGGCTTATCTCGCGCAGTACATCCCCGGAGTTGATTCTCCGGAGAACCTGCAGAACGCAAATGCCGCTATTGACCAATACAAGTCTGTGCTGCAGGAGGACCCCAAGAACGTAAACAGCATTAAAGGGATTGCCTATCTTTACCTGCAGATGAAGAAGTTTGAAGACGCGAAGCAGTACTACCGCAAGGCCATCGATCTCGATCCCAACGACCCCGAGGCATACTACTCCATCGGAGTTATTGACTGGACACAAGCGTATCAGCCGCGCATGGAAGCGCGTTCAAAATTGGGCCTCCGCCCGGATGAGCCGCTGAAGGACAAAAAAGTGTGCGCTCAACTGCGCGAACAAAACGGGCAAGTCATTCAGGACGGGATCGACAGTCTCAACAAGGCGTTATCGCTTCGAGATGACTACGACGATGCGATGGCTTACATGAACCTGATGTACCGCGAAAAAGCCGATCGCGAATGCGACGAGCCGGACCAACGCACCGCCGATCTGAAGACCGCCGACGAATGGGTGGACAAGACCATGGCCGCCAAGAAAGCCAAGGCACAGAAAGCATCTGGGCCCAACGGCATCACCGTCGACCAATCAAAATAGCCCGCATTCAGAATGGGTTTAAAGAAATGGGCCGGTATCGGCCCATTTCTTTTGCCCGAAAACATGTCTACCCTACGCAGAAAAATGTGGCGGAGGAGGCGGTGGAATATTGTTACCAGAGCCTCCGCCACACGCCACGAACGTTAACAACAGGCCAGAGAGAACTAGCAGTCGGAGTTGGTGCACGATCGAACCAGTCCCGAATCCGGTTTCGCAAGCTTAGTTGCTCAACCAGAGTAGCTGGGTTGCTTATAAGAATTCGCTGTCTTCCCGAAAATCCGCCCCGCAGGGCTATTCTGTTGGAGTGAGGGAAGTTTTTGAGACCGAACGAACCAAGGTGGGACTCTGCGCGGAGTGCCGGTACATGCGCCTGATCAAATCAGATCGTGGCACGACGTTTTATCTTTGCAAGCGGTCGACTTTCGATCCCGCCTTTCCCAAGTATCCCCGGCTACCGGTGCTCCAGTGCGCCGGATACGAGCGGGAGCCTTCAGAGTGAGAGTTCACTGCAAATGGGCAGCGCTACTGAATATATTCTCCCTGGTTAAGGCAGTCCTCTGCCGATCCGGAACGGGCCGAGCGGATAGTACCACTTTCATCGGCACAGAACGTCCTCGATCCAGTCGAGCCATAAGTAAGGGGAGTCGCAATCACCTGAAAGCTCACTATCGCTCCAGATGTATCTGCCTTGCAGTTCTGAATTGCGAAGGCATACCCGTGTTTTTGTCCGCTCATGAGCGACGGATCAGCCACGCCCATTGAGGACAGATCGGACAATTTGCAGGTAAAGCCTGTGTCGCCGTGTTGAATGCGATAAGTCACTTCCGCTGCCCCCAAGGCACGAACGGAATGCATCGCCGAACTCTCATTGGCTGCAATCTTCGCCCGAAGCAGGTTAGGAATGGCTATGGCAGCCACGATCAGGATGAGAGGTATCGCGACGATTCCCAGATATCCAAGCACAAGGCCGGCAATCGCCAACCCTTCGCCCTTGAGTCGACCCGCGCTCTTGCGAATCTCTGAGAGTGAAATATGACCCAGCACGATTGCAATGACGAAGAACGGAAAGAAATTCAGAATTCCGCACACCAGGCTCGCAATTGCCTTGCCGCTCGTGGTGGCATCGGGAACAGGCGCGCTGGGCGTCAATGATGGAGGTGGCTCGAGTTGTGTAGTGGAAAGCAATTTGCCGCAACTGGAGCAGAATTGGCTACTGTCCGCGTTTAACACGCCACACTTTGGGCAGATCAATACTCCCCCCGGCGTTATGGCCGCAAAATACCCTGTTCAGGTACTCACGTCAATAGAAACTTGAATTCGGAAGGAACACCAGCCGCCAGATTAATGTTCTTGAGGCTTCGCGGCAACTTCAAGCCCTAGCTCCTTCATGACCATCTGAAGGTCTTTCCAGGTCTCCTTTTTCTGCCGGGGATCGCGCAGAAGGAATGCCGGGTGATAAGTCACGGCGAGTTTCCGTCCGCGAAAATCGAACCAGCGGCCGCGAAATTCGGACATGGGCGCGTTGAGGGCCAGCAAGGTTTTTGCCGCAACCGCGCCCAGCGCAACCAGCACTTTCGGCCCGATCGCT
>DATBIE010000193.1:0-4916 GCA_036557105.1 Terriglobales bacterium
CCAACACAATTCAGAGCGAGGCAACGATGTCGGCAAAGTACATCTTTGTAACCGGGGGTGTAGTGTCTTCACTCGGCAAGGGACTGGCAGCGGCTTCGATCGGATGCCTGCTTGAGAGCCGCGGGATCAAAGTCAACATCATGAAGTTTGATCCCTACCTGAACGTCGATCCCGGCACCATGTCGCCCTTCCAGCACGGTGAAGTATTCGTCACTGACGATGGCGCTGAAACCGACCTCGACCTCGGCCACTACGAGCGATTCACTCACGCCAAACTCTCCCGCGATAACAATTGGACCACTGGCCGACTCTACGAACAGATCATCGCCAAAGAGCGGCGAGGCGACTATCTCGGCAAGACGGTGCAGGTGATTCCGCACGTAACCAATGAAATCAAGGCCGCGATGAAGAAGGTCGCGCAGGATGTGGATGTCGCGATTGTAGAGATTGGCGGCACGGTCGGCGATATCGAATCGCTGCCGTTTATGGAAGCCATCCGCCAGATGCGCCAGGAACTTGGCCGCGAGAACACCCTGTTCATGCATGTGACTTTGGTTCCGTTCATCGCTGCGGCGCAGGAATTGAAGACCAAACCGACTCAGCACTCAGTGAAAGAACTGCTAAGCATCGGAATTCAGCCGGACATCCTGCTGTGCCGCACCGACCGCTTTCTTTCGAAAGAGATCAAATCGAAAATTGCGCTCTTCTGCAACGTCGCTGAAGACGCCGTGATCACAGCGAAAGACGTTGCATCCATTTACGAAGTTCCGCTGGTGTTCTCGCGCGAAGGTGTCGATACATTGGTGCTCAAGTACCTGCACCTGAATCCGAAGGATCGAGATTTGAAAGAGTGGGAAGAGTTGGTGCACCGGGTCTATAACCCGAAGGCTGATGTCAATATTGCGATCGTCGGCAAGTATGTCGAATACGAGGACTCGTACAAATCTCTGAAAGAAGCATTGGTCCACGGTTCGCTTGCCCACAATCTCAAGTTGCATGTCAGCTGGATCGAAGCCGAGGGGCTCGAATCTGGCCAGCGCGCGTGCGAAGAACAACTGCGTGAATACGACGGAATACTCGTTCCCGGAGGGTTTGGAAAGCGCGGCATCGAAGGCATGTTGCAGGCCATCCGCTACGCCCGCGAAAACAAAATCCCATATTTCGGCATCTGCTTGGGAATGCAAACAGCCTGCGTCGAATTCGCTCGTAATGTCTGTGGATTGGCAGACGCCAATTCCAGCGAATTCGATCCCGCAACCCAGCACAGGGTCATCTACAAGTTGCGAGAACTGCGCGGCGTTGAAGAGCTCGGGGGCACCATGCGCTTAGGCGCGTGGACCTGCAAGATTGAGCCCGGAACTCTGGCGCACAGAATTTACGGGCAGACAGAAATCAGCGAACGCCACCGGCATCGCTATGAATTCAACCGCGAGTATGAAGGTACATTGACCGCGGCGGGGCTACGGATTTCCGGCTCAACACCGGATGGAACGTATGTCGAAATGGTCGAATTGCCTGATCATCCGCATTTCATCGGCTGCCAGTTCCATCCCGAGTTCAAGTCGAAACCGCTCGAGCCGCATCCCTTGTTCAGGTCATTCATCGGCGCGGCACATGAATACAGCCGCGACCGTGAGGCGAGGAAGCAGGCGGCGGACCTTGAGATGTTTCACCGTCCGCAGAAGGTGGCGACCCGCTAAAACCTTTACCACAGAGGACGCAGAGTTCCACAGAGAACTGCTACGGAGACTCTGTGGGTGTGCTCTGTGTGACTCTGTGCTCTCTGTGGTTAAATCTTTCTACGTCGCTTTCATTCCAAATCGAAGGCATTCACGTAGGCTCGGGGAATCTTTTCCTAATCGCCGGCCCTTGCGTCATCGAGAGCGAGAAGCACGCGCTTTTCATGGCGGAAGTTATCAAGGGTGTGACACGGTCGCTGAACGTCCCTTTCATTTTCAAAGCTTCCTACGACAAAGCTAATCGCACATCAATTCGCAGCTTTCGCGGTCCGGGACTTAACGAAGGCCTTCGCATTCTGAAAAAGGTGAAGGACGAAGTGCACGTGCCGATCCTGACGGATGTACACGAAACGAAAGATGTCCCCAAAGTGGCGGAAGTCGCCGACGTATTGCAGATTCCTGCGTTTTTATGCCGCCAGACCGATCTCGTTGTTGCGGCGGGAATGACCGAGCGTGCCGTAAACATCAAGAAAGGCCAGTTCGTCTCGCCCTCGGACATGAAGCATATCGTTGAAAAATGCCGTTCGGCTGGTAATGACCACGTGTTCGTAAGCGAGCGCGGTTCCAGCTTCGGATATAACAACCTCGTAGTGGACATGCGTTCGCTGGCCATCATGCGTAAGTTCGCGCCGGTAGTCTTCGACGCCACCCACTCCGTGCAACTGCCTTCCGCTTCCGCTGATGGAGACCACGCCGTGAGTGGAGGCCAGCCTGAGTTCATTCCCTTGCTCGCGCGCGCTGCTGTGGCGGCTGGCGTCGATGGCGTGTTCATGGAAGTCCACGACAATCCAAAGGACGCGAAATCCGACGGTGCAAACGCCCTCGAATCAACCAAACTGCGCGCTACATTGAAAGAATTGTTGGCCGTGCAGAAGGCGATTGCGGGATCCCACACAACACCCTGAGCTTGTACGTTGTATCGTCCCTCCGGGACTTCCAAGTCTTCCCGGCTCTTAGCCCAGCGCTAAAAGCGCTGGGCTAAGTTGTTGAGCGTCTCCGGCGCAGGTTCTGGCTGAGTCCGCAGTTTTTGAGTAGATCCCCACAGGTCAAACTTATATTTCCGTGCGAAACAAAAAATCTTGTGACGCGAGATTTCGGCTAGGTGTCGAACAGCAACATCAGATCTCCCGGAGGACACCAGATGGTGACATGAGATTGTCCCGGAGGGACATCAGAACTTGGCCCAGCGCTTCAGCGCTGGAACCGGGAGGCGAACACAACTCGTCCCGGAGGGACAACCGAACTTAGCCCAGCGCTTTAGCGCTGGGTAAACGAAGTTAAATGGCAGAGTCCCGTAGGGACGACACAGATCAGCCCAGGACATATTTTGGATCGTAGGGCACGTCATATTTTCTGAGGAAATCTAGAAATTCCTTTTCAAAACTTCGCTTGGCGTGATGGGCCTTCTGGTTCTTGATATACCGGATCACATCGTTAGTCTGTGACGCGCTCACACTGAAGGCGCCATATCCTTCTTGCCAGGGAAAATTCACGCCATTTTCGTGCACCCACTTCGACGAACTCCCCTTCAGGAATTGAATCGCTTTGGCCAGTGGCATGACTGGAGGCAACAAGAGCAGTGCATGCACATGGTCTGGCATTCCTGCGATCACAACCGCCTGGAATCCTTGCTTTTTCCCAATGCCCGCCATATAGGCCCAGAGCTTGGGCTGTAAGGCTTCGGAGATCGCGGCCACACGGCCCTTGGTGCTGAAGATCACATGGACGCGATTGCTGGAGTATGTGTGTGACATTGATGTCGTCCCTCCGGGACTTCGTTTTTCCATTCGCCGACCCAGCAGCTGAAAACGCTGGGCTAAGTGGTGCTGCGCCTCCGGCGCGAAAGGTTCGACTGCATCGTCGGTTGCCCCAGGCACTTTCCGGTCATTAACAGCTGAGCTTGTCGCCAGCACTGCGGGGTGATTCCGACAATTTTGCACACACTAGGCTACTTAAAGCCGTTCTGTCTGTGACGGATGTGACAATCTGCTGATCCTGCTACTATTCCTGCGCTCGCTTCATCTCATCTCCAATGCACATCATTGCCATTATTGCGGGAATTGCCATCATCCTCGCCGTACTGCTCGACGCCTTTGAGAGCGTGGTGCTACCTCGGCGCGTGCGGCGTCACTTCCGCATCACCAGCTGGTTCTACCGATACACGTGGGTGCCGTATGCGAAGCTGGCGAGCAAAATCCCGTCGCAGACGCGGCGCGAGAACATCTTGGGATATTTCGGCCCTTTATCGATGATCGCCCTGCTCGCGCTTTGGGCCGCTGGATTGATTGTTGGGTTCGCTTTGCTGCAGTATGCCGGCGGCGAGCACCTGGTATCAGGCAACCAGCCAATTACGCTCAGACTTTTGCTCTATCACAGCGGCGAGACGTTTTTTACGCTTGGGTACGGAGACATAACGCCCGCATCATATTTTTCCCGGGCGCTCTCCGTCTTTGAAGCTGGCATGGGATTTGGATTTCTCGCCGTCGTGATCGGGTATCTGCCCACAAACTACTCAGCTTTTTCTCGGAGGGAAATCGAAATTTCGCTGCTCGATGCGCGCGCCGGTTCGCCTCCCAGCGCGGCCGAGTTACTGTCCCGAACGATTGACGGCCTCGACACCGGGACCCTCGATCAACTCTTTCATGACTGGGAACGCTGGGCTGCCGAAGTACTCGAGAGCCATCTTTCCTATCCGGTGCTGAGCTTCTATCGTTCACAGCATAGCAACCAGTCATGGCTGGGGGCATTGACAGTCATTCTTGACGCCACGGCATTAGTCATTGCAGGTATTGACGGCGTCAACAGCGAACAGGCGCGCTGGACATTCAAAATGGCACGCCATGCGGTGGTAGATTTAGCCCAGGTTGTGAATGCCAGCTACAATCCGGCTGCGCCAGAGAGGCTTTCCGTCGAAGATCTGGCCGAACTCCGCGCTCAACTGCGGGCAAGAGGCCTGAAACTCGGCGACGGCTCCGAGATGGAGCAGAAACTGCACGACCTCAGGCTTAAGTACGAGCCCTATGTTCAGGGCATCGCCAGGAATTTATATATCCCTTTGCCCTCCTGGATTCGGCACGACACGATCAGAGATAACTGGCAGGCTGGTCCATGGGACCGCATGATTCAGGCGGAGGCGCTCGGACGAATCACCCGCGAGCGCCGTGCCGCTGCGGCTGA
>DATBIE010000194.1:0-21469 GCA_036557105.1 Terriglobales bacterium
TTATATCGGGCCGCAGTTTCGACGGGAGCGGCCGCAGAAGGGACGGTATCGGCAGTTCTACCAGATCGGGGCCGAGGTTATCGGGCCGGCGAGTTCGGGCAGCGAATCTCCGGCGCGGGATGCGGAGATATTGGAACTGCTTGCCACATTGCTCGATCGCCTGGGAATAAAAGGATGGACGCTGCAGCTGAATTCAATTGGCTGCGCGGCGGATCGCGCCAAATACAACGAAGCTCTGCGACAGGCGCTCGCTCCGGTCAAGGACAGAATGGATCCTGATTGCCAGAGGCGAGCAGTTACCAACCCGCTGCGCGTGTTCGACTGCAAGGTTCCTGAAGATCAGCCGATCATCGAGAAACTGCCGCGCATCAGCGAGTTTCTGTGCGAGTCGTGCCGCCAGCATTTCCAACAGGTGCAGGAAATTTTGAAGTCGGTCGGAGTGCCGTTCACGATCAACGATCGTCTTGTTCGGGGCTTGGACTACTACATGCGGACAGCGTTTGAATTCACGCATGGGAGTTTGGGCGCACAGAATGCGATCCTGGGCGGCGGCCGCTACGACGGACTTTCTGAGGCACTCGGAGGACCTCCAGCCCCAGGGATAGGATTCGCGATCGGCGAAGATCGTTTGGTGATGTCGCTGGGCAAAACCCCGGAAGAGATGTTTCGTAAGCCAGACGTTTACATCGCGCCGCTCGGCGCCGGAATGAACAAGGAAGCAGCGCGGCTCGCTCACGAACTGCGGTCGAACGACCTCGTGGTGGAACTCGGCGATGAATCCTTCCGGCTGAAGAAGTCGCTCGAAACTGCCAGCAAGCTGGGCGCGAAATATGCATTGATCGCGGGCGAAAATGAGCTCAGCTCTGGAGTTTTTGCGTTGAAGGACCTCGCGGCAGGAGAACAGGTTTCCGTACCACGCGCCGAGCTTGCGTGCAGAATCAAGAATGCTTCGGAGGACAAATGAAATCGTTATTTACATTGGCAGCTCTTGGTGTGTTGTGCGCCGTTTCCTACGCTCAGGGCGCGCGGCAATCTAACGATCCTGACGCTCAAGCAGTAATTGGAAAATCAAGAGCAGTGCTGGAAGCGATAAAAGGGAAAGACGCTAAGTCGCTTGGTGCGCTGCTTGCGAATGACTTCCGAAGCATCGATTTGACTGGAGATTTCGGCGGACGCCAGGAAATGCTGGGATCGGCCCAGGAGGGATTTCTGAAAGATTTCCTGCTTTACAACCCGCAGGCGTTCCGAATTGACAATGACTCGATGCTCGTCTCCTACAACACGGCAATAACCCCGGCTGAGGCTTTTCAAGAAGAAATGTCCGAAGATAACGTCGTCTGGCCGCGATACTCGAAGGTCTCCGATCTGTGGGTGCGGGAGGGCGGAGAATGGAAACTCAAATTCGAGCAGACTACGCCTCTGCGCCACATCGACTGACGGGGGAGAGAACCTCCCGTTATAATTTGTGATTCAGCCCACCGAAAAGTTCTAGTCTTTAGCTATCAGCTTTCAGCCATCAGTAAAGACGAAGCCGCATCCGAGTTGAACTGAAGGCTGATAACTAATGCTGACGGCTGTTTTCTTGAAAGGTAAACCTTGCTCGATTTTTTAGGAGATTTAAAACGAACGCACATGTGCGGTGCTCTCCGTCCATCTGACGCCGGCAAGAAGGCCGTGCTCATGGGATGGGTAAACCGCCGCCGCGACCTCGGCAGCATTATTTTCATCGACCTGCGCGACCGCACTGGAGTGACCCAGGTTGTATTTAACCGCGAACTGAATTCGGCGGTCCACGAAAAAGCCAATCATCTTCGCAATGAGTACGTGATAGCCGTGATCGGCACGGTGAAACGACGCGATCCCGACACGATCAACAAAAACATTCCCACCGGTGAAGTTGAGCTCATGGTCGAAGAACTACGCCTGCTGAACGAATCGAAGCAGCCGCCGTTCTTGCCGAGCGAGATCGTCCTGCCGAACGAAGAGATGCGGCTGAAGTATCGCTACATCGATCTGCGGCGCGATGCCATGCAGTTCAACATCGAGATGCGGCACAAGGTCTCGAAGGCGATTCGTGACTATCTGTCAGCGCAAGGCTTTTTTGAGATTGAAACGCCGTTCATGACCCGGTCAACTCCTGAAGGAGCTCGCGACTATCTTGTGCCCAGCCGGGTGCAGCCGGGATCATTTTATGCTCTGCCGCAGTCGCCGCAAATGTTCAAGCAGATCTTGATGATCTCGGGGTTCGATAAATATTTCCAGATCGTGCGCTGCTTCCGGGATGAGGACTTCCGGGCCGACCGTCAGGCCGAGTTCACTCAAATCGATTTGGAGATGACCTATCCGCAGGTGGAAACGGTGTGGAAAGTAGTCGAGGGATTCCTGACTGCGGCCTTCAAGGCAGCGGGACTTGATATCAAGACGCCTTTTCTGCGGATGAGTTATGACGAAGCTATTCGTCGTTACGGAAATGACAAACCTGACATGCGGCTGCCGGCGATGATCGACGCATGCGAGGCATTGAACGCGGAAGAGTGGGATGAACTGGCGACGAAATTCCGTATGCGTAAAGAATTTCCGCTGCAGGTGATCCGCATTCCAAAGGCGGGAGATATTTCCGGCACTGAGCGGCGGACGATTGGAACATACGGCGCGTACAACCACGTGCAAGGGCCGACGTTCGTGCAGTTGATGACCGATCCGAAACGATTTGCGAAGGACTACCCGGCATTCTCAGAAAAGATTTTGAGCTTCGCGAAGATCGAACCGGATGAATTGTGGTTGCTGGCCGGCGCTGCGAACCGTCCGGAGAATACTGCCGTGATGGACCAAAGCGTGCAGCATTTCTGCGAGAAGTGCGGATTCCTTCGGCTGGATCTGGCGCAGAAGTATGCGGCCAAACATAAGGCGTTCGAGAAGACCGGCGACGCTGATAAAGATTTCCGTTTCTTATGGGTGTCGGACTTCCCCATGTTCGAGTGGGACAAGACGGAGAAGCGCTGGAACCCGGCGCACCATCCGTTTACGTCGCTGCACGAAGAGGACATGGCGAAGCTCGAGGCGAATATCGATTCTGTTAACGATCCGAAGTCGCCGCTGGGAGAAATTCGCGCGCTCGCTTATGACGTGGTCCTGAACGGGACCGAGTTGGGGTCGGGCTCGATCCGTATTCACCGTCAGGATATACAAGCAAAAATTTTCCAGGCGCTCGGCATGAGCGATGAAGAGGCGCGTGCGCGATTTGGCTTCTTCCTCGAAGCCCTCGAGTATGGCACGCCTCCGCACGGCGGTATTGCGCTGGGCCTCGACCGGATTGTGATGATCCTTGCCGGAGCCGAAAGCCTGCGTGAGGTAATTCCGTTCCCGAAAACTGCGCGTGCGGTGGACTTAATGGTCGATGCACCGACACCGGTGAGCGAGGCGCAACTGAAAGAATTGGGGATACAAATTAAGAAGCAGATGTAAGTGGAACGTGTTGTATGCCGCCTATTGACTCCACTCAACGCTTCTCTTCCCGCGTAGAAAATTACCTTCGCTATCGCCCTTCCTACCCGAAAGAAGTCATCGAAGTTCTCGAGCGCGATTGCGGACTTAGTCGTGATTCCGTGGTCTCTGACATAGCTTCCGGAACGGGTATCTTCACGCGGGTGGTGCTGGAGCATGGGAATCCGGTATTTGGGGTCGAGCCGAATCCAGATATGCGGCAAGCTGGTGAGGAATTCCTGAAGGCGTATTCGAAGTTCACCAGTACCAATGGCACAGCGGAAGCGACAACTCTTCCAGGCGCATCCGTCGATTTCGTCGCCGCAGCGCAGGCTGGTCACTGGTTCGATATCCCGAAAGCACGCAAGGAATTCGCGCGCATTCTGAAACCGGGTGGCTGGCTGGTGCTGCTGTGGAATGAGCGCCAGATCCACTCGGCACCATTTCTTCGCGACTACGAGCAATTGCTTCTTAAGTATGGGACCGACTACGAAGAGGTCCGGCATGAACACACGGTGGTTGCCGCGTTTTTTGATCCACATCCATACAAAGAACGCACTTTCGAGTTGCGGCAGGAATTCGACTACGCGGGAGCGGAAGGGCGGCTGCTCTCGTCGTCGTACGCACCGGGGCCGGAGCATCCGAACTGCGCGCCAATGCTGCGCGAGCTGCGCAGAATTTTCGACCTTCATCAGCGAAACGGGAAGATCGCCTTCGACTACACTACGCACCTTTATTACGGACAGCTGGCTTAGACTTATGGAATGAGCAAAGCTGGGCCGCAGCCGCTTTCCGCAGAAAGTAAAACCCAAGAAACATCCTTCCACATGTCGCCTGAGGAATTCCGGCGGCAGGGTCACGCCGTGGTGGACTGGATCGCCGATTATTATTCGCGAATAGAGTCCTTCCCTGTACTGTCGCAAGTCAAGCCGGGAGAGATTCGCGCATCGCTCCCGGCGCGTGCTCCGGAACAGGGCGAACCCTTTGCGGCGATGCTGAAAGATGTTGAGGACAAGATTTTGTCGGGTATTACGCACTGGCAGTCTCCGAATTTTTATGCGTTTTTTCCCGGCAACGCCTCGGGGCCGGGGATTCTGGGAGACCTGCTCTCCTCCGGGCTCGGAGTTCAAGGCATGCTTTGGGCAACTAGCCCCGCGTGCACAGAATTAGAAACGTTGGTACTTGATTGGCTGGTTCCGGCACTCGGTCTGCCAGACAAATTTTTATCAACAAGAACCGGGGGCGGCGTAATTCAAGACACGGCTTCGAGCGCAACGCTTTGCGCGATTCTGGCCGCGCGCGAACGAGTAACCAACTTCAGCACGAATCGAGAAGGTTGCCGCGGAAAGCTGGTTGCATACACGTCATCGCAGGCGCATTCATCGGTGGAAAAAGCCATTCAAATTGCGGGAATCGGTCGCGAAAATCTACGGCTGATTGATGTCGATGAAAACTTCGCAATGAAAGCTGAAGCGCTCGCTGCCGCAATCGCAAAAGACGTGCGGGCGGGGCTGACGCCATTTTTCGTATGCGCGACTGTAGGAACAACATCATCGAATGCGATCGATCCCGTTCCGCAGATTGGCGAAATCTGTCTTCGCGAGAAGATATGGCTGCATGTGGATGCGGCCATGTCGGGCACAGCGGCGCTTTGTCCGGAGTTCCAGTACATCCATGACGGCGTCGACCTTGCCGACAGCTACTGCTTCAATCCACACAAGTGGATGTTCACAAACTTCGATTGTGATTGCTTTTATGTTGCGGATCGTAAGGCCTTGATTCAGACCCTCAGTGTTCTGCCGGAGTATCTGCGAAACAAAGCCACGGAATCCGGCGCAGTGATCGATTATCGCGATTGGCAGGTCCCTCTAGGCAGGAGATTTCGTTCTTTGAAGCTGTGGTTTGTGCTGCGCTACTACGGCATCGAAGGATTGCAGTTTCACATTCGCGAGCACGTGAGGCTGGCGCAGCAATTCGCGGGATGGATCCAGAATGATTCGCGCTTCGATCTCGCTGCACCCGTGCCGCTGAATCTGGTTTGTTTCCGGTTAAAGGCTGGCGACGCCGCGAACCAGAAGTTAATGGAAGTGCTTAACCGGAGTGGCGATCTGTATCTGACGCATACGAAGCTCGATGGCAAACTGACCCTGCGGATGTGTATTGGTCAGACGAATACGACCGAGCAGCATGTGGAGAATGCGTGGAGAAGAATTCAAGAAGAGACTAGGAGACTTTCTCTGTGAGGACGTCAGTGTAACTCTGTGTCCTCTGTGGTTGCTTTGACTTGGAACTTCAAAATCCTTACCACAGAGGACGCGGAGAACACAGAGAAGAGCCACAGAGGTGCGCAATCATTGCCCTGCCTGCTGCGTGCCACAGCCTGAGGGCACACCTTAGCAAAACGATTTTGTTCTTTCGCTCGATTTAGGTTACATTGATGCGCTGCGGCCAAACGATGACGGGATTTCGCCTAACTAGTTGAAGCACCCCCGGCTATCTTTGTGCCCCGCACGCGAATAATAACAAAGTTTGACATTCGAACTATCAGGAGGAGCTTGTTCCGTGAGGCGAACCTTTACTGTTCTTGTCTCCGCAATTGTTCTCACAGTTCTGTTTTTTGCGACGGAAGCACTTTCACAGTCTGTCAATCAAAGCGCATCCGCACCGGGCAGCGCTGATTTGGCAAACGCGCCATTTCGCAATCCAGATCTCCCAATCGAACAGCGCGTAAACGACCTTGTCTCCCGTATGACGCCGGAAGAGAAGGTCTCGCAGATGGTGCACACCGCGGCTGCAATCCCTCGGCTCGGAATTCCTGAGTACAACTGGTGGAGCGAAGGCTTGCACGGAGTGGCACGCGAAGGCTATGCAACGGTTTTCCCGCAGGCGATAGCGATGGCGGCGACTTTCGATCCTGATTTGTTGCACACAGAAGCGGGCGTGATCGCGACCGAGTTCCGCGCCAAGTATTCACAACAGCTAAAGGAAAAGGGCTACACAGAGTGGTATCACGGGCTGACGGTCTGGTCGCCGAACATCAACATCTTCCGTGATCCTCGTTGGGGACGCGGACAGGAAACCTACGGCGAAGACCCTTTTCTGATGGCGAAGATGGGCACGGCCTACGTAACGGGACTGCAGGGAGATGACCCGAAGTATTTGAAAGCTCTTGCGACACCGAAGCATTTCGCGGTTCATAGCGGGCCAGAGCCAACGCGCCACGAGGTAGACATCAAAGTTTCAGATCACGATCTGGAAGACACGTACCTTCCTGCATTCCGCGCAACTGTCACCGCAGGAGCCGGCTCGGTCATGTGCGCCTATAACTCAGTGGATGGCAAACCCGCTTGCGCACAACCCATGCTTTTGCAGGACCACCTTCGCGACGATTGGCATTTTGGCGGCTATGTAGTTTCAGACTGCGGCGCGGCAAGTGACATTGCGCTCCACCACCACTACACAAAAACGCTTGAGGAAGGTATGGCGGACGCGGTGAAGGCCGGCATGGATATCATCTGCGCGTGGCCGGCACAGCAGATCGTCATGGAGCGTGACGCGGTGCTTAAAGCTGTGCAGACTGGACTATTACCGCAAGCCGATCTGGACCGTGCAGTGAAACGGCTATTCACCGCGCGCATGAAACTGGGCATGTTCGATCCCCCGGAATCAGTTCCCTATTCGAAAATCACCATCGCAGAGAACGACACGGCAGCTCATAGGGAGCTTGCCTTGAAGGCGGCGCGGGAGACGCTGGTGTTGCTGAAAAATGCGGACAATTTGCTCCCGCTTGGAACGAAGTACAAGACCATCGCTGTGGTGGGGCCGAATGCGGAAAGCGTTGATCCCCTGCTGGGCAATTACAACGGCACACCTTCACAGCCTGTAACGATCCTCGATGGGATTCGGAAACGCTTTGCGGATTCCACCGTTCTATACGCCCAGGGTTCCTCCTTAACTGGCCCGCCGCTCGAAGCGATTCCGGGGGAATTCCTCAAGAACGATTCGGGGCAGCCAGGACTCACCGCCAAATACTTCACGGGAACTCTGCGACAGGGCACGCAACAGGAACAAACTCCTGTTCTCAGCCGCGTCGATGCGAATATCGATTTCAACTGGACAAATGGAGTCAGTCCTGAACTGAAGGAAAACTTTTCGGTGATCTGGACCGGCACTCTGACTCCACCATCAACGGGCGATTACCTGATTGGATTCACGGGAACTGATGCGTTTCACTTTTGGCTCGACAACCAGCTGATTGGCGAATCATGGCACAGCGACACCAGCAAAACGCGATTGAAGTCGCTTCACCTGGAAGCTGGACACGCGTACCAAGTCAAGGTTCAGTGTGAACAGGAAGGCGCCGCCGGCCTGGCGAAACTTGTCTGGCATCGCCCTGGAGAAAAGACCGACTATGAAGATGTTGTGAAAAAGGCGGACGTGGTGATCGCGGTGCTGGGATTGGCTGGAGAACTCGAGGGCGAAGAGATGCCGATCAGCATACCGGGATTCGCCGGAGGAGACCGTACCAGTCTTGATATTCCGCAAGCGCAACAGGAATTGCTCAAGAACCTGGTCGCGAGCGGAAAGCCGGTCGTGCTGGTGCTGATGAATGGCAGCGCGTTGAGCGTGAACTGGGCTGACCAGCATGTGCCCGCGGTTCTTGAAGCCTGGTATCCGGGCGAAGAGGGCGGGACGGCTGTTGCGGAGGCACTGGCGGGGGATTTCTCTCCCAGCGGTAAACTGCCGCTCACGTTCTATAAGTCGGTTGAGCAGATCCCGCCGTTCGACGACTACGACATGAAGGGCCGTACCTACCGTTACTTTACTGGCGAGCCACTTTATCCGTTCGGGTATGGACTGAGCTACACGGCTTTCTCATTCAGCAATTTGAGTTTCGACAAGCCTTCGGCCGGCGCATCGGATGATGTAGTTGCCAGCGTCGATGTAAAGAACACAGGTGCAATGGCAAGCGACGAAGTGGTCGAACTCTATCTTTCGCATCCCGGCGCGAAAGGAGCCCCAATACGTGCGCTGGCAGGATTTAAGCGTGTGCATCTGAACCCGGGTGAAACACAGAAAGTTCAGATCACGATTCCGAACCGGAATTTGAGCATTGTAGATTTGAGCGGAACCAGAAGAATTTCGCCGGGCACGGTCCAGGTCTGGGTCGGTGATGGACAGCCAGTCGGTCGAGCGGATCTGCCGAAAATGGCGGGCGTCGCGGGATCATTCAAGATTAGTGGCAACGCGGTGCTGCCGAAATAAGCGCACATCCTGTGTGGCGGTTCTCTGTGTAACTCCGTGCCCTCTATGGTAAAGATTCTACAAACCCAACCACAGAGAACACGGAGTTACACAGCCACGGAGTGGCAGAATTATTTGCTAATCACGCGCGGGATGTAGAAGTGGAAAAATGCTTCTGTACCGGAGTTCAGGCAGACCTGTGCATTGGGAGTTCCGGGAGCCGAGCGCGTCATTCCGTTATCGTCAACCACGATGTGCATCGGCGTAACCGGGCAAAGTTTCGGATCGTCGACGAAGGCGATCGTCATGGGATCATAGAGCGTTGGAGTTTCTTGTCCCCACTCGTGATAAAGCAGCGTGAGTGAGTCAGTCAGAGGCGTGCCTGTCTGGAATACGATTGCGCGTTTGATTTCGTCCAGCTTCAATTGCGTCGAGTCGAGTGGCATCAGGAAAACGGGAACGCCTGAAGCAAGAAGCTTGCGTGCGCCAGCAACATTGACCTTGATGTTCCACTCCGGCTCTGGTCCGTGCGGCTTGGTGTAGCCTAGGTCGCCGTACCCCCGGTAGATCGATCCTCCCATTGAGATGACTCGGCGCAACTGACGGAATGTTTGCGGGTCTTTGTCGATCATTGCCCCTACATTGATCAAGGGACCGATCGTGACCAGCGTGATCTCGCCCGGGTTGCGTCGAATCTGATCCAAGATGAAATCGATCGCCGCGGGATGGCCTTTCCGCGCAAAGTGGCCAGCATCTGCATACGCGCGCTGCGTGAAATTCGTTTTGATCTGCGGATTGGAAATTCCAACTGCTACCGGAATGTCCTCGCGCCCAGCCTCACCCAACAGCCGGTCCAGCAACTTGGCTCGTTCTTCGGTGTCCCCGAATGTTGTGGAGATGCCAAGTATCTGCACTTCTGGACTGCGGAGGGCGAGCGCAACCGCGAATGCGTCATCGATGTCATCCCCAATATCGGAGTCGATGATTATTTTTTCGGGCTTGGTCGGAGTGGCAGGTGCGGGCTGCGCGTTGCACCACACAGCAACGAGAAATAATATGAAAAAACAGGCAAAAATCCTCGAAACAAACTTTCGTGAGTTCCTGAACATAAGTTTAAGAAATATCACAATCCGACATCGGCAATGCGCCATTTCAGGAAATTCCCTGCGGTTCGTGTGATTACCCTGAAGATTCGTACCAACTACGAGGGACACGAAGGCGCACGAAGGAAAATCTAGGTGTCGGCGCTTTACCGATTCGGCTTGGTTCTATAGAATCGTGAGTTTGCTGCCTGCAATTTTGCCGCAAGCGTGCCCCGCCTGTTCGGGAACTGAATGAAAATTCACGAGTATCAAGCCAAAGCAATTTTGAAGAAATATGGCGTCAGCGTGCCCCGCGGCGAAATGGCAGAAAACCGTGATGAAGCCGAAGCGGCAGCCAAGAGTTTGTTCAGTTCCGGAGCCTCAGGCGTCGTTGTTAAGGCCCAAATCCATGCCGGCGGACGCGGCAAAGGCGGCGGAGTAAAAATCGCGAAGTCGGCAGAAGAAGCAGCTGAGCTTGCTTCAAAAATGCTGGGGATGACCCTGGTGACGCATCAGACCGGACCGGAAGGCCGGGTGGTTCGCCGGCTGCTGATTGAAGAAACTCTGCCGATCGAACGGGAGCTTTACCTCGGAATCGTATTGGACCGTGCCGAAGCAAAACCCGTGTCCATGGCGTCTGCTGCGGGAGGAATGGAGATCGAGCAGGTCGCGGCAGAGAATCCCGATGCGATTTTGAAAGAATACATCACTCCTGGCATTGGACTGGAAGCTTTTCAGGCAAGAAAACTGGCCTTTCAACTCGGACTCAAGCCGCAGCAAATCAATCAAGGGGTGCAGTTCATGGCGGGTCTGTATGAAGCCTTCGAGCAGACTGATTCGTCGTTGATGGAGATCAATCCATTCATTACCTGTACCGACGGGCGTCTGTTCGCTCTCGACGCGAAGATGAACTTCGATGACAACGCGCTGTACCGCCATCCTGAACTGAAAGAACTGCGCGACATTACTGAGGAAGACCCGCTCGAGGTCGAAGCTTCGAAGTACAGTCTGAACTACATCAAGCTTGATGGGAACGTCGGCTGCATGGTGAACGGCGCCGGACTTGCGATGGCAACGATGGACATCATCAAATACGCCGGCGGGATGCCTGCAAACTTTCTAGACGTCGGCGGCGGTGCGAATGCCGAGCAGGTGACGCACGCGTTCGAAATCTTGTTGAGCGACAAAAATGTGAAAGCGGTGCTGATCAATATTTTTGGCGGCATCCTGCGCGTGGATACACTGGCGCGGGGCGTGGTCGAAGCCGCAAACAAAACCAAGATTCAGCTTCCTGTTGTGTTGCGCCTCGAAGGAACAAACGTCGAGCAGGGCCGTGAGATTCTGCAGCAATCGGGATTGAATTTCATTGTCGCGGAGACAATGAAGGATGCGGCAGAGAAGGTGGTTGCGGCGGCGGGTGGAGCGTAAGTTCTCGCCCTGTGCGTTTTGCTCTGTGTAACGCTGTGTTCTCTGTGGTTAGGATTTTTAAAGAGCTTTACCACAGAGGGCACCGAGGTACACAGAGGAATGCCACAGAGCTTGCCAGGGAAGACGAGCTAGAAAATCGGCATGAGCATTCTGGTAGATAAATCGACACGCGTGATCGTGCAGGGTCTCACCGGACGAGAGGGAACATTTCACGCCAAGGCCTGCGCTGAGTACGGGACTAAGATCGTTGGTGGCGTGACGCCGGGCAAGGGCGGCACGACGCACGAAGGCTGGCCCGTATTCAACACAGTTCAGGAGGCCGTAGATAAGACCGGCGCGGATGCCTCCGTCATTTTTGTTCCGCCGCCATTTGCGGCTGATGCAATCATGGAAGCCGCTGATGCCGAGATCGAACTGATCATCTGCATCACGGAAGGTATCCCGACTCTCGATATGGTCCGCGCCTGGGAGTTTCTGCAGACGCGGCGTGCACGGCTGATTGGCCCGAATTGCCCGGGAATCATTTCTCCGGGAAAATGCAAGATTGGAATCATGCCGGGGCGTATTCATAAGGAAGGCAACGTTGGAATCGTCTCGCGTTCAGGCACGCTGACCTACGAAGCGGTTTATCAGTTAACGACACGCGGCATAGGGCAATCAACGGCGATCGGGATCGGCGGTGACCCGATCATCGGAACAAATTTTGTTGATGCGCTCGACTTGTTCAACCGCGATCCGCAGACCGAAGCGGTGATTATGATTGGGGAAATCGGCGGCAATGCGGAAGAGACTGCGGCCGAGTTCGTGAAAGCAAAGATGAAGAAGCCGGTGATTGGGTTTATCGCAGGACAAACAGCTCCTCCGGGCCGTCGCATGGGACATGCCGGCGCGATCATTTCGGGCGGGCATGGGACAGCCTCTGAAAAAATTAAAGCAATGGAAGCGGCGGGCATTCATGTTTGCAAATCTCCGGCGGAGATCGGGGAAACTGTAGCAGCTGTTATGGGAGTGAAGGCAGGAGTTTAGGTCCAGTTCTCTGCGATGTCATCGAGACTCGGCGATTTCTACGGTCAAAAAAGCTCTTAACCGCAGAGTGCGCAGAGGCAAAGGCGAGGACGCAGGGAAACATTCGCAATAGTTTAGGATCGACTTTCTCTGCGATGTCACCGAGACTCGGCAATATCTACGGTAAAAAAGCTCTTAACCGCAGCGTGCGCAAAAGGGAGTGGCGAGGACGGAGAGGCCAATTCAGGTTTAACAATATTCAACAATATATGAAGACATTACAACGCACCCTTACCATCGTAAAACCCGACGCCGTGCGCAGAAACGCAATCGGCGACATCATTGAGCAATTCGAGAAAAATGGTTTTCGCATTATTGCCATGAAGATGCTTGAGATTTCCAAGCACCAGGCGGAACAGTTCTATGCTGTGCACGCAAATAAAGGTTTCTTCAGTTCTCTTACGGACTTCATGTCGAGCGGGCCCATCGTAGTTCTAGCTCTAGAAAAAGAGAACGCCATCGCCGATTTGCGGAAGTTGATGGGAGCGACGAATCCTGCGAATGCCGAGGAAGGCACTATTCGCAAGAAATGGGCAAGCAGCATAGAACACAATGCGATTCACGGATCAGACGCCGAAGACACGGCGCGCTTCGAGTTGAGCTTCTTTTTTGCGGGGTACGAGCTGGCGCAATAGTACTGAACCCTCAGGATTCAGAGCAGAGCGGATTCTTACTCAATCGGCTCGAACAAGTTTCCTTCCACGCGGTCCGCAATCTTTGGCAGGTCTTTCTTTGCATACTGCAGGAAGTGGGGCGCAGCGCGATGCGCTTCGAGCGCGGCGTCGTCCTTGTATTGCTCGTAGATGAAGAAGCGGCGCGGCTCGGTGCGGTGCCGATGCACCTGATACGTTACGCAACCGGGCTCCTTCCGCGATTCGGCGGTGAGTTTTGAGAACAGATCTACTGTTTCTTTTTCGCGTCCGGTTTTCGCCATCCAGGTCACTGCCAAAACCACCATTTTTCGTCCCTCTTTATTTCGTGCCGACTTTCGCCCGTGAAGAGCCCGCTCGCGTCATAGAATCCAACTCCG
Organism: Terriglobales bacterium; assembly: GCA_036557105.1. Taxonomy (GTDB): domain Bacteria; phylum Acidobacteriota; class Terriglobia; order Terriglobales; family Acidobacteriaceae; genus Gp1-AA145. The sequence goes on from DATBIE010000194.1 coordinate 13,333, forward strand.
CAGCGAATTCGTCAACAAATATCGTCTCCTCGCGCCCGGGGCCGGTTGAAATCATTCCTATGCGCGACCCGGTCTCCTTCTCAATAAAGGCCAGATACTCGCGCGCTGCCTTCGGAAGCTTTTTTGCCTCGGTCATTCCTCGTGTTGTGGCTTTCCAGCCTGGCAACTTCTTGTAGAGACATTCAATCTGCTCCCAATCGCTCGCTTCCGCCGGAATCTCATCCGTGTTCTTGCCCTTGACTTTGTAGCCGACGCATACAGGAATCTCGGACAATTCGTCGAGCACGTCGAGTTTAGTCACAACCAGCCATGAGGTGCCATTAATCATGCCGGAATAGCGCAGGAGCGGCAAGTCGAGCCATCCGCAGCGACGCGGTCGTCCGGTAACGGCACCAAATTCATTCCCCCGCTTGCGAATCTGGTCACCGACCAAGTCGAAGAGCTCGGTTGGAAACGGCCCTTCGCCGACGCGCGTGCAATATGCCTTGGTGACGCCGATTACCGAGTTGATCGAAGTTGGCGCGACGCCTGTCCCGATCACGGCGCCACCTGAGGTCGCGCTGGAGGATGTAACAAATGGATACGTCCCATGGTCGATGTCGAGCATGGTACCCTGTGCGCCTTCGAACATGATCGAATGACCGTCGGCGATAGCTTTGTTCAACAGCGCGGCCGTATCGCATACGAACGGCGCGAGTTTGCGGGAGACTTCGGCATACTCCGTGTACATCTTGTCCGCGTCCAGCGGCTCCGAGTTAAATAACGCGTGCGCGATCATGTTCTTTTCGCGGCAGGCGTTCTCGACATGTTTTTTCAGCAGATCCAGGTCGAGCAGATCAATCACGCGAAGACCGCGACGCCCGGCTTTGTCCTCATAGGCTGGGCCGATCCCGCGCGAGGTGGTCCCAATTTTCACTCGCCCGGGAGCATTCTCGGAGGCGAGTTCAATCATCCGGTGATAGGGGAGGATCACGTGCGCACGGTTGCTGACGAACAAATTGCCGTCCACTTTCACGCCTGCATCTCTCAATCTGGAAACTTCTTTAAGAAAGGCAATCGGATCGAGCACGACGCCATTGCCAATTACACTGCGGCAGCCAGGGCGCAGCACGCCGCATGGCACAAGCTGTAATACAAAGCGTTTGCCGTTGATGATGACCGTGTGACCTGCGTTGTGTCCGCCGGCGTAGCGCGCTACGACCGAGAACCTCTCCGAGAGCACATCGACAATTTTCCCTTTGCCCTCGTCGCCCCATTGGGCGCCAATCACAACCGCAGTCTTTCCGTTCTTCAATCCAGCTCCTGATCCCAATCGAATATCACTACTTTCTTGATGGACCCGCAACTCTGGCTCCGCACACACGCCCGCAACGAGATCAAAGAACAAAATTCAGGGATTTACCAGCCCGAGGTGTACTTAGAATGATAACCCGCTGAACAATGGACGGCCAAGCGTATTTCAAGCCACAAATTCGATTGGACCTATCGAATTGACGCCTCCCGCGAGCAATGCTATAAAGACTAGTCTTGTGCAGAGCTGCCTAGGGAGGCTTTCTCTCCCACCTCACGGGTGGAACGCGCAAAATGTCCGACGCGGCCAAATCAGCACTCCTTCAATTGCGGTGGAAGCGTGTTCGGAAGGCGGCACTGCGTTTCCGCGACCTTTAAACAGTCCGGTAGCGCGAGAAATCCAGCCGGAGAATAGGTCTGAACGCGTAAATCATCGTGGCACATCATTGCGGAGGAATCCCCATGCGAATTGGTTTGCACAGGATTGCGTCGAAATCCGTCATCCTGAAGTTTGCAGTAGCTTTGTTTTCCATGCTGGCGCTTGGTGCATCAGCCATGGCCCAGCCAGAACAGGTGAGCGGTGAAGCCAACCTGAAACTACCCGATCTTCGGAGTGTCTCGTTCCTTGGAATGAACGGCCATAACCTGCTCTTGATCGGAATTGCTTTCTGCATCTTTGGCCTGCTGTTCGGTCTGACCATTTACTCCCGCCTCAAGAATCTGCCAGTACACAAGGCGATGAAGGAGATGTCGGAGCTGATTTATGAGACCTGCAAAACTTACCTGATCACGCAAGGCAAATTCCTGCTGCTGCTCTGGGCCTTTATCGCGGTCATTATCCTGCTCTATTTTGGAGTGCTTCTGAAGTACGAAGCAGTTCGCGTCCTGATCATTTTGGCCTTCAGCGTCATAGGGATCATTGGTAGCTACGGCGTGGCATGGTTCGGAATCCGGGTCAATACCTTCGCCAATTCGCGCACAGCATTTGCCAGTCTCGGCGGCAAGCCATATCCGATCTATCGGATTCCGCTCTCCGCCGGCATGAGTATTGGCATGATGCTGATCAGTGTCGAGTTGCTGATGATGCTGATCATCCTGCTGTTTATCCCAGGCGACTATGCCGGCCAATGCTTTATTGGGTTTGCGATCGGCGAGTCACTGGGCGCTGCGGCATTGCGCATTGCGGGAGGGATTTTCACCAAGATTGCAGACATCGGTTCCGACCTGATGAAGATTGTTTTCAAGATCAAAGAGGACGATGCGCGCAATCCAGGCGTAATTGCTGACTGCACCGGCGATAATGCCGGAGACTCGGTTGGTCCATCCGCAGACGGTTTTGAAACTTACGGCGTGACCGGCGTTGCGTTGATCACCTTTATTCTGCTGGGAGTGAAGAGCCCTGCCGTGCAGGTGCAGCTGCTGGTATGGATCTTCGTCATGCGCGTGATGATGTTGGTCGCTGCCGCGATTGCATATTTCATCAATGGCGCAATCGCCAAGGCGCGTTACCAGAATTCCAATGAAATGAATTTTGAAACGCCGCTCACGTCTCTGGTCTGGATCACATCGCTGGTTTCGATCGGGCTGACCTATTTGATTTCCTACCTGATGATTCCTCAGCTGGGGGGCGATGTATCACAATGGTGGAAGCTCTCGAGCATCATCTCCTGTGGCACATTGGCAGGTGCCATCATTCCTGAGCTCGTGAAAGTCTTCACTTCGGTTGAGTCACGGCACACAAAAGAAGTTGTGACGTCAGCGCAGGAAGGCGGAGCGTCATTAGGAATTCTTTCCGGGTTCGTCGCTGGCAATTTCTCCGGCTATTACCTTGGCGGTTCGATGGTCATTCTGATGGCCATTGGTTATTACGTGACTACAATTCCTCCGCTCTTGGGTAATCTGATGATTGCCGCGCCCGTCTTCGCTTTTGGACTTGTGGCCTTCGGGTTTCTCGGAATGGGACCGGTCACCATCGCCGTCGATTCATACGGTCCGGTGACCGACAATGCGCAATCGATTTATGAGCTCTCGCTGATCGAGAACGTGCCAGCCGCTGAGATCAAGAAGGAATTCAACATCGATGTGAACTTTGACCGCGCTAAACATTTGCTCGAAGCGAACGACGGCGCCGGCAACACGTTCAAGGCGACAGCGAAGCCAGTGCTGATTGGGACTGCCGTGGTTGGCGCAACCACCATGATCTTTTCCATAATCATGGCCCTAACCGAGGGGCTTACCATCAACGTGGACAAGCTCTCATTGCTTCACGCCCCATTCGTCTTGGGATTGATCACAGGCGGAGCGATAATTTATTGGTTTACTGGTGCTTCCACGCAGGCGGTGACGACCGGAGCTTATCGCGCCGTCGAATTCATCAAAGGCAACATTCGGCTCGAGGGGGTAGAAAAGGCATCGGTCGCGGATAGCAAGAAAGTCGTACAGATTTGTACACAGTATGCTCAGAAAGGCATGCTGAATATCTTTCTAGCTGTCTTCTTTGTCACACTGGCGTTTGCCTTCGTCGAGCCGTTCTACTTTATCGGATATCTGATCTCGATTGCTGCGTTTGGTTTATACCAGGCGATCTTCATGGCCAACGCAGGAGGAGCCTGGGATAACGCCAAGAAGATCGTCGAAGTTGAGCTGAAACAGAAAGGCACCGCACTGCATGACGCTACTGTGGTCGGGGATACCGTAGGCGATCCTTTCAAGGACACTTCTTCGGTCGCGCTCAATCCGGTAATCAAATTCACCACTCTCTTCGGTCTACTTGCAGTCGAACTGGCCGTGGAACTGGCTTCCAAGAGCCTGGCAGTAACTCGCGTATTGGCGCTCGTGTTTTTCCTGATCTCGTTTTTCTTTGTCTATTATTCGTTCTACGGAATGCGGATCGGGTTGGAAGCGCGCGCGCAGGAAGCTCAGGCGACTGCAGATTGAAAGCGAGTGGCTAGTAGTCAGTAGCTGGTGATCAGTGATTCGTGGTTCGTGCAGGTTGCGCGAGCCACCAATCACAAACACGAGCCATCAATCTAATTGTTCCCGCGCATTTTGTTCTTTACGCTACGCGCGAGCTTTTCGATCTCCTCCGCCTTCTTCATCACATCCAGCGAAAGAACGTTTTCGTTGCTTTTGTCCACGTACTCTTTGAGTTCAGTGGAAAGCTTCAGTAATCGGTCGGTGTCTCGCTTGATCTCCGCCTGCCTCTGTTCATTGGCCTTTTTTTGCATTTGCCTCTGAATCTCAAGAGGAACGCCATGGTTGTTGGGCTCTTCTCCGTGCGGGTTTGCGATCGCTGGCGGCAACGGCATCTGTTGCGAACGCAAGTTCTGAGTCAGCGCTAACGCGAAGGTCAGGCAGATGAACATTCTGATTATTCTTTGCACGGTGGACCTCACGGAGTTGCGATTACCTGGATTATATAAGCGCTCCGGAGCCAGGTTGTCTGATTGCTATAATCTCGGCTGAAATGACACTCTTAGGAGCGCTGCAAAAGGCGGGTACTCTTCCCGGCGAGGCGAATCTTCCCGGCCTTCTCCGCGATTGGCGTGACGACTCCATGACGTTTCTGCGGCATGACCTGCCGAAGATCATTCTGGTTCTCGTCGGCACTTACTTGCTGACCCGGATCCTACGGGCAATTGCACGCAAGAGCGCTGATTTTCATGTACGCAAGCTCCCGCCTGGCGTCAGTGTCCAGCAGTTCCGGACGGTCACTAGCGTCATCACCAGCGTCGGTGTATTTGTAATTTTCTTCGTCGCGGCTCTTGAAATTCTTTCTCTGCTGGGCCTGAACTTAGGCCCCATGCTGGCCAGCGCCGGCATTGCCGGCCTGGCAATCGGTTTCGGCGCGCAGACCCTTGTTCACGATTTTATTAACGGTTTTTTCATACTTCTTGAGAACCAATACGACATCGGCGACACCGTACGGATTGCTGGAGTCAAGGGAACGGTCGAAAGAATGAGCTTAAGGATGACGGTTCTCCGCGATGAGGATGGCACAATCCATCTCGTGCCGAACAGCGCGGTGCAGATCGTTTCCAACACTACCCGCGATTGGGCACAGTTCGCGCTGCGAATTACGGTTGCATACAGCGAACCCAGTGACAAGGTGATCAGACTGCTTCAACAAGTCGGTGACGAAATTCGGCACGATCCAATTTTTGAGACTGATATCGTCAGTGACATACAAGTTCCGGGGATAGATCGCGTCGGAAGCGGCGAGGCAGAATACCTGATGTTGATCAAGACGCGCCCGAACAAACAGTATGGAGTCAGCCGGGAGCTGCGGCGAAGAATCAAAGCGTGCTTCGAGAAAAACAACATTCAGGCGGGGCCTGGACGGATTTACATCATGGACCAGGGTGTTCCGAAACCCTCGTAGCTTCTTCCACTACTTCTGGCAGTGAGGACAGTAGTGGCTGCTGCGGCCTGCGATCACAATGCGCTTGATTGGTGTCGTGCAAACCCTGCAGGGCTTCGATTCGCGTCCATAGACCCTGTGCTTCAACTGAAAAAAACCTTCATCCCCGTTAGCATCCACGTAGTCGGAAATGCTCGATCCTCCTGCGCGGATAGCTTCTCTCAACACCTGTTTGAGTGAGGAGTGCAAGCGTCGCAATTCGTCTCGGGTGAGGGAGGCCGCGCGCCTTCGTGGCCGGATTTTCGCGCGAAAAAGCGCCTCGTCGGCATAGATGTTTCCTACTCCGCTCAATAGCTTCTGGTTCAGAAGCGCGCTCTTGATCGGAGTTTTTCGCTCGTGAAACCTGGAGATGAAATCGTTCAGTGTGATTTGAAGTGGCTCGGCACCCGGCGCCCGGAACTCCCCGACTACACTCAGCCGGCCGAAGCGGCGCGGATCAATGAAGCGCAGTTCGCGTCCTGAAGAAAGTCCCAGAATCGCATGTGTGTGCTTCTCAATATCTGCTCCGCCTGGATAAATCCTCAAACTTCCAGTCATGCCCAGGTGAACAATCCACTGGGCTTTTCCAGCAGTTCCGTTTGTTCGATCTGTCAGATCGAAGACGATATGCTTGCCAGCACGGCGGACGCTTGAAATAGTTTTCCCGCCGAGAGCAGCAGAAATTTGTTCGGCCGAGGATTTGAGCGGCTCCGGCTTCGATCCCAGCCAGACCGACTCGACTGTTTCGCCAGCGATTCGTCTATCAAGTCCGCCAGCAATGGTTTCGACTTCGGGAAGCTCAGGCATAGAGACTCAATAGTTCAGTGTTCACTTCGTCCCAAGCTGCCAAAACAGGAATGAATAAATATCCGTCAAGTCCTCCACCTGTTTCGTCATTGGCTTGCCGGCGCCGTGTCCCGCTTTCGTGTCAATTCTAAGGAGAATTGGGCGTTCGCGGCTGCGACCATTCTTCGCCTCAGCTTGCATCAGCGCCGCCATTTTCTTCGCATGCATGGGATCGACCCGCGTGTCGGAATCCGCCGTCATGAACAAAATCGCCGGATACTCCTGGCCAACCTTCACGTGGTGATACGGCGAATAGGCATACAACCATTCGAACTGCTTGGGATCGTCAGAAGATCCGTACTCTGGAATCCACAGCTTCGCGATCTGAAAATTTTGATAACGCAACATGTCAAGCAACGGAACCTGACAAACGACAGCGCGAAACAGATCCGGCCGCTGCGTCAGCGCGGCTCCCATCAGCAGGCCACCGTTGGATCCTCCCCGAATCGCGAGATGGTCTTTATCCGTGTATTTCTGTGCGATCAGGTATTCGGCTGCCGCAACAAAATCGTCAAATACATTCTGTTTCTTATCCAGCATGCCGGCACGATGCCAGTCCTCGCCGAACTCTGAGCCGCCCCGCAGATTGGCAACCGCGTACACGCCGCCATGCTCCAGCCAAAGATAACGGTCGCCGACGAAACTCGGTGTCAGACTTACGTTGAATCCGCCATAGCCAGTGAGCAGCGTTGGATTTTTTCCATTCAGTTCAAGACCCTTCTTATGGAAGACAAACATGGGAACGCGAGTTCCGTCTTTCGAACTAAACCAAACTTGGTTCACTTCGTAGCGCGATGGATCGATTCCGGCAGCATTCACCTTGCTCCACAACGAAGAGCTGCCGTTCTTTAGGTCAATTTGATAGACCGCATCCGGAATGGTGAAAGAGTGAAAGGCGAAGAAAGCTTCTTTTCGGTTCCACTTGCCCCCGACTCCAAACACCGTTCCGATCGCGGGCAACGCAACATCACTGAGTGGCTTGCCTTGAAGATCGAACAATTTCAATTGTGAGGTGGCGTTCTTTTCATATTGAGCCAGTAGGAGTCCGTTCACCACGCCAGTACCCGTAAGCACCGCATCGCTCTCGGGAACAACTTCCTTCCAATTTGCACGCTGTGGTGAGGCGGCATCCACAACAAACACGTGATACCGCGGAGCGTCCTCGTTGGTCGTGATGAAGACCTTTCCATCAACTACTTCTGCGCCGTAAAGGAACTCCTTACCTTCGGTGATGCGGACCGGGGCCGCTCCCGCTCTCAGGTCCTGCAGATACAGCTCGCTCTTACTCCAGCCTTCCGCGACACTGATCAAAAGCCAGCGTCCGTCGTTCGAAAGCGCGACTCCGGGCCAGTCTTGCGGAGCGCGACCCTCGCCGAAAATCAGCGGGTCCTTGGCAGCATCAGAGCCCAGCGTGTGATAAAAAACATGCCGGTTATATACTTCCTGGCCTTCCGGCACCTCACCTTTTTTCGGATAACGCGTGTAATAGAAACCGGAATCGTCGAGCTTCCATGCCACGCTCGCGGCGCGAGTACGTTCGATGGTATCGGGAAGAAGTTTGCCGGTTGCAGTCTCGATCACACGAAGCGTGCTGAGTTCAGA
>DATBIE010000195.1:0-1693 GCA_036557105.1 Terriglobales bacterium
GATTGCCGAGGAATTTGCCAGGTTCCCGCCCGGAACAATGATATGGTCCGGCGGCTCCCACGCAAACTGCTCCAGCAACTCAAACGCGAGCGTCTTCTGGCCTTCCACCCGATACGGATTCACCGAGTTGAGCAAATATACCGGCATGCGTTCGACCACTTCATTCAGTACGCGAACGCAACCATCGAAGTCGGTTTTCAGTTGGCACGTGATTGCGCCATAGTCGAGCGACTGCGAAAGCTTGCTCCAGGAAATTTTCCCATCAGGAATTAGCACCAGGCTGTGCAGCCCGCCTCGCGCAGCGTACGCCGCCATTGAAGCCGACGTGTTTCCCGTGGAAGCGCAGGCCACCCACCGATATCCAGCCTGTCGCGCGAACGAGGCTGCGACGGTCATGCCTGTATCCTTGAATGAACCTGTAGGATTCATTCCCTGATGCTTGGCAAACAAATGCTTCACGCCGGCGCTCTTTGCGCAGTGCGGCATTTCGTAAACCGGCGTGTTCCCTTCGCGAATTGTGATGATCTTCTCCGCGGAGATCTCCGGCAGAATCTCCCGGAAGCGCCAAACGCCACTCTGGTCGATCGATTCGGAAGACGCGCGACGCTGAAGCCAAAGTTTCTTTAGCTCAGTCGCAGAGTAACCGTTCGGCCCGCCCTGCTCCCATCCGGGATAAATAATTTCCAGCAGGTCGCGGCAATGCTCGCAACGGAACCGGTCCGCGAGCGCGGTCCGACCGCATCCGATACACCGCAGTTGGGAGACACTCGTCCCGACCTTTGTAGCTAGCTCTGTCATGACAGGAACCTTAAGGATAGCAGAGGGAATCGGCAGAAGAATTGTCTCGGGCTTCGACAAATGATTGTAACCACTGAAAGCGCAGGCCATATTGGGTGCGCAACAATTCGAGTTGCGGCCGCGTGAGGGTCTCTCGGCGAACTTTGCGGCTTTTCTTTGCGAACTCTGCGGTTAAAGGCTTCTGGCGCGCAAAGAGGCGCGAAGACCGCAAAAACTCAAGGGCGAGAGGCCACTCAGGCGAGGAGAAACAGAAACGAACTGAGATTTATTTGTTCAGCAGGTAGGTATCGGTTTTGTTGATCCAATCGGCGCGTGGTGGATGAAAAATGTCCAGATCAACCGTATCCTCGAGTGCTTCGGCCTTGTGCGGCATGCCAGGTGGAATCGTGAGCACCTCGCCGGATCGGACCACGATTTCTTTTCCGTCAATCCAGAACTTCAGCGCGCCATTAAGAATGTAGGTGAGCTGTTCGTTCACGTGGCTGTGCAGGGGAACGATGCATCCCTTTTTCATCAAGACCCGAGCCAGCATCATTTCATGACCCACGATCAGTTGCCGCCCCAGCAGCGGAGTCAGCGTCTCCAGTTCGACTTCATTCCACGACACGTAACGCAGCTTCGGATTTTTCGCCAGCTTCATAGCGACCGTGTCTTTGAGCAGCGTCTCCGAAGTGGCTTTGACGTTCTTCACTGCTCTGCTTTTCTTCTTCGCGGACTTCTTTGCGGCCTTCCGTGCCCTCGTCCTCGTCGACCTCATAACCCTTTGTACGCTCCTCCGTCCACAAGGATCGTCTGCCCCGTGATAAACGACGCTCGCTCTGATGCAAGCCAGACGATCGTCTCCGCCACTTCCCTTGGTTCGCCAACGCGCTTCACCGCCGAATCACTTGCCCAA
>DATBIE010000196.1:0-5936 GCA_036557105.1 Terriglobales bacterium
GGCAGGACTTTGAAGCTGCGACGCGGCTGATCGCTGCTGCAAAAGACGCCGGCGCAGACGCGATCAAACTTCAGACCTACACTCCCGACACGATCACAATCCAGAGCAACCGCCAGGAATTTCGTATCGACTCGGGGACAATCTGGGATGGGCGTTCACTCCACGAGCTCTACGCGGAAGCATTTACGCCTTGGGAATGGCAGCCGAAATTGAAGCAGATCGCGAATGACGCCGGCATGGCGCTGTTCTCGTCTCCTTTTGACGAAACGGCCGTCGATTTTCTCGAGGGGATGAATGTTCCCGCATACAAGGTCGCATCTTTCGAATTGGTGGACATCCCTCTAGTTCAACAAATGGCACGGACTGGCAAGCCGCTGATCATGTCCACAGGCATGGCTACCGAAGAAGAAATTCAGGAAGCGCTGAACGCGGCGAGAAAGGCTGGTGCGAACGAAATCGTGTTACTCAAATGCACCAGTGCTTATCCCTCGCCTCCCGGTGAAGCAAATTTGCGCACTATTCCAGAACTTACACGCAAGTTTGACGTCCCGGCCGGATTATCCGACCACACGTTGGGCATCTCGGTTCCGGTGGCTGCAGTTGCTCTAGGCGCATGCATTATCGAGAAACATCTGACGCTGTCGAGGTCAGATGGCGGCCCGGACAGTGCGTTTTCACTCGAGCCGCAGGAGTTCAAAACCATGGTTGACGCAGTGAGACTTGCCGAACAGTCGCTGGGATCAGTTCACTTCGGCCCTACCGCACGCGAGACAGGAAGTCGAATTTTCCGTCGCTCCCTGTTTGTCGTGAAAAGCGTCAGTCGAGGCGAACAGTTTACCCGTGAGAACGTGCGGTCGATTCGCCCTGCTCATGGACTCCATACCCGTTATCTCGCAGAGGTGCTGGGCCGTCACGCCTCCTGTGACATCGAACAAGGAACGCCCTTGCGCTGGGACCTCGTCAGTTGACGGATATCCTTTAAGCGCAATTCCAGGCGAACCCAGCTTGGCATTTCGCCAGCCCTTGCCCTGCACTATCCTCGACAACGGAACTCTACCTTTTCGCACCGAATGAGCGCTGCGCCAAATCTCGCTCCGTGTGATACTGCCGTATCGACGACGCTGCCAGCAACCGACGCGAGTGAGTTCCGTAGCCGGATGGGAAGTATATCGCGGCAGTCGCTCGTTTACTGCGCCGGAACACTGCTGACCGCCGCCGCCGGATATTTTTTCAAGATTTATCTCGCGCGTGAGCTGGGTGCGGAAGCTCTCGGACTATACGCGCTCGGAATGACGATCGTTGGCTTCCTTGGCGTGTTCAATGCGCTTGGGCTCCCCACCGCCGCCACACGCTTCGTCGCCGCGTATTCCGCACGGAAAGATCACTGGAGGCTTGCGAGCTTTTTGCGTAGTAGTTTGGCGCTTCTCTGTGTCGTCAACGTGGCTTTTGCAGCTTTGATTCTGATTGCCGGCCCATGGATTGCCGACCGCTTCTATCACGCCCCGAAACTTAGCCCATATCTGTGGGCATTCGCAGCAATCATGATGCTCGGCGTGCTCAACATGTTTCTCTGCCAGGTAATGGCTGGCTTTCGAGATGTAGCTCGTCGTACTTTCATCACACACTTTATCGGGACGCCTGCAAACATCGTCATCGCAGTTATCCTGATCAGCCTTGGCTTTGCTCTGACTGGCTATCTTGTGGCACAGGTGCTAAGTGCGATTCTTGTCCTCTGCCTGCTGGGTAGGCTCGTATGGAAGATAACGCCCTCTGCTCCCTTGTCCGCGAACAAGCGGCTTCATTTGGACCGCGAAGTGATCTCATTTTCTGTGGCCGCTTATGGAATTGCTGGGCTGCAATACTTGCTCGCCCAAGCCGACACCATCGTGCTCGGCCACTTTCTGGTCGCCAGTCAAGTGGGTATTTACGCTGTCGCAATGGCGATGGTGGCGTTTATTAGCATCGCTCTCACTTCGGTAAATCAAATTTTTTCACCGATCATCTCTGAGTTACACACGGCCAACAACCTTCTCGTACTGCAGCAGCTCTATTCGACGTTAACTAAATGGGTGTTAGCGCTCACGTTCCCGTTGGCACTGACGATGATCGTTTTTTCCGCTGAATTGATGGCAATCTTCGGGTCGGATTTTCGTTCCGGCGCGGGAATTCTTGTGATAGGGGCAGTTGGGCAATTCTTTAATTGCGCCGTCGGTTCTGTCGGATACTTGCTTCTCATGTCGGGTAACCAAAACGAACTCATCAAAATTCAAGCAGCAAATGCGGGTGTACTGTTGCTCCTCAACTTGCTACTCGTTCCACGCTGGGGAATTCTGGGCGCGGCAATTGCAACCAGCCTAACTACTGTCTGTACGAATTTGTGGTCACTCCTATCGGTACGCCGGATTTTGAGATTGTCGCCCTACAATTCCGGCTATCTCAAGCTCATCATGCCTGCTGCGGGATGCGCTTGCAGTCTGGTTATCTTGGCTGCGATTGCGCGGTCTTTTAGCGACTGGGAAATTGCAGGCGCAGCTTTTGTAACTTCGTACCTCAGCTTTGCCGCAATTCTTCTCTTGCTTGGATTGGACCCGAGTGACCGTATGTTGGCTAAATTGGCTTGGACGCGAGTTGGACAAGGTTTCAAGAAAATGGCGATTGCCTAACATGGAAAAAATGCGAACCATCAAACTACCTGAGGAATTGTGCCAGGCGATAGAGCAGAAATTCTCAGCGCGATTCGACTCTTTCGAAGATTTCTTGGCGGCCGCTCTCAAAGAATTTCTTCGCGACGACACCACAAAGATGGACGAGCAGGAAGAACGAGTCATTGAGGAACGGCTGAAAGCGCTGGGTTACGTCTAGTCTGCATTTGGCGGTGCTCTCTCCGCGTGAGAGTTTCACCGCATTGCAGCGAGAGGGAGATGTAGTTGCTGGCATTGGCTCGAAATCTGTTGCGCCCGCGTCATGATACGACTGGCTTCGTGTTTTCACGCCCTCTGGTGGCGGTACAAAGCGACGATTGGGGAAGGGTAGGCATTCGAGATCGCGAAGGATACGAGATTCTCCGCTCGAAAGGAGTAAAACTCGGTGAGCATCCATACGATCTTTACTCACTCGAAACCGCCGAGGATGTGGCGCTCCTGGCCGGCATGCTGTCGCAACACCGTGATTCAGTTGGACGGTCCCCCTGCATGGCTATGAACTTTTGCACGGCCAATCTGGATTTCAAAAAAATGAAGGCGCACGGGTCCACGCACATCGAAGTACTGCCGCTTGCGCAAGGTCTGCCGGGATCCTGGACGCGTCGGGGACTTTTTGAAGCGTATCGGTCCGGCATTCGTGATGGGATCTTCTTTCCCGCAATGCACGGCGTAACACATTTTTGCCCCGTAGCCATTGAAAATGCACTGCTGAAAAGCGGAGAGCGGGCCCAGCTCTTACGGCTGCTCTGGGATGCTGAAACTCCGTATATCTACTGGCGCATGCCGTGGATCGGTTACGAATATTGGAATCCTGAACGGCCACATGCAGGTTTTCTATCTGTAGAGCTTCAGAGCGTGCAAATACGAAAGGCGCGTGAATGCTTCTTGGCATTGTTTGGAACTGCCCCGGTGAGCGCGTGTGCTCCAGGTTATCGTGCCAATCGCGATACCCGCCGAGCATGGTCTCACGTGGGAATCCGCGTTGTGCAAAACGGGACCGGGACGGGCATGATTGCTCCATATATGGATGCGAGCAGTACACTCCAGCTCTTTCGCACAATCGATCTGGAGCCAAGCCAGCGGGAACTGGAAGTTGAAAAATACCTGGAAGTTGCAGGCAATTATTTCTCGCGTGGCCTGCCGGTGATCATTTCCACGCATTCCATCAACTTCCATTCAAGTCTAAAGAATTTCCGTGACGCAAGTTTGAAAGGGCTCGATTTGCTACTCACTGCCCTGGAATCGAAGTATCCAGAGTTGCTTTATGTGCATGATCAGGATCTCTATCAAATCGTGACGGAAGGCGCTTTCCACAGCCGGAATGAAAGCGTAACTGTATCCGCTAAGCGGGAACGCGACCCGCATCTGACGCAACGGGTGGCCTTGTGATGGCAAGACGATCGCTCATTCTAATAACGATCGACTGCCTTCGAGCGGACCACGTTGGCTTTCTCGGATGCTCGCGCGAAACGACGCCCTTTCTCGATTCTTTGGCAAACGAGAGTTTCATTTTCAACAATGCCTTGGCGAATGGCGTCCCAACTTACTATTCCCTCCCTGCGCTCCTGAATTCGCGATATCCCATGGCCTTAGGACGAGATATCGTCGGCATGGCTCCCGGCGAGAGCACGATTGCGAGTGAACTGAAAGAGTGTGGATATCGAACCGCAGCTTTTGTCGCGGCCAACCCATACATCTCCCCGTTTTTCGGCTACGCTGACGGCTTTGATGTTTTCTGCGATTTCCTTCATTCGACAGAAAATAATTTTGCGATCAACACTGGCGAAGCTCAACATTCCTTCAGAGGAAGCGCGAATTCCTTTCTTTCGCGCACCAGCCACGGTTTGCCGCTGCTCGGCAGTGCCTATGATGAACTCTACTTTCGCTACTGCCAGTTGGTCAGCAGTGCCGATTCACTAGACAGTTTGCGGCGCTTTCCGTCAGCCGATGTAATTGTTGACTCCGCGATTGCCTGGCTGAACGAACATTCGCCTAGTCCGTTTTTCTTGTGGCTGCATTTCATGGACCCGCATGCTCCGTACTACCCGAAGCCGGATGCGCTTGCACTGGTCGGCCACCGCAAGATAAGTTCAGCGGGCGCAAGATACTTGAATTGCTACTGGGCGAGAGGCGATCTCGCGCCCAAGCGGCTTGTTAAAAAACGCGAGAGCATTTTTGGCTTGTACGATGCCGGCATCCGCTGGGCGGATACTCAAATTGCAAGGCTAGCTTCCAAACTTGTTGATCTGAATGTCTGGAATAATTGCGCGGTTGCAGTTACCGCAGATCATGGAGAGGAATTTCTGGAGCACGGCGGGCGGTTTCATGCGCCATTCAAGCTGAATGAGGAACTGGTGCATGTGCCGCTGCTGCTGCGTGTTCCCGGAGCGGAAGTTCGGCGTGAGGTCTTGGAACCATTTGGTCTGATCGACCTCGCGCCCACGATGCTGGATGCTCTTGGCCTGTCTCCCCCTGCTGATTTTCGCGGCCGTAGTTGCTGGCGAAAACTGTTGAAAAAGGAAACTTGGAGCCATCCCGTCGTTACGGAGTGCGCTTACGGCTGCACGAACCCGTTTGATGAGGAGAAGCGGAATGCGCCGCGACTGCTTGCGGTACGTAAAGGCGACTACAAGCTCATTCTCAACTTCGTTTCAGGAAGCCAGGAGTTATTTCAATTGACATCGGACCCGAATGAGACTTGCCCGCTACCCCTTGGAACAGCGATGCAGGTCCGGAGAGAGCTTCTGGAACATGCAAAAAAGCACGTGGCGGAATCTTATAAGTCACGAGATTTGGACTCGCGCGTGACTGCTAAGGTGAAAGACCTTCGGCTAAAATGGGCGCATTCAAACGATATCAGATCGAACTAAAAACACGTCGGTACACTCTTCACATTCGGTGAAGCCGATTCGTATTCTTGTTGACAGCCTTGCAGATGCTGGTCTTCCTAACGCCCAAATGGGGAATGCGCGTGAGATTGTTTGCCGCTTAGATCCAAAGCGATTTCACGTAAGCATGTTCGTCCTGGGTAAGCCAGATCCCCGGATTGTGGTGCGGGACAATACTCGGCTCATTCAGCTTCCCGAACGCCGTCAAACCTTGAGGATTCTACGTGAATTCTTATGGGGTTCGCATCGCGTTGTCTTTTACTTAAAACCAGCGCCTGCGAGCAGGTGGTATCTCGCTTTGCGACGTCAGTGGGACGATCGCCGCATAGTGGTTGGCACGATCGAA
>DATBIE010000197.1:0-24987 GCA_036557105.1 Terriglobales bacterium
TCAATCGTTTAACCTGATTCCCAGCATGACCGTTCTCGAAAATGTCGAGCTGCCATTGAGATTCGCTGAAGTGGATCGCGGCAAACGGTCCGCCCTGGCTTCGGCTGCGCTCGAAAAGGTGGGGCTTAGCGGAAGAATGCAACACAGGCCGATTGAGCTTTCGGGCGGCGAGCAGCAGCGCGTTGCCATTGCTCGCGCTTTAATTAATGGGCCAAGCATTCTGCTGGCAGATGAACCAACCGGCAATCTCGATAGCCACACCGGAACAGAAGTTATGGACCTGATTCGGTCCCTGAATGAAAACTCCCAGATGACCGTCGTCTTGGTCACACATGAGCGGAAGATAGCCGAAAAATACGCCGGCAGGCTTGTGAGCATGGCTGACGGCAAGATCATTGCGGATCAGCGGAATCCTTTGCGATCCGCGCAGGATTAGAACCGTGAAGCTGTACGATTCCATCGAACTGGCCGGGCGCAATCTACGCGAATCCGTGTTGCGGAATTCGCTGACCACACTTGGAATTTCGGTAGGTGTGGCATCGTTGGTCGCGATGCTCTCACTTGGCATCGGCCTGCAGCAGCTTGCGTCGCGGCGTTTGGAACGCTCTGGCTTGTTCGATTCGGTGGTTGTCACTTCGCGCCGCGACCTGCGCAATTTCAATCGCGAGCAGGAAGAAAACGGTCCGGCACCCGCAGAAAGCCCAAATCTGAACGAAAAAGCACGGGCAAAGATCGAGCACCTGACTGGCGTAGTAGAAGCGTATCCCGATCTGCGATTCATCACTGAACTGCGATTCGACGATAAGCCGCACCTCACAATGGTCGCGGGTATGCCCATGTCCTACAAGGATAACGATAGCTTCGAGGGCATGAAGGGCAAGTTTTTCACGTCAGAAGAAGCACACGAAGCGATCTTGCAAAAAAACTTCGCCGCAGAGCTGTTAGGAAAGCATTATCGCTCGCCAGACGAGATCAATGTCGCCGAAGTTGCGCAGCCTTTGCTCGGCAAGCAACTTGTGATGCGCTATGCGGAGAGACAGGACAGTGTACAAGATTCTGCTTCGTATTCGGTGATTTCGCACGAATTATCGCTGATCATTGTGGGAATAACGGACCTCGATCCGGACGTCATGCGCGGATCGCGGGCGCGAATGTTTATTCCGCAAAAGCTAATCGAAAACATGCGACCCATGCAGGCATACGACACGCGGGACGCGAACGGCTTTACTTCCGGCGAACCGGTTTATAGCAGTGTAATTGCGCGTGTGAGCGGAGCGGGCAAGGTGGAGGAGGTCGAACAAGCCATCAAGAAACTCGGCTTCAATACGTTTTCGATTCTCGACGCGACGAAAAGCATGAGACGCTTCTTCGCGATTCTCGATTTGTTCCTTGGAATTTTTGGCAGTCTCGCACTGACGGTAGCGTCAATTGGGATCATTAACACACTGGTGATGGCAATCCTGGAGCGACGGCGTGAGATCGGGATCATGAAGGCGGTTGGCGCCAGCGACGGTGATGTGCGAGGTCTCTTCTTTGCTGAAGCTGGAGCTATGGGGCTGCTGGGCGGTGTTTGTGGCACTGTGCTCGGCTGGATCATAGGTCGGGTCATCAATTTTGGAACGAACATTTATCTCCACCGCCAGGGATTTCCTCCCGAGCACATCTGGGCAGTGCCGGTATGGCTGGTCGCAGGTGCGATAGGGTTTGCCTTTTTCGTCAGCCTGTTGTCAGGTCTTTATCCTGCATCGCGCGCTGCGAAGCTCGATCCGGTGCAGGCGCTCAGATATGAATAATGGAGCTCTGTGCTCAACTCCATGTTCTCGGTGCCCTTTGTGGTGAAGATTTTGATTTTCAGAGTCACTCCTTAAAAAACCTGAACCACAGAGAACACAGAGTGACACAGAGAACTGCCACTGAGTTGCTCTTCAAAGAAATGCGATACGCGCTCACAGCTTTTTCACTCTCGGTTTTCTGTCTGTTCTCCGGCTCGGCGGCGGGTCAGGCACGCGTCGATTGCAGCGCGATCAACAGTCACATCCTCCAGCGCTCGGTGCGCTATTGCGTGATGCTGCCGACGAACTACGCCACAGAGAGGAACAAAAAATATCCAGTGCTCTATTTTCTGCACGGGCTTGGCGAGAACGAGCAGACGCTCCTGCGCAGCGGTGGTTGGGGACTGATCCAGGATCTTCATCGTGAAAACAAGATTGGGGATTTCCTCATGGTCGCGCCGGATGGCCGGGGCAGTTTTTTTATCAACTCGGCCGACGGGCAGGATCGCTATAGCGACTTCTTCTTGACCGAATTCCTGCCTTATATCGAAACGCACTATCGAGCGCTTCACGGGCGAAAATCGCGGGGAGTTACCGGACTTTCGATGGGAGGATATGGCGCACTACGGGTTGCATTTGCCAAACCTGATCTCTTCGGATCAGTCAGCGCGCAAAGCCCGGCGCTAATGACTGAGTCCCCGCATCAGCTTGATGCAGACCTGAAAGGCGCCGGACCACTTACTCGGTTGCTTGGTTCGGTCTTCGGCAACCCAATTGACGTTGCGCACTGGAACCAGAACAGCCCGTTTGTCCTGGAGCGAAAGAACCGAACGCGAATCCAAGGCCTGCGCATTTACATCAATTGTGGACAGCAGGACGAATATGGCTTTGCGGAAAGCGCGGCTGCTATGCACAAACAACTAGTGTCGGAAAAAATCAAGCATGAGTTCCACCTATATCCCGGCGGCCACAACGCAGATTATTTCCTCTCTCATCTTGGCGAGACAATTGAGTTCCATTGGAAGGCGTTTACGTCGGCGCGATGAATGCGTAAACTCACTGAGCTATGCGGAGAGCACTCAAACATCTGAAAAAATGCGACCCGGTGATGCGCGACATCATTGAACGCGTAGGACCATATCGAATGGAATATGGCGAGCCTACCTTTCACAGCCTGGCTGAGGCCATCATCTATCAGCAACTGAACGGCAAGGCTGCGGTCACGATTTTCAAGCGCTTTTTGGCTATTGCTGGTGATCCTTTAACGCCCAAGGGAATCCTGAAACTTTCGTTGGAGCAGATGCGCGCTGTCGGGCTTTCCAAGCAAAAGTCTTCTTATCTGCTCGATATGGCCGTGCGCGCCGACCGCGGCGAACTGGACTTTGCGCGGGTGCCGACAATGACAGACGAGGAAGTGATTGAGCACCTCACTCAAGTCAAGGGCGTGGGTGTCTGGACAGCGCACATGTTCCTGATGTTTAGTCTGCGGCGTCCCGACGTGCTTCCGACCGGCGACTTCGCCATACGTATGGCGATGTTCAAGCATTACCTCGACAAGCGGGTGGCGCAGAATAGAAGCGCAAACTCTGTAAGAAGAGGCACCAAACCGCGCAAGCGAAAGATCAAGCTGCCTCTGCCGGAGCAGATGGAGAAGATCGCCAAAACATGGGCTCCCTATCGCAGCATCGCGTGCTGGTATTTGTGGCGAAGCCTGGATGTGAAGATTATCGGGTGATCCTCGCCTGTGATTAAATAGCTACCGATGCCTGAAGCAAAAATTCGCGTGCTGGTTGCGAAACCGGGGCTCGACGGACACGACCGTGGAGCGAAGGTCATTGCACGCGCCCTCCGCGATGCAGGTATGGAGGTCATCTATACCGGTCTGCGCCAAACACCAGAGATGATTGTGAACGCGGCCCTCCAGGAAGACGTGCACGTGATCGGATTATCGATTCTTTCGGGTGCGCACAACGCAATTGTTCCCCGCGTACTGGATCTATTGCGGCAAAACAAAATGGAGGACGTTCTCTTGGTTGTCGGCGGAATTATTCCCGATCAGGATATCGATTCGTTGAAGAAAGCCGGTGTTGCCGCGATCTTTCAGCCCGGAACTTCCATGGACGAAATAATCCGGTTCATTCGGACGAACACGCATCATCATGGAGTCGGTACCGGCAGTTGAACGCTGCCGGTTCTCGAACCGTTATCAACCTATTTGCCTGCCGTGGCTGCTAATGCTTTCGGCGTTTCTGCCGTGACCGATTTTTCCTGCTTGCGGTCGGCTGGCGTCAACTGAACGCTGCCGCGAAGCATGGCTCCATCTTCCACGCTGATGCGGCGGCTTTGAACGTCGCCGGTGAGCGAGCCCTCACTGCGGATATCAACGCGATCACTGCATTCGATATTCCCCGTAACTTTACCCATTATCACTACTTCGCGAGCGGAGATATTGGCTTGGACAACTCCGTTGCGCCCCACCGTAACTCGATGATCTTTGAATGTAAGCGTTCCTTCAATGCGGCCGTCGATGTAGAGCGATTCGTTACCGCTGATCTCGCCTTTGATTACGACAGTCTTGCCGATCGTAGCCTGCTCGATGGGCGAAGGTATGCTCTTGATCGGGGCGACCGGGTTCAGGGTTGATGGTGTGTAGTTAGACTTGGGAGTGTTCTCGCTTGAGTGCAGCATCTCGGCCCTTCCTTATGTTTTCTGCATTGCGGCAGAATTATTCGGTAACAGTGACTATGGCACGGGATTACCAAAGTGCGGCAGGTTACGGAAGGCGTGGTACGGTGGGTTGAACTTTGCTTCGTGCCTTTATTGAGTGGAAGTCAGCTCTCGTCCTAGTCCTTCCCACTCGGTCAAGAGTGCTTGCAACCGCGAGCGATTCTCTTCAAGCTCGCGGGAAACGCGTGCAGTCTCATCAGGACTGACGAAGACTTGCAATGAGGTTTCACATTCAGCAATCGCGGATTCAAGTGCGGAAATTTGTTCTTCCAATGCTCCCGCGCGATCTTCCATTTGCTTGCGTTTGATCGGGTTCAGACGTTTCGGAGGTTTCTCGCCGTTCGAGTTAAGACCAGGGCCATGCATTTCTGTGGCAGTAGGCTCGCGCACGGAACTGGAAACTTGTTCCTGCAACTTCGCAGCACCGCCTTGTTTCCGCCAAATGAAATCTTCGTAATTTCCAGGATAGACTTCCACCCGCCCCTCCCCAATTTCGAAGACTCGCGTCGCCAACTTATCAATGAAGTAACGATCGTGCGAAACGAAGACCACAGTTCCCGTGTAGGAGCGCAATGCTTCGAGTAGTACATCTTTGGCCCGCATGTCGAGGTGGTTGGTGGGTTCGTCAAGCAACAGGAAATTGGCTGGGTGAAGAAGCATTCGCAGCAAAGCGTAGCGGTTGCGCTCCCCACCGGAGAGAACGCCAATTCGTTTGAATACGTCGTCACCTGAGAACAAAAAACATCCAAGTAGATTGCGCAAATCGGTTTCCCGCGATGAGGGAGCGACTCGGCCAAGATCGTCAAGGACGCGCGCCTCCTGATCCAATTGTTTGTATTGGTCCTGAGCGAAATAATCGGACTGAACGTTGTGGCCGACCCGATACTCTCCAGCCCTGAGCGACTCGCTTTCAGCCAGCAGCTTAATCAGCGTCGACTTCCCTGCCCCATTCACGCCGACCAGCGCAATTCGATCTCCGCGTTCGATCAGGAAGTTCACGTCGCGAAAAACTTCCTTCGGCCCGTAAGATTTCGATACTCCCGCGAACTCCGCCACAATTCGGCCGCTCGGCTTCGGCTGCGGAAATGAGAAATGGATCGTCTTCTCCTCTTCCGGAATCTCGATGCGCTCCATCCGCTCCAGCTCTTTGATCCGGCTCTGCACCTGTTTGGCCTTGGTGGCCTGATATCGAAAGCGACTGATAAAGATTTCCAGTTGTTCAATCCGTTCCCGCTGGTTGCGATATGCAGCCTCGAGTTGCTCCTGGCGCTGAGTTTTCTGCGCAAGATATTTGTCGTAGTTACCGCTGTAGATCCAGAGTTTCTTGTTCCAGATTTCGACGATGCGATTAACCGTAACATCGAGAAAGTAGCGGTCATGTGATATGAGAACGAAAGCGAACGGATACTCCGACAGGTATTGTTCCAGCCAGTTTCGCGACTCGAGATCGAGATGATTCGTGGGCTCATCCAGCAGCAGGAGATTCGGCTTCTGTAGAAGCAATTTGGCGAGCGCGATGCGCATTTGCCAACCACCAGAAAATTCGTCGGTTTGCCGATGCCAGTCTTCGGTATGAAAGCCCAATCCTGAAAGAACGCTTCCAACCTGTGCCTCGATGGAGTAGCCATCGTGCACGCGGAATTCGTGTTCAATCTGCTGGTATCGGTCAGCAACCTGTTCATATTCCGCTGACGTGTGGTCGATTTCCGACATGCGGGCGGCGAGATGCTCGATCTCCTGTTCCATATTTCGCAACCGTGCAAAAACCGACATGCACTCGGCAAATACGGTCTGCCCGGAAAGCGCGAGACCGTCCTGCGGGAGATAGCCGGCGCTGATTCCTTTAGCCATGCTGACCGACCCGTAATCGAGCGTTTCGAGACCGGCGAGAATTTTCAGGAATGTGGATTTGCCGGTGCCGTTCGCTCCGACCAGTCCTACCCTATCGCGGGGCGTGATTAGCAGATCAGCGCCTTCGAAAAGAAGCTTGTGCCCGTATCGTTTTCCGGCTGAGTTGAGTTGGATCATTCGACTACTTCAATGTTCTCACGGATGAGGGAAGGGCTCTAACTTGCGTATTCGTGCTCGAGGCTTCTCATGCTGTGGAGAATGGTGGATAGGACGTTGTCATCTCCTATCGCTGTATTAATC
This sequence comes from Terriglobales bacterium, assembly GCA_036557105.1. Taxonomy (GTDB): domain Bacteria; phylum Acidobacteriota; class Terriglobia; order Terriglobales; family Acidobacteriaceae; genus Gp1-AA145. The sequence goes on from DATBIE010000197.1 coordinate 6,651, forward strand.
ATCACGTGATACAGCGACCGTGTAGGCCAATCGGCACCGAAGTAGTGCTTGACGAAGAGAATGCGCTCGCGGTCTACGGTGTCGACAAGGTCCTCGGCGTCGCTCAGACTTCGGCCGAGAGCTCGGATGCGGCGTAACTTTTCCGCGCGTGGTGCATACAGAAAAACGTGGAATGTGTCGGCACGTTCCCGCAAAAAATACGGCGCGCCCCTGCCGACAATGACGCAATTGCCCCTCTCCGCAATGTCGTGCATCACCTCTTCGCCGACCTCCACCATACGGTCGGGGCCGAACGGCTGGTGTGTAAGGTTTGCACTACGTTCGTAGCTACCGCGCCAAAAAACTTTAACAAGCCGTTGAAACGTGCTATCGACGCGCTCCTCACAGATCGAAACGGCCGAAGGATCGACATTCGCTACACGGGCGATCTCGGCGGTCAACTCTTGATCCCAAAGTTTCCAGGCAAGCTTCGATGCAAGCTTACGGGCAATTTCAGCCGCTCCGCATCCGTATTCCCGCTCAATGGTAATGACCCGGTACACTGTAGACCTCACCGGATCTGCTCAGCAGATCGCATAAAAAGCAATTCTCGAGCAAACTCTACCGCAACCACACTTTCGGTTCAACCGACATTCCCGGTCGAAGGACATGCTGCTTGGTCTCGCCGGGATCGAAGGTGATCTTTACCGGAATACGCTGTACTACTTTCACGAAGTTCCCAGTCGCATTTTCAGGCGGGAGCAGGCTGGTGATCGCCCCGCTCGCGCCAGCAATGCTTTGCACGTGACCTTTGTAGTCCTGGCCAGTCGAGTCCACATGGATGGTAGCCACCTGGCCTACGCGCATGCTGCGCAGTTGCGTTTCTTTGAAATTGGCAGTTACCCAAATGTCATCGAGATTGATGATCCGCATCAATTCCTGTCCGGGCTGGACGTTCTGTCCGACTTCTACAGTGCGGTTGGTGACGAAACCATTCACCGGCGCTACAACCGTGCAGTACTGCAGGTTCAGCTGCGCAGCATCCAGTTCTGCTTTCTTTTGCTCCACCAGCGCCTCAGCCGATTGAGCGCGAGAGCGAGTGGCGGCAACCTGCTGAGGACCAGTTTGCGCGGAGTGCAAATTAGCCTCTGCCTGTCTCACCTTGCTTTCAGCAGCTTTGACCTGTTGCTGGGCGGCAGCTACCTCGGCCCGAGCAGCATCTACCGAAGCAGCTCCAGCCTGAGCAGCGGCGTACGCTTGATCGTATTGTTGTTGTGAGATCTCCTGCTTCGCTATCAGTTGTTTGTAACGTGCGAGATCGTTTTGTGCCTTCACGTTATTGGCATCCGCTTGGACCAGTTCGGCGTTCGCGGCATCTGCTTTCTGGCGTGCAGTAATTAGATTCGCTTCGGCTGCAGCCACCTCGGCTTCTGCTGACGTGAGTTGGCCGGTGGTGCTGGTTACAGCAATCGGAACATTCACACCCGCGACCTTAGCCGCCGCTACAGAGTTGTCATAGTCCGCTTTGGCCTTTGCAACCAGGACCTGGTAATCACGCGGATCGATTTGCAGAAGAGTCTGGCCGGCATGAACATATTGATTGTCTTCCACGAAGAGTTTTTGCACGTGGCCGCTCACGCGAGCGCTCACAGGATTGAGATGGCCATCGATTTGTGCATCATCCGTGGATTCGTAGCTATTGAAGTAGCGCCATAAGAAAAAGCCGGCCACCACGAGCACGACCAAACCGATGATCAGAAACATGCGAAACCGCGGATTGCGAGATCGGAACTCCCGCCATTTCAGATCGCGTTCAGAGAGAGCTGGCTGACGCGCTTGCTGCTCAGACTGCGGCGTATGTTCCTGAGTTTCCGTTTGCTGTGCCATATTCACTTGCCTTTACCTTCCAAATACTGCCGAACGCCTTGCTCTGCAAACCCGATTGCGCGGGCCAGCGAAACTTTAGCCACATTATGTCCGTAAAGGGCTGAAATGTAATTCTCGTTGGCAGAAGCGACTGCCTCCTGCGCTTCAATTACCTCCAGGTTATCTGTCACGCCGGCAGTAAAACGGTCGCGGGCCTGAACCAGCGTTTGGTTCGCGAGATCAAGCGCTGATTTTGCAACTTGCACCTGCTCAGATGCGGCATTCAAATCCAGCAGAGCCGTCCGAACGTCATAATCGATTTGTGCCCGCAGGTTCGCAAGTTCCTGATGCCTCTGCCGTAGCACAGACTCGGCTTCCAGCGCATCAGCCCTTGAGCGCCCTCCGGCGAAAATTGGGATATTCAGAGTCGCTCCCGCCAGAAATACGCCGTGCGAGGTACCTACATTGACGCCAGCGGCGCCGTAGTTGGCTGTGATTCCCAGCGTAGGGTAGTGTTCGGCGGTTGCCGCGCGACGAAACTGTTCGGCTGCCAGCACTCGTTGGGCGGCAGCCTGATAATCCGAACGCGACGCGTAAGCGCGTTGCAATGCCTGATCGATATCAAGCGGAGCAAGTGGTTGATAAGGTTCGTGGTCGGTCAACGTGAATTCCTGGCCCGGGGGCAAACCAATCGTACGCGCCAGCGTGAGCTTCTGCTTCGCATCACCATTGCGGGCGACGATGAGTTGCTGTTGTCGTGTTTGTAACTCGACTTGGGCACGCAAAGTATCAATAGCGGGAGAGACTCCTGCAGTCTGCTGGTCGCGAGCTTTGTTGTATAGGGCCTGCGCTGTCTCAAGTTGAGCCTGCACTGCGTCGACTCGGGCATCAGCGGCGATTGCCAGCAGGTATTCATTCCCCGTCGCCAGCACCACCAGTTCACGAGCGCTCTTGTAATCATATTGTGCGGCGGACTCGTTAGCCCTGGCGCCGCGCTCGCGTTGGATTTGGTGCCAATCGAAAACCGATGCTGTCATGTAGGCACGCGCGTCGAAAGTCCCAATCGGGCCAATTACAGGAGTTACACCGGGAAAGTTGAACCTGAACCCAAGTGCTGCCAGGTCAATCTGTTGAGCGGCTTGGGTCGCAGAAGCGCTGATGTTGGGAAGCAGCTTGCTCAATTCTTGCCATTTCGCCCCACGCGCGGCGACTGTTGTATCACTTGCCAGCAAAAGAGCGAGATTATTGCGCAAAGCACGGTCAAGGGCATCTTTGAAGGAAAGCTGAAGAACAGTATTGCTGGCCTTGCCTTCCGGAACGCTGCTCAGAAATGGATTTTGGGTCGTACCGGAAGTGGCGGAACTTGACGGGCCATAAGATGCGTCGCTGGATGCAGAATCATCGGAACTCTGTGCCGATGGCGCTGTCTGACCAAATCCACCTCCGCCCTGTATTTGGCACTCGGCGGATCGTGAAGCGGTGAACATCAGCAGCCCGCAACCCAAGGCCAACACTCCTGCATACGGCGATCTCTTCCAGGATGAATTCATCGTGCTCAGGAATTCCAGATTTGGGCAGGCGCTCGGCAGCAAACTCTATGGATTCAATTGCCCACGTTATAGATGCAAATGATTGTACCTGCGGCATTACTAGTTAATGCTCGATTTCACATCGTACCGCAGGCTGGCACTTCATCTCTTCTGAGGTGCCTGCCGATTTCGCGGCGACGCAAACGGTTCGTGGCCTCAAGATCGATCATGGCTCATTGCATCTCGAACTCTAATCTATCAGCCGTGCGTAAAATGAATGCGCAATGGTCACAAGGCAAACTACTGGACACTGACTACGAACTGCGCTCCACCATGCCCATCGCCGAAAAGATCGCTCGCATACAGGAACAAATGCAGACTGCGGCTCGCCGTAGCCGGCGGCGACCAGAAGACGTCACACTCATGGGCGTAACAAAAATTGTTCCAGCCGAGAGTATCCGTGAAGCATATGCCGCTGGCCTTCGCATTTTTGGAGAAAATCGTGTGCAGGAATTCAGCGAAAAGTTGGAAGCATTGCGCGGACTGCACGACGCCGAGTGGCATATGATCGGCCACCTGCAAAGTAACAAGGCAGCAAAAGCAGCAGAACTATTCCAGCATGTGGATTCAGTTGATTCCCTGCGGCTGGCTCAAAAACTGAACGTGGTGGCCGCCGAATCAGGTAAAAAGCTTTCTGTGCTGATTGAGGTAAACATCGGCGGGGAGACAGCCAAGTCAGGACTCGCTCCAGAATCTGCCGAACTGGAGGTGTTGCTAAACGCTGCCTCACAGCTACCCTTCTTGCGATTTCGGGGTCTCATGACCGTCCCTCCATTCAATGAAGACCCGGAAGCATCACGGCCCCACTTTCGGAAAATGCGCGAACTTTTCGAGGAACTGGACAGAGTAAATCGTGCGACGGTTCAAATGGAAATTCTCTCGATGGGCATGTCCCACGACTTCGAAGTTGCAATCGAAGAGGGCGCGACCTGCATTCGTATCGGTACGGCCATTTTCGGAAAGCGACCGCCAGTGAGGAGAAATATTTGAGATCCTGGCACGTGTTCTGTCTATGCGTTTGCACGCTCTGTCCTTCAGTTATGTTGTTCCCGCAGAGCGTTCCCGCCGGGCTGCACATTTCTCCGAGGAGCATAGATTTCGGCGAGGACGCCGTGAATTCTGACAGCGGTCCGCGCAGTATTACTCTTACGAATCCGACTCACTCCGCAATCTCTTTCACTCAAATTCTGACCTCCGGCATTGACTTTGCGCAAAAAAATGATTGTGCGCAAACCCTTGTGCCCGGCGCGCAGTGCACGATCCAAGTGGTCTTCACACCAGCGATTTCGGGCCCAAGAATTGGGAGTCTAAGTATTATGGGATCGGACTCCGCGAGCCCACATTTTGTTGCATTGACGGGAACAGGAAAATAGTTAGTAGGCCCAATAGGGTCCCACTCCGCCGGGAGTGGTCGCGCCGAAAATTGCCACATAGACATTGCGCCCATAAAAGAATGGCAATCCCCAGTCAAACAGGCCGTCCAGTGGTCCGCCCAACGTCGGGAATACAGCATTCCCGCTTACCGAAAACAACGAAGTCGCATTGTCGATATTGAAGGAGATCGTACTCTTTGCGTTGTTCGTGCCAGTGTTGGTCGCGGACAGCATCACTGGCGAAGATGGGCAATAAAATCCATTCGCAGGCTTACAACTGGCTAGACCTGTCGCGCTACTATCCAGGAAGAAGAATCCATTTGAGCCGGTGTCGAGAAAACTTGCGTTCGAGTAGGTCTTGCCCTTAAATGTCGTGCTGAAATTTCCTGTGCTCGGATCAATCGTGAAGACCTGTGCGTCGCCGAGGGCATTGTTGCTGCGGGTTCCGATTCCAAAAACCAGAGCTCCCCTTAGTGTTGCTTTGCTCGAGGAGACGGCAGGTAATTCCACCACCACGCCGTTGTTATCTGTAGTGAAGGAAGCAATCGGATTTGCGACCTGCTGAGACAGTGCAACCGTCGTCACGGAGCAAGAGGAGCCGGTGCAACTGTAGTACAACCCGGGATTATCGACCGTTCCAGGTCCGCATGCCGGGCAATCCTGGACGAAGTTTCCGATCCCCAAAATTCCGTTCGTCATCAACTTCTGCAGGGTATTCTCCGGCGCTCCGGTATCCGAGCATCCCGAGGGCACATTCGAAAAATGCGAATCCCCGATAATCTGCACTGGGATTGCTCTGGCTTGCTCACCGCCAATTTTTACGTCAGCCGTCACTACTGGACCCCAAGTGACGCCATCGGAAAACTGCGCACACTCCACAATCGACTTGCCGTCGGTATCCGTTTCTACCTCCAACCCATTGTTCTGAGCCGCTGTCAAAGCTGAGGACAGAATACGCAGCCCGAACGAGCCTGTGTCCACTAGTACGCCGCTGATTGCTTGACACGTCGACGTTCCCGGTGTGCAGATCGTGACGGTTGTGAACAGTCCATTTGCGTAATTTCCGGTAGGGCCGGCGTTCACCACGAGCGGAGCAGTGTTGGAAGGTGGGGTACTGGATTTTCTGGAGCTTGATCCTCCACCGCATCCGGCTAACACACTTAGACTGCCGCATATCGCGGCTGCCGCCAGCGCGCAACGTTTAACGGACATCATCGGCGCTGATCCCATCCGGCAGCTCGCTGCGAAGATAAGCGCGCCCAACGAAGAACCTCATGTGCCCGCCGGATTCAAACACCATATCGCCGGTTTCGAGATGCATCATGCGCGATCGAACCCGAGCCGGGTTCTCTGCAGCCTGGACGTAGTCATCGAAGTGTTCCCCTAACAACTGCCGCAGGTCTGGGAGATACGGTCCCTGCCAAGCCACACCAAACACCCTGCCCGCGGGAGAAACAAATTCTCTTACGGCAATACCGCTTGACGCGCGCATTTCGTGGACTGAGTAGGACATTCCCGGCACAACACGGACGGCAGCTTTCATGCGGGCACCGTCACTCTGGATCGTGGAAACGTCTTCTCCCAGCGCAGCGAAAGCAGAGGAGCAAAGCAGAAAAATCAAGACCACGCTGGAAACGCCTAGCAGCGTTTCGTTCACGCAAGGGTAAGCATTTCGCATGTTTGCGCTTGTTTCCTCACGCTTTGATTTGATTGAGGTTCTCGGGGTTGCTCAGGCCAGGGCGGGAACGGGAGTTGAAACTATGCTTTACGGTATTCAGAGTTGAACGCAACGAGCAATGTATCAAAGGTTTTTACGGAAACGGGAAAAAACTTCGGTGCCGATGCATAGCTTCCCCAATCGGACGGCGTGGGGGCAATACACCACAAGTTTCCGGGTGACTCTAAGGCGAGACCGACAATCCAGTATTTGCTGCCTTCGCCCATGGGCCGTGCGCAAGCTACTCTCGCGAGGGTAGATCCCCTTCCAGGTAGTTCATCTACGCGAAGCTGCATGCCAGCGCTTAGTTTTCGCGAGCAACGTATTCCGCAGCCGCTCGGATTCACCAATGTCGTGTGACAGGTCTCGGCAAAGCTGGTAGCGGGATCGAGACTCGTAATCCGAAGCGGAATTTGCGCTCGTACTCGCGTACCAAGTCGCCGCTGCGGCTGATGGCTGGCACTGAAATTCATAGAGTGATTTGAATTCTAATCGCACTCTAATCCAGTTCTGGCTAGCGTTTTTGGGCAATCTGAAACCGAAGTAACGGCTGCATATTTTGACCATCAGGTGATAACCAACGGTGATAGACGTCGGTCGTGAGATACCCGCAATTCTCAATAGAAAGAGAGCGTGCCGTTCTGCCGAGCCTGTTTTACCGTCCAAGAAAAGAACCAGAGGCTGGTTGGAACCATTGCCAATGTGAAAGCCGCCAGGATCACAATTTCACGGGTAAGCTCGGGAGCATTCCCCCCAATCAGAGCTAGCCTCATTCCATAAAGCGAATGCGTAAACGGAATACAAAAGGATATAAATCGCACAGCTCGCGGCAGTGCGCTGACGGGAAACAACGTCCCCGAAAGCAGCCATGCTCCCGATCCCAACAACCACAGCACAGCAGCTCCCTTGCAAATAGAAATCTGTAAACCTGCAGCATACAAACCGATTGCAAACGTGATGAAAACAGAAAGGACAAAAATCAGGATGCATCCGGGGGCCGCGACATGCTGTATGGGAGCAAAGAAATAGAGTCCCACGCCGACATAAATGAGAAGATGTACAAAGCCCGCAGCAAATGCTGACATGGCATTCAAGCCAACCAGAACTGGCGCCGATGTCGTGGTAGTCAATAGAGCTTCAAGCGTTCCTGTTTGCTGCGATTCCTGAATTGTCCTGAAGAAGCTGTGGATTCCGGCGAGAAGAAATGTATAGAAGCCCGTTCCTATCAGGAGAAACAAAAAATACGGCATTCCTTCCGGCCGGAATTGCGGCCCAACTGCGCGTGCCAGATAGTAGAAAGTCGTGAACTGTGCACCTTCAGCAACTACAGTGAAGGCAATTCCGTTGCGATAGCGCAATGCGTTAATTGCGTCCTTCTTTAATACTGCAATGATTTTTCCGAACATCACGCGGGCACTTCAATTGCAAGATGTGTCTTGCGTTGTCCCTTCGTCATTTCAAAGTAGATATTTCGTAACTCCTCGCCAGGCACGGAGCGGATGTTCATACAATCCAGCAGTTCCCCTGCGCAAAGAAGGGCGGCCCGGTCACAAACAGCGCTTACCTCTTCGAAGTTATGACTGGCGAGGAGAACGGTTGTGCCATCTTCGGACAAATCACGAATCCAGGTCCACATCTCTTCGCAAGCTGCAGCATCCAAGCTTCGCGATGGCTCATCGAGCAGCAGAATCGAAGGACTTTTAATGAGGGCCCTGGCAATACCTAATCGCTGCTGCATCCCTGATGAGAGCTTCATCGTTTGTTTGTGCGCCTCATCGATCAGGTTGACGCGCAGAAGCACATCGGTAGCGCGGTGCGGAATTTCACGTCGCGGAATATCTTCGAGAGCGGCAAAGAATTCCAGGTTCTCTCGTACCGTCAATCTCGGGAAAAATGACCTTTCGGTTGCGATAGCAAAGCCCACAGTCCTGCGAACCGCCTGACCTTGTGTCCGGGTGTCATAATCGTCTACTAAAACGCGGCCCCGGTCCGGCAGAAGTACCGTGGAAATCAGCTTGAGCATTGTGCTCTTGCCGCTTCCATTTGGGCCGAGAAGTCCGAGCACTTGCCCAGCCGCCACACTCATTGAAATTTCTTTCAAGGCATGAGTCTCGGTTTGGCTTGCGAAGCGCATAAATTTACTTCGCCGGAAAACCTTGCTCACGGACTCGAATGCGATGCTGGTCATTGCTTAAACAGCAGGTTCACTCTCTGACACTTCTGCCACGCGTCAAGTTATTAGAAGATTTTATGAACATAAGACGCACTTTTCAGAAACAGAATTCAGGCAGGGACATACTTAGTCACAGGAGCGGTCCGGTTGGCGGCTACAGCATTGCACCTCGGTTTCCCAACTGAATCAGCGTGCCCCTTCGAGAGCGCCTTCAGAATCCTTACCGCTTGCTGCTTTCCTAGTGCAAATTCTGCGCTGGCGGCCCCTGCCGTTTCGGCGCGTGAAGCAACGCGTCTTCTTGCGTCCGCCGAACACCACCGGGTTGTCCCAGCGCTCAACGTGGCCATCCCCTCATGCCGGACGTCGACCAATCCGATCCGACTCCGCGCGATGAACCATGCATGGCGCGCTCTGCAACTCACGGCAGAACTTGCGCGAATCGCTCACCATTTCGAGCAGCACGGAATTGAGTTCCTTGCGCATAAGGGACCGGTACTTGGTCAGCTCTTATATGGAAATCCTGCGTTGCGCCAATTCGGCGATCTCGATCTGTTGGTCAGGCCGCAGCACGTCGAGCGGTCAGTTATGGCACTGGTTCAACTTGGGTACGAGCCGCGAATACGGCTCTCTGGTCGCCAGGAAACTTCCTACATCCGATCTGGATATGAATATGCGTTCTGCCGCAATTCAGATCCGGCTCCGCTTGAGCTTCACTGGCGAATGGTTCCGCGTTTCTTTTCAATCCGCTTTGATATCGCAGCGTTGTTCGATCGTTCCCGCCTTGTAAAGCTCGACAATTCGACGGTCCGTACCTTAGGAAACGAAGATTTGCTGCTGGCACTGTGTGTTCACGCCGCTAAACATGAGTGGGCCCAGCTCGGTATGTTGCGCGACATCTTCACCCTGTCGCAGTTCGAACTCGATTGGAATTGGATACTGCCAGAGGCACGAAAGCTGGGGATACTGAAAATTGTGCAAGCCTCGGTGGCTACGGCGCATGTCCTCGCTTCTCCTAAATCACCTACTCCAATAAAGGCTGATACGATGCTTTCCGGAGTCGGCGCTCTGGTGGTGCAAATCATCGAGAACCTACAGAAAGATCATGAGCCTGATACCGACTCCATCGGCTATTTCCGAAGGCAGATTCGAATTCGCGAGAGGTGGAGTGATCGCGTCCGCTTCGTCACAAGGCTGGCGACAACTCCCAGCATAGAAGAGTGGAAGATAGTACAGATCTCAGACCGCTTCTCTGGGCTGTATCACCTTGTCAGGGCTTCCCGTCTGCTAAAACGATTCTTAAACGGAACACGACGGCTCTGGATTCGGTAGCGACGTCAACTGCAGGTTGCGTCGGCCTGTTCGTGGGCATGATAGCTTGATCGCACCAAAGGGCCCGATTCCACGTGGCGGAAGCCCAAGTGCAGTGCTTCTTCTTTCAAATACTGAAATTCCTCAGGAGTGTAAAACCGCGCAATGGGCAAATGGTCGCGCGAAGGACGCAGATATTGCCCAACGGTAAGAATGTCAACGCGCCGTTCGGCAAGGTCACGAAAGACATCGACTAGTTCCGTCATGCTCTCGCCCAGCCCAACCATAACACCGGATTTCGTCACAATTCCCGGCGAGAATTTCTTAGCGTTTGCAAGCAATCGGAGTGTGCGTTCATATCGGGCGCCGGAACGTACGGCACGATAAAGTCTGGGAACGGATTCTGTGTTGTGATTGAGCACATCAGGTTTTGCGTCCAGCACAATTTGGAGAGCCTCGTCGATTCCCTGAAAGTCAGGAATCAGAACTTCCAGGCGGCAACCGGGTGCAACCCGGCGGACTTCACGAATCGTTTCTCCGAAAATCTTTGCGCCGCCGAGATTATCGTCGTCGCGATTGACGCTCGTTATGACTGCATGTTTCAGCCCGAGGGTAGCCACTGCCTCTGCAACTCGCCGCGGCTCGTCCCAATCGAGCGGCTGTGGACGTCCCTTTGGCACGGCACAGAACCCGCAACGCCGAGTACAAATGTCACCCAGCAACATAAATGTCGCCGTCCGATGGTTCCAGCATTCTCCGATGTTCGGACATTGCGCCGATTCGCACACCGTGTGCAATCCCAGCCCGCGCGCCAGCTTTTTCAATTGATGAAAGTTGTCGCCCACGGGGGCTTTTGCCCGCAGCCATGAGGGTTTCGGCTGCCTGATTGCCGGCCGAAGCTCAATCTGTACCAACTGTGGCGAGCTGCTCATACTGGCCATTTTACAGTACAGACCTGAGCGTCGTCGTTACCGGTTGAGCGTCCACGCGTTTTTCCAATCGCGTAAATTGCAAGGCATGCTAGAGGAAGACTCATTTGAAACATCCAAGTGGCTGAATGAAATTCTCGCTTCGCGGCATTGCATGGACAGCGTTCGGCCTAGCGGTGGTGCTGCTTATTGGAAGTAGCATCTTTTTACTTCGAGCTACTCACGCGCTATTCCAGAGTGAGACGCTTATCGACAAAACTCGCGAAGTACAGACGGTTCTGGAAGACCTGAGTTCGAGACTGACTCAGCTCACGAACTCGCGCCGCGGATTTGTCATTACGGGAGATGCCAGTTTCCTCAGCAACTACCGGATTGCTGCCTCCAAGCTGCCCGGCGACATGGACCGCCTTCGTGTGCTTACATCCAGCGGGACCGACAACAAACAGGAACTAAGTCAACTGGAAGCTGACATTGAGGCGGAGCTGAAGTTGACGACTTCGGTTGGTCTTCGCTCAGGACAGGGAGCTGCCAGTAACCGTGAAGCTCAGATCACCCGGGACGAGGCTACACTTTCTTCCCGTCTTCAATCCAGGCTGCAGAAAATGCGGAGTGAAGAAGATCATCTGCTCTCCGAGCAGCAGATTGTTTCTCATAGTAATTATCGGCATACCCTAAATCTGATACTTGCGTCCTTCATCATCGCCCTGATGCTCCTACTAGCGGAGATGTTCCTGCTCAGCTACGAATTTACCCGGCATCGCCAGACTCTATCCGCAGCGCTGCAAAATCAGGAGATCGTAAATGCATTTTTTTCTGCGTCTACGGTCGGCTTCGGAATTGTTGATTCGCATTTGCGCTTCACTCGTGTAAACAACGAATTCCCGCGAATGACTGGACGTGAGCCTGAAGAACTCCTCGGCATGTCACTCTCCGAAGTTTTCGGCGAGCCAAGCAGCCGGCCCGAAGGTGCACTGCAACATGTGCTCGAAACCGGCAACCCGGTCCTGGACCGCGAGTTCACGGTGGAATTGCCCGGCCACAGCAACGCTACTCAGTATTGGCTGGTAAATTGCTTTCCTATTCGAGAGAAGGGCACGGTCTCACAAGTAGGTTTAACAGTCCTCGATGTCACAGCGCGCCGCCACGCGGAAGAGGCTTTGCGAAAACTGAGCGGCCGGCTCCTTGGGATTCAGGACCAGGAACGCAGAAGAATAGCCCGTGAATTGCACGACAGTTTGGGGCAGTATTTGGCGGGAATGAAAATCGCGATCGATATGTTGAGTGTACGATCACCAGAACTTGATCCCTTGCTCACGGAATGCGCAGACATTCTGGACAAGGCGATCTCTGAAACACGCACACTTTCTCACCTGCTGCATCCGCCGCTGCTCGATGAAGCTGGCTTCGCCTCCGCTGCGAGTTGGTTTGTAGCCGGGTTTTCTCAACGCAGCGGAATTCCGGTTTCTCTAGATTTGCCATCCGATCTCCCACGCCTGCCGGAAGCCGTCGAGATCGCTCTATTTCGCGTGCTGCAGGAAAGCCTTACCAACGTCCATCGCCACTCACGCGCGACGTCTGCCGAGATCGACGTAGAAGCTGACGCCGAGCAAGTGACAATCGAAATTCGAGACCACGGCCAAGGTATGCCGCGCGAAATCATTCAGGAAATTGAGCAGAACGGCAGCAAATTGGGCGTGGGGCTGGCGGGAATGCGCGAACGCATTCACGAATTGGGAGGGATCTTTGAAGTGGCGTCAGACAATGACGGCACTCGCGTTCGTGCCATTATTCCCCTGACTTTCGAAGAGCAACCGCTTACGAGCCATTCCGATAACAAACGAGTGGCTTGAGGGTTTTGCTGATCGCCCCACCTCTCGCGCGATTTCGAAAGGTGGGGCCGGAATTCCAGACGAGCTAACTTGCTTTGCGTTCCCTTTGGTATTCGTTCTCGTGTCCGAGTGATTCATTCCACTCGTCGACCTCGCGCTGCGCTTGCTCCTTCGCAATGCCGTACCTTTCCTGGATTCTACCCACAAGCTTGTCACGCTCGCCGCCGGCAAGTTGCAAATCATCATCCGTCAACTTGCCCCAGCGCGATTTCGCTTCACCCGTCATCTGTTTCCATTTTCCTTGTACCTGGTCCCAATTCATGGCTCCTCCTGTTTTTTTCTTTCAATCATGAGCCTAACGACCTCCTGCAAAACGGACAATACGGAGAAACCTTTATCATCAGAGTAGAAGGTACGAGGCGAAGAAAAGTATCCAAAGCGGTAGCTCAACGGTTAGATCAGGGCGGGCGGTTCAACTCTCGCGAGTGGCCGGCGATCGACTTAGACAGAATTCGCTAGCGCGGGAAGATGTGTGTATTCTCAGGCTCCCAGATACGAATCGACCCAATCTTTGATTCTTTTGCGTCGGTCGTCTGTCGTATCAAAGCGAACACCAAACAACTTACCCGACGATTTTACCCAGCTCACGGTCCCGCGTACCCAAACACGGGGCAGAGTTAAAAGCGCAAAAGAAACTTCCACCGGCAAGCCTTTCGATAGTTCATGCGAAGATCTCAATGACATACCGCCGCTGCTGATTTCTACGCTGCTTGCTTCGAGTTGCCGATGATTGGAAGCAACTAATGAAACCTGCGTGATTACGGGGATGCGTGCATAACGCCGCAACTCGTGCATCACCAGCATCTGCGTGGAGCGGACCAGTTTCATTGCGGCAGACCGCTCAAGTGGCTCGTCGAATACCGCGTTGATGCCGTATTGCGACAGGTTCAACGCCTCTCTCGCCGTGCCGCCCAGACCGTAGATAACCATGCGCCCATTTGAGCGGGAATTGCGTGCCGACTCCAGGACCGGTACGGCTTTGCTGCCCACTTGCACAACACATGCTTCGAATTTCTCTTTGGACAAACGGTCAGCTTTCTCGCCGCTCACGGGAACACTTTCAATTCCAAATTGACGAAAACATTCCGAGAGGACGGTCCTGGTGTTTTCGTGCAAATCCACAAGCGCGGCTCGTGCTGCAAACTTCCTGGTGGGAATGGGGGGTACAAGAGAGTTTCCCAAGGCTTTTCTCCGTATTTGGTTTTGCTTTCGATTAATACTTATCAGTTGGAGCAGTAGAGTTTTAAACTGCCGCAGATCGCCAATCAGTCTAAAGCCCGGCTGCAGCGCTCTATATGAAGCTTGTTGACTCCGCCGAAATCCCATTCTGGCGCGCCGTTTGAGCGACAGCAACAATGCATTGGTACATCTCTCAGTACAAAGGTGCCATTACTCGGATGACCATCGACACGCCAAGTACATAGCGAGGACAAATCTACGGAATCTTCACGAATATTCCATGCGATATCGGACAAAACCTGAAACAAACGGCACAAACCTGCAACACCCACTGTGAGCTGCCCAAATCAGCACTAGAAAGACGCTCGTTCCCGGTCCCTTTTTTATGTGCTATCATTCCGCGCCGTGCGATCTCACTCTGCCATCGCGACCTTGATTTTCCTCTTGCTCGCAACAAGCACGTTCGCCGGCGATGATGATGGAAAGCCAGCTCCTGGCTTTCATGCAAAGACGACTTCGGGCGAAACTTTCAATAACGACTCAGTCAAAGGCAAAGTCGTCCTGCTCGAGTTCTGGACTACCTGGTGCCAGTACTGCCACGACGAAGAGCCGCTAGTGGAGGAGGTCAACAAAGAATTCGCCGACAAGGGGCTCATTGTTTTGGCCATTGATGTTGCTGAATCAAAGAAGACGGTAAAGAAGTATCTCGAGCAGCATCCGCGTTCCTGCCGCGTAGTGCTCACGGAAGACACGAATCTAGCTGCCATGTACCAGGCGAACGTATATCCGATTTATGTAGTGATTGACCGCAATGGCGATATTTCCGGGGAACAGCGTGGCGCCGCGGGCGAACGTGCGCTGCGGCGTTTGCTGGCAACTGCCGGAATCGAATCCCGGGAGCAGTCGGACGATAACTCTGCCGAGAACTAATAAATGAACCTGCCTGCATGCCTTCTCCTGCTGACGACGCTTACCATTGCGCCGTTCGCGTCTGGTCAATCGACTTTTACGAATCCCCTGCTGCCAACCGGCCCCGACCCGTGGGTCGAATTTCACGAGGGCACGTATTACTACATGAACACCACGGGCATGAATCTCACATTATGGAAGACTCACAACATGGCCGACCTGAAGTCCGCGCCGAAGAAAGTCGTCTGGACTCCGCCTGAAAGCGGCCCATACTCGCATGAAATCTGGGCGCCCGAAATACATTTTCTTAGTGGTAAGTGGTACATCTATTTCGCTGCCGATGCCAAGACGAACCAGACACACCGAATCTGGGTGATCGAAAATGCCTCTGCCGATCCGTTTGAAGGCAATTGGAGTCTTAAAGGCAAGCTCGCCGATCCCACCGACAAGTGGGCAATTGACGGCTCGGTGTTCGAGGACCAGGGTCGGTTGTATTTTATCTGGTCAGGCTGGGAAGGCGACGTAAACGGCACGCAAAGCATTTACATCGCACGCCTGCAAAATCCGTGGACGGTCGGAGGCCAGCGCGCACGCATCTCTACTCCGGACTACCCCTGGGAAAAAGTGGGCGACATTCCACCTCAGCTGAAAGAAGGAAATCCGCCCCACATAGATGTGAACGAAGGGCCTGAAGTCCTCAAGCATGATGGAAAAGTTTTCCTCGTCTATTCCGCCAGCGCTTGCTGGACGGACAACTATGCGCTTGGAATGTTGACGGCTGATTCCGGCGCGGACCTGCTCGATCCCGCAGTTTGGAAGAAGTCATCAGAGCCCGTGTTTCAGCAATCTCCAGAAAACGGCGTTTACGCTACCGGCCACAACTCGTTCTTCAAATCGGCGGACGGCAAAGAGGATTGGATTCTCTACCACGCCAACTCCAAGCCAGGCCAGGGATGCGGAAGCCACCGCTCCCCTCGCGCCCAGCCATTCACCTGGAACCCTGACGGCACACCAAACTTCGGAGTACCCATCCCAGCTGGCAAACCACTGCCCCGCCCCTCGGGCGAGTGAAGAATTAATTTCCAGCAGAGATCTCAATCCAACGATGGGCGCGCCGAGCTGCCCAACAGCGAAGTATTCATGTTGAAGATGTTGTGATGGCCTTCCGGGCCGCCCCAAGCAAACATCAGGGAAACCATGGGGAAAGCTCCGGCTCGCAAAGTAAGCCCGCCGGCGTAGCTGTGTCGAAGATGACTAAAGCCGAGATCGCTGCGTGCAAGCGCCACACGTCCCTGGTCAGCCATCAGCTTGACGCCAAACGGCCCCCAGATCGAGTGCTCGAAGCTCTCTTGCAGAAGGAGAAGATTGGGCGCCCGGAACCGATAGTCCTGATAGCTGCCTAGCGCCAACTCGCCATTTATGTCCGAGCCTCCAAGCGTTGGCTGGAAGTAAAATGGCACGGCACTCGTGGCCGCAGTAATTGACTCTGATAACAGCAGTCGTACACCAACCGAGCCATTCAAATTTCTGGAACGCGAAATCTGCGGGCAGTCCGCTCCACTCTGAGCGCAGTCGTCCGGCCCCTTGGCTTCGGCCTTTGCTGGAGCCGATTCCGTGTAACCGTACAAATAAAACGTATGATCCAGGTCGGCAGTCCATCTCAAAAAGGAATTGCTCGAATTTGAAGGTGCAACGAACTGCTGAAACTTACCTGTGTAACTCAGCTCAAGATAATCCCCGATCACAGGGTTGATGCGAACTCCTTCTCCGAACTGCAGGAATCCCGGTTGGTTAGTCAATCCCGGTGCGGTCGCATTTATATAAAGGCTCTCGATCGACGGAAGAGATTGTCCGTGCGAACCCCGGATGCTTACAAATCGGCCATTAAGTTCGCCCAAAAGTGACAAATTGAGCTTGCGAATGGCCGGCAGCTCGAAAACAGGTTTAGTCACGTTTCCTCCGACAATCGTCTCGCTCATCCCAAAGACAGAGGCGCCGGCGGTTGTCGTGTCATTCCCCAAGCCAAAAAAGTTCAGCTTATTGAGCGAAATGCTCTGCGCGTAAAGATTGAAAACGGTGTAGGGATGCACCGTCAGCGTGGGCTTCTTCGGTTTTTTTGGCGGTGATCCGCTGGCCCCAGGAATAGGCACAATGGGTTTGATCACCACCGCGGGAGTATGCACGAGCTTCATATAGCCGCCTGCTCGCCAAGCGCCGCTCGTCGCACCGACGGCATCCACGTCCCAGCTCAATCGCCAATTCGGAGTGTTCCTGGATTTCACGAACGCTCCGCCAAGCCCAAAGCCGTTCTGCGGCGGCATGCTGCCGGCGGCAATGTGCAGAGGATGGTCGGTGAACAATGTGTACGCGCAACCGCTAAGCAGCTTCAGGCCGAAAGTGTCACACGCATCTTTGAGGTGTTCGCCTTCGCGCCGGAAGTCTGCCTGCAAATTGCTTTCCTGAGCGAAGGCATGGGCAAACGTAAAGAGAAAGATTGCGAGCACACTCCAGCGAAGTTGTATTTTCCCGAGGCTCATTCTCATTTCTTCCGGCGTGATTTTGGTTTAATGCGGGTCTTTTTCTTCCGTTTTGCGGTGCTCTGTCTCTTCCGCGCAGATTTCGGTGCTGCGGCTGCGGCGATCTGCAAGATTCGTCCGCGTCTACGAGACACTTTGGCGCGGTTCCTGGCCGCTTCCACGTGGGCGTCGTGAATCGCCTTGGTCACCGCGCCGATGTAATCAGCCGCCTCGCCCTCGGTCTTAATCGCATTGACGTAAGTACCAGTCTGGTACTTCAACGGCAACCTCAGTTCCGCTTGCTGCAAATGTTCAATTTGCGTTTTCAGCAACGAAGACGCGGTGCGCTGTGGATTTATGGCCAGCTTCGGGGGTCTCGGTACATGAATGATTGCCATATCTCGTTTACTCCTCGTCACTACTACACGTCGAAGTCCGGGCAATCTGTTCGCATATTCGTCAACGAAAGCAGATTGCGCCCGGAATCAATTGGTTCGGATTTTGGTTCGACGAAAACGTCAGCACTAGTTTCGCGTGGAGAGCGAGGCGAGTAGTCTCCCAAGAAAAATTTTGTGACCGTGGCTGGAATCGACGCGTGATCGAACACACGATTCACCACCGTTCCCTTCGGAATCCAGGGCGAGATCAGCACCGAAGGCACGCGGACACCCAGCCGATCGAACTTAAACTCAGCGCCTGTGCCCGTAGCGTTCGCCGACGCTGTGAACTGATCGGGAGTGCACGCGGGGGGCTGTACGTGATCGTAAATCCCGCCATGTTCGTCATAGGTCACCAGCAGCGCCGTGCTCGCCCACAACGCGGCGTTCTGCTTGATGGCGTTGTAAACGGAAGCAATGAACAACTCACCCGCCTGTACGTGATGATCGGGATGCTGGTCGTTCGCGATCTC
>DATBIE010000198.1:0-11026 GCA_036557105.1 Terriglobales bacterium
CATCTTCGGCAGATTCTGCGGGACTGGCCAGCATGAAGCCAATGGGATGAAACAGCCGCATCTTTGCTTCATCGAGCCGGTCCTCCGCCGCGAGCCGTAGGGTCTCACCGATGTCGCCCAGCAGCATGTTTGCCCTTTGTATCTGTGGAAGGGTTGCGCTGAATGCTTTTGCGACCGCCTCTTCAACCAGACTTTCTTTCAAACCGATCCGCAAATCACCGGTCATGATTTTGACGATGTACTTAGCTACGAGTGGATTAACCTCGCCAAGCAGCTTGCGAACGAGAGTTCCCTTTGCTGCGGGGCCGCGTGCTGCAGCAATCTCGCGAAAGAGTTGCTGAACTGAGGTGGGCGGACGAGAGCGTTCGCCGCTGCGCGGGTCATGGTCATCAGGCAGCACCGCTTCAGCCACCTCTCCCAGGTCGCCGTGTTTGCGATACGCAGCGGTCAATGCCTGGCCATCCTTACCCGACAGCTCTTCGACGATATTCCAGAGCAGCCTGCCCCCAACCTGCAGTGTGGTTTCTTCCCACACAGGAAACGGCCGGCCAGAGAAAAATGCAGCCGCGGCCGCCGCTTCCTCGCGCGGAATAGTTGCGAAGTATTCAGCCAGCAGCCGCGTCTTTTCGAGCTTCTTGGTCGTGGCCCCGATCCGGTCAGCAGTTTGGGCAAACTTGATCATTCAAAACTAAGAATACTTAACTCGATGGTGCCCCAGTGCCGCCACCCTTGTCGCGCAGTTTTGCGAACAGGTGGAAAAGTTTGACTTTTCAGAGCCAGGGTCTATACCAGGGGCTCGCAAGAAGGCGGCTAGAAGCTAGTAGCTCCTGCGTGGTACCCTATGCCTGGAACATTTCTGCTTCAGCAGACATCCAATCTATATGCAGTTTTTCAGGACATTGTGGCGTTTTCTGGTTGCCATCCAGCTCCTTCCAGCTCTCGAAGGGGGCGAAGAGACTCTGGTCGGCGGCCAGGCCGTGCTTGAAGGTGTCATGATGCGCACACCCCACGCCTGGGCCATTACCTGCCGCAAACCATCCGGCGAACTTTCTACGCACAGCGAACCGCTAGAGCGGCTTTCAGAAAAGCATAAATGGATGGGCTGGCCTGTCGTTCGCGGCGTCATAACGCTCGGCCATGCCATGACTCTGGGTTTCCGCGCGCTAAAGTTTTCCGCCAATATGCAATTGGATGAGCTTCAGAAGGACGGATCAGGAAAAGTACCCGAGAAAAAGTTCGAAATCAGCGGCTGGATCGCGGTGGTCAACATTCTCATCTCGGTCGGATTCTTTATCTTCATGTACAAGTACCTGCCACTGCTGGCCACGACGGAACTCAAAAAAGCACATCCGTCGCTGAACGGGCAGATTTCATTCAACCTGATAGACGGCCTGATCCGGCTGGCTCTCTTCCTGGTCTTCATTTGGGGAACATCGCTCTTGCGCGACATTCGTCGCGTGTATCAGTATCACGGTGCTGAGCACAAAACGGTTTTTGCTTTTGAAAACGGCGATCCCCTCTCGACGCGCGAAGTACAGAAATATCCCACGTTCCATCCCCGCTGCGGCACCAGCTTTCTGATGACGGTGATGATCATCTCTATCTTCGTTTATATGATCTTCCCGATTACCAGTTTCTGGGGGCGGCTCGCGCTTCGTATTGCCTTGCTGCCGGTGATCACGGGAATTTCTTACGAGATTATTCGGTTCGCAGCGAAACACCAGAAATCGCTGTTCGCGATCATGACGGCGCCGGGACTATGGTTGCAGCGCGTCACGACTCGTCCGCCATCGAACGAACAGGCTGAGTGTGCGATTTCCGCTCTTAATCAATCGTTGCTTCTCGAAAAGGCCCAGGACGGCGAACTGGTAATTGCATAGCGATCTTCGGGAGCAGATCTACGCTTTACTCTCCGCCTGGTCACCACTCAAATCGATTGGACTGATTGATTGCGTCCACTTTCGTTATCTTAGCTCCTAAGAATTATTTACGATCTCTCGCGAATAACGCTTGTCCGCATTGGTAAAAAACGGGCTCAACCGAGTGCTTACTGACTGGATACACGTTTCGAATGCCGGTTGAGCACCCCCACGACACCCACTAACATTGACCTAAGTGGCTGATTGCAACTACGCGGAGATTTATATGCGGGCGCTAATTGTGTGGTTTCTGGTCGTATTGATCCCGCTGACCATATTCGGGGCCGATATGCCCAGCGGCGTTATATATGGCACGGGATCGGTGTATCTGGATGGATCGCTGCTTGGCAATTCCATGCCTGTTTCGTCAGGAGATGTAGTCGAAACCAAAGACGTGAGCGGGGCGCATGTTGATTTGGATGGCTCGACAGTAATGATTCAATCGAATGCAATCGTCAGAGTCAAAGAAGGCGGCATGGCACTCGACCGTGGAAGCGTATCTGTGGGCACGCGCAAGTCGATAAGTGTTTTTGCTCGTGATTTCCAGATCACACCGACTTCCTCCGATTGGACACAATTTGAAGTTGCCCGGTCAAGCGGCTTAATCCACATCTCCGCGATCAAGAATGATGTTGAAATCAAGTGTGGAGCGCAGGTCCCGACTGTAATTCGCGAAGGACACGATCTCACCCGCGCTGACGCACAGAACTGCGGAATGGTAGCACAAGACCAGGGTGCCCCAACCCCTATGAAAGAGCCCATCTTGGCTTCACCCTGGGCGAAAGGCGCGGGCCTCGCTGCAGCAGGTTCGATTATCGGCTGGATGCTAAGTCAAACTGGCGCTGAGCCCATCAGCCCAGATCAAAAATAGCTCAGAAGACTACGCTAGTCAGCATCATCACGTCACGAAGAGTGCAGGTGTCAGCTGAGGACACTCAATGGCCGAGATGATAAGGATGCCCCCTGAGAATAGTGAACGCACGATACAGTTGCTCCAGTAGCACTACGCGTGCAAGTTCATGAGCGATGGTCATTTTCCCCAGAGAAAGGATAAAATCCGCATGATTTCGGGCGTTCTGCGAAAAGCCGTCTGCCGGGCCGATTGCGAAGAAGAGTGGCTGCGGATTCCGCTCGTGGCAGGTGCGAAGCCATGAGCCCAGATCTTCTGACGAGAGCTGCTTGCCTCGCAAATCCAGCAAGACCAGATACTGGCGGGCACTGCGTCCGCAATGCTTTAGCAGCGCAGCTTCATCTTTTAAAAAAATACCCTCGACCTCGGCGAATTGCTTGAGGCGTTTGACATATTCGTCGGTGAGAGATTGGATCGCCGGATTCTTTGTTTTGCCAATCCATGCGATGGTGAGCTTCATGACTAGAAGCTCTACGCTCGCTTTCTTACGACAGTTCGCGAGGGAGCACGCCGCCTGGTCTTCAGGAACTCTGACAACTCGAGCTTTTTCGCGGACTTCCAGAGCCGCTCGAGGTCGTAGTACCTGCGCGCCGCCTCAGAAAAAATGTGAACTACAAAATCCACGTAGTCGATCAGCACCCATTCGGCCTGTTTGTATCCTTCAATATTGTTCGGATACACTCCCCCGCGCTTCAGCCGTAATTCCACTTCGTCCGATATAGCCTGAATCTGCCGCGGATTTGTTCCGCTGCAAATCAGAAAATAATCCGTAAATGCACCCGAAGCCGCGTCCATTTCGAGCAAGCTGATTTCTTCGGCTTTCTTTTCCTGGCAGGCGGCGAGGGCTTCGGAGATTTGCTTCTTCTGGTCGGTTCTCTTCATGCGGCTGGCGGGTTAACAAGCGATTGGCTGGCTATCCACCATACAATCCCTCTTTCTTAATGTATTCCTCTACAGATTCTGGCACAAATTTCTTGATAAGACGTTTTGCCCGGACGGCAGCGCGGATCGTTGTGGACGAAATGTTTTGATTTACTTCGTTCACCAGGTGCAGAGTCACTCCCGCCAACACAAGATCACCGGTAGCGGGCTGCTTGGCAAATGGCTTGGTGACCTCAGAGCGAGGTCGCAATTTGTCAGGAAGCGAACTGGCAACATCGGCAAGAGAAAATCCCGGACGGCTGGCAACAATGAAATCGCATTCACCAAACAGAGCCTCAGCCTCTCGCCACTTAGCTATGTCCTTAAAGGCATCGATTCCGATGAGAAAGAAGAGGCGGTCGGCTTTCTTGAGTGTCGGCTTCAGCTTGCGAATGGTGTCAATACTGTAGTTCGGCGCGGAGGCAACGCTTCCCTTAACGCTCTTTTTATCATGCAATACAAATTCCCCAGGAGCTTCGAGTAGCGACGGCACGAAACCTTTCTCATCTTGAGTGGCTAGCGCGGTCATGGCAAACCGGTGAAAGAAAGAAGCCGCTGGCTGCGTAGTTCTGTGCGGGGGAATATTCGTAGGAACAAAATAGATTCTCCCCAGTTGACAGCGGGTGCTGGCAGCGTGCGCTAGCGCGAGATGGCCCTTGTGAATGGGATCGAAAGTGCCGCCAAAAAGGCCGATGTTCATAAGCGGTTGATCGTCGGTTGCCAGTCGTCGGCCAAAACCCGATTCTTCACGCAGTGGCCTCCGCAGGCTGTGCCTGTCGCACTTCCTGAACTTTCTCAGCCACGGCGTATTTTAGCTTTTCGATGCCCTCACCCGTCACTGCTGAGATCGCGAAAAAGTCGAGCCCCTGCGACTTCGCGTACCGCTTCAGCTTCGACAGTTTTGCTTTGTTGGCGACGTCGGATTTTGAAGCAACCAGAATCATGGGTTTCGTTTCGAGCCCTGTGCCAAAGCTTTTCAACTCTCCCATGATGACCTCGAAATCCTTCACGGGATCTGGGCATCCGCTGGCATCGGAAACATCAACCAGGTGCACCAGCAGCCGTGTGCGCTCGATGTGACGCAGAAATTGAGTCCCCAAACCTGCACCTTGATGTGCGCCCTCAATCAGTCCGGGGATGTCCGCGACCACGAAGCTGGTCTCATGCGGCGGATCGCCAGCAACCACCACTCCCAGGTTCGGCTGAAGCGTGGTAAAAGGATAATCCGCAATCTTCGGTCTCGCCGCCGAGATCCGCGAAATCAGCGTCGACTTTCCGGCGTTTGGATACCCAACTAATCCGACATCCGCCAACAGCTTCAGTTCCAGCCGAAGCGTGCGTTCTTCGCCGGGCCCTCCATCTTCGTGTTCGCGAGGAGCCTGATGGGTTGATGTTTTGAACTGAGCATTCCCCCTGCCGCCCCGTCCTCCGCGGGCGATGACAATTCGATCGTCAGGGGACTTAAAATCGCGAACCTTTTCGCCCGAGTCAGCGTCGTAAACGATAGTTCCGACTGGGACCTTCAACACGATGTCGATGCCTTCACGCCCGGTTTTGTTCGACCCTTCCCCGTGCCTGCCGCGCTCAGCTTTGTACTCGGGATTGAAGCGAAAATGGACGAGCGTGTTATGGCGCTCGCTCGATTCCATGATGACGTCGCCACCCTTGCCCCCGTCGCCCCCTGAAGGCCCCCCGCGCGGAACGTACTTTTCGCGGCGAAACGCGACGCAACCATTGCCGCCGTCGCCGGCTTTCACGCGGATTGTAGCTTCGTCGATGAACATCAATGGCTAGTGATTAGGGGCTCGTTGTTGGTTGTTGGCCTTCGTTCTCTGCGCCGTTATGTCTCTTACCTGCGACAGGACAAGAACGAGGCCGGTCACGGCACACGTTCATTCAAACACAAAAAATGCTCCGGCGACGCCGGAGCACTTGACGTGCCTGAATGCTGAGTGCTGACTGCTTCAGCTATTTCGCTTCCAGGGGCTCAATCATCACGAACTTGCCCATCGAACCGCGATCTTTGAACACGATCTTGCCGCTGATCTTGGCAAACAGCGTGTCGTCTTTGCCTCGTCCGACGTTCAGTCCGGGCTTTACACGGGTTCCACGCTGTCGCACGATGATCGTACCGCCGGGGACGACCTGCCCCCCGAAAGCTTTGAACCCCAGCCGCTGCGCGTTCGAATCGCGCCCATTTCGTGAACTGCCTAACCCCTTTTTATGTGCCATGAAAGCTCCTACTTTTAGCTGCTAGTCCCAAGCTTGAACGGCTCGCCTATGCCAGCTCGTATCAAATCCTTGTTTGAAGAACGATCAAAAGCAATGACATTCCGAACCGCTGAGCGGTGAGGAATCTGCAATTACTTTTTCTTGGATGAACCCTTTTTCGCCGCGCTCTTTTTCGGAGCAGCAGCCTTCTTCTTCGCGGCCGGCTTGGCAGCTTTTGCTTCTGCCTTAACCTCGCCCGACTCCGCCGCCTTTTTCTTCGGCTTCGCTTCCTTTTTTGTCAGCTCCGGCGCGGTGAACTTCTGACCGTCAAAGGCGATTTCCGATATCCGCACCGACGTGAACGGCTGCCGGTGTCCGGCAATTTTCTTGTACTGCTTCTTCCGCTTGTAGTGGAAGACTAGAACCTTTTTCCCACGCCCTTCGCTCAGTACTTCACCCGTTACTACCGCGTTCGATTCAGGCCGCGCAATCTGGCCTTCGTTGGCCGAGACAGCCAGCACATCAGTGAATTCGACCTTGCCGTTTCCCGCTCCAGCCTGGCGTTCCAGGCGCAACACATCTCCGGGCGCGACTCGATACTGTTTACCGCCAGCGCGAATTACCGCGTACATACTCATGCCTCCGTTGCTCCGGCTCGGCTAAAGCTTTTAACCGCAGAGCCCGCCGAGTTCATATCAGCCCGCAGGATACGAGACAAACTCATTCTGCGAATGGGACCGGGAGCAACTCTTAATTTTTTATGCTTGCTGTTTCCGGGTAGCCCTATACCGAGGTTCTCTAACTCGCAATTATCGCGATGACGTGGAAGAGCAGGGCCACAAATACAGGCAAACACAGCTAGTTTAACGTGATGAGGAGAGCAGGGTCAAACCGGCCTGCGGGTAACACATTCCTGGAGAATTCGGGCTGCACCAGCTGGTTAGCTATACTGTTTGCCGAATGGACCTTGAACGCATTATCGATGAAATCCAGCAACTTGAGGAAATGTTCGAGACCCCCGACATCAGGCCCCTCACAACATGCGACGTCTCTGCTGCCAATCGAAGGCACGATGAGGCCCTGGCAAAGAGTCCCTGGTTCCGCCTGTGGCATGATTTCGGCGTCTGTTGCCGATCTGAGATTCCGGAGTTCCGCGTGGGGAAAATCGAGACTTAAAGCTTAAACCTGGTTGTTGATGAATTATCGTGCTGTACCGTTAACGGGGGTGCAGACGATTTTTCCCGGAGTGTACTACCGCCGTCAAACTGAAGTGGGGTGCTCGCCTGGAAGCACAACCTATGCGCGACTTTTCTTTTTGCCCAACGAAATACGTTCCCACGGTCTTTTGGGGCGCTGTGCGACCGGCTTGTCGCGATTAACGATGCGGTCGTATTGATATGCCTCACTAACGGTGCCCAGCGATTCGTTGTACAAGCTCGGCAGGCATAGCGCCTCTTTCAATTCTTCGGTGAATTGCTGCAGTGACTTCAAATGATCAGCAGTCGCGGCCACTTCGGTTTTCGACGTCTTAAGCACCTGCTGGTATCCGCGATTTATAAGCTTGGAAATCTCACCGTTGATCAAATATC
This sequence comes from Terriglobales bacterium, assembly GCA_036557105.1. Taxonomy (GTDB): domain Bacteria; phylum Acidobacteriota; class Terriglobia; order Terriglobales; family Acidobacteriaceae; genus Gp1-AA145. Next base: position 7,551 of record DATBIE010000198.1, read on the forward strand.
CAGGGTAGGCAAATATTTTCACGCCGTCTTCGCCGTCCTTCTGGATTGCAGCCGAGCAGTTGTACTTCTTCAGGAAGACACGGCCCTGTGTCCCCGGTGCCTCAATGATGTCAAAGCCGTGGTCGCGAAGCCATTGCACGGCATCTTCGTAGGTGCGTTGCTCAAGTTTGGTTGCCATTTAACTCGCGGCTCCTAGCTGTTAACTTTAGCTCTTAGCAAAAATGCCGGATATTAGCTAACGGAAAACCATCAGCTAAGAGCTTACTTGAAAACTTAGATGCGTAACGGCTCGCGCCAACGTATACACGCTCCACTGTATCCCGGAGCGCTCTTCTATAATCTAACGACTATCGTCGAATTGTGTTCATCAGCAACATTACGATAGTCACAACTTAATGCATTCTTCAACCACCAAAGTCGCGGAACCAGAGTCAGTGCGTAAAGTAAAGCTCGGCGAGCGCAGTCTCGAACGCATCGGCAATACGCCGTTGCTGCGGCTCGAGCGCCTCGCGCGCGAATTTCCCAACGTTCAGCTGCTCGGCAAAGCTGAGTGGTACAACCCGGGCGGATCAGTAAAGGACCGCGCCGCGTTCAACATCGTAAAAGAAGCGCGTCGCGGCGGAAAATTAACGCACGGGACAACTTTGCTCGACTCGACCAGCGGCAACACTGGTATTGCTTACGCCATGATCGGCGCTGCCGAAGGATTTCCGGTCACCTTGTGCATGCCGGAAAATGTTTCCACCGAGCGGAAGCGAATACTTTTTGCTTACGGTGCAAATATCGTTTACACCGATCCCGCCGACGGCTCCGATGGATCGATCCGCAAAGCGCGCGAGCTCTACGCCCAGGAATCCAATAAATATTTTTATGCCGATCAGTACTCGAACGATGCTAACTGGCAAGCTCACTACCATGGCACAGCCGAAGAAATCTGGCAACAGACCGAAGGGCGGATCACGCACTTCGTTGCCATGCTCGGCACCAGTGGCACGTTTATGGGGACATCGCGGCGGTTGAAAGAATTGAACCCGGAAATTCGGTGCATTTCGCTACAACCCGATTCTGCATTTCATGGAATCGAAGGCGCCAAACACATGGCAAGCGCCATCGTGCCGAAGATTTACGATCCCGCGCTGGCGGATGAGGACATCGAAATCGCCACTGAAGATGCCTACGCGAACGCAATCCGTGCCGCGCGTGAAGAAGGATTGTTGATTGGCATTTCTGCGGGCGCGGCAATCGCGGGTTGTTTGCAAATCGCCCGTCGATTGCGAAAGAACGAAGAAGCAGTCATTGTGACGATTCTGCCGGATTCAGGAGACAAATATTTGAGTGAGAGGTTCTGGACGGAAGGAAGCTTCTAGCTGTTAAGTCCTATTCTTTAGCCTAACCTTATCAGGTTGAGCTAAGAGCTAAAGACTAAGAGGTAAAAGGCAAACGCTGATGTTAAAACTCGGCCAATCTCACTATGACGCTCTCCGCCAGCACGGCGAAGAGACGTATCCGCACGAGTGTTGTGGGGTGTTGCTCGGACGTATGGACGACGACGGCACACGGGTCGTGACCTCGATTGCGCGAGCTGGAAACACGCGCACCGATTCCCCGCAAAATCGCTACAACATCGATCCGAAAGAATTGGTGAGCATCCAGCGTGAGGGTCGTGAGCGCGAAGAAGACATCATCGGTTTCTATCATTCGCACCCTGACCATCCTGCGCAATGGTCGCAAACGGATTTCAATGAGGCACACTGGATTGGCTGCTCATATGTGATTACCAGCGTGGAAAAGGGCAAGGCTGTGCTGACGAATTCGTTCGAACTGGCGGGCGCGGATGAGAACGACAAAAAGCTGGTGGACGAAAAAATTGAAGTAGTTTGAACAGCGCGGTTGGTCCGCAGCACTGTCCACTGCGGGTTCAGGCGATTCAACGCCTTATTCTCTGCACAGACTGCTCAAAACGTTACACTTAGGCTCCACTATGTTCTAATATCTATAGCCCCAGGATGCCATCTGCAAGAACCAAACTTCGCCGGAATTTAAAAGCAACTTGGCGGACTGTCCGTGGAGTCGGCAAAGTCTTAGGCGCGCTCGCCTCGACCGACCATCCATTGCTCGCGCACATCATACCCATGCGCCGCTGCAACCTGGCGTGCAAATACTGCAACGAGTTCGATGATTTCTCTAAGCCGGTGCCGCTGGATATTATGTTCCGCCGCGTGGACAAGCTAGGAGAACTTGGGACATCTGTCATTACCATTAGCGGGGGCGAGCCTTTGCTGCATCCCGAACTGGACGACATCATTGGCCGCATTCGTCATCACGGCACCGTTGCCGGAATGATCACCAATGGTTACCTGCTCGTCCCTGAGCGGATTGAGCGTTTAAACCGCGCCGGACTTGAATGGCTGCAGATTTCCATCGACAACGTCAATCCCGACGACGTTTCGAAAAAAAGCTTGAAAGTGCTCGACAAGAAATTGCAAATGCTTGCTGAGTATGCCGACTTTCACGTGAACATCAATTCTGTAGTGGGCGGCGGAGTAAAGAACCCTCAGGATGCACTCACCATCGGAAAGCGTGCGCTTGAACTTGGCTTCAGCTCGACCATCGGAATTATCCATGACGGGCAAGGACAATTACAGCCCCTCGGCGGAGAGGAGCGACGCATTTATCACGAAATGAAGTCGCTCGAAAAGCGCAGCTTCACGCGAATCAATGCTTTCCAGGACAACATCGCACTGGGTCGCCCAAACCAGTGGCGCTGCCGCGCGGGCGCTCGCTACTTGTATATCTGCGAGGACGGACTGGTTCACTACTGCTCGCAGCAACGCGGCTACCCGGCGATCCCACTTGAGAAGTACGCAATTGGTGACATTCGTCGTGAATATCTCACGGAGAAGTCCTGTGCGCCGCACTGCACGGTCTCGTGCGTACACCAGGTGTCGATCTTCGATGGCTGGCGCGGCCAACAACGGCCGACAGCTGCAGCCACTTCGGATTCAAGCGCAACGGAACTTGTGCAAATCGAATAGCAATCAATCGTTTGGCGCTGATCACTTTTGGACTGTTTTTCCCCTCTCGGTTTCCAGTTCCTTGCCGATGCTGTCGAGCACTCCGTTGATGAATTGGGCCGACTCCGGTGAAGAGAATTTGCGTGCGATCTCGATTGCTTCGTTAATGACCACGGCCCGGGGAGTTTGCGGAAATCCCAGTAGCTCCGCGACCGCCGCTCGCAGAACATTCCGATCCACGGCAGCCATGCGGTCCATCCGCCAGTTTTCCGCGTGATTCTCGATCAATCTGTTGATTTCAACCGTCCGGTCCTGCGCCAGGCGGAATAAATCGTCGGCGAAACCCTGAACTTCGCGCTCTACCTCGCCGCGTCCTTTCCAGAACGTCTTGCGCACTTCATCAGGCTGCTGCTCGCCAAGATCGGCCTGATACAGCATTTGCAATGCGAGTTCGCGGGATTT
>DATBIE010000199.1:0-19329 GCA_036557105.1 Terriglobales bacterium
TTGTACTTTTCGCTCAGGTCCTGAATCGGTCGAAAGAAGCGTTGTGCGTACTGCATAAATGCGACTAACACGCCCAGGGTAGTGACGTTCCGCACCAGGTGAAAACTGAGCAGCGTCTTCGGATCGAAGCTGACAGCCAGACCAGTAGCACTCCAGTTTCGAATCACATCTCCGCCGCCATACCAGATCACGAGTGCGATGGCAATGGAAGATAAAATTTCAATCACCGGATAATAGACAGCGTGCGCCATGATCGCGTCTTTGTACGCTTCCATGTGCTGCTCGTTGACGTCGGAGAAGGTCTTGAACGCCTTCTTCTCGCGATTGAACAGTTGCAACACGACCATGCCGCTCACGTGCTCCTGGAGGTGGGCGTTGATTCGCGCAATGGCCACGCGAATTCTCCGATACGAATCCCGTACCCGGTCACGAAAAATTTTTGTGGCATAGGCGATGAAGGGAAGCACGGAAAACGTGATCAACGCCAGTTTCCAGTTCACCGAGAGCATGATGGCGAGAATCCCGGCGAGAACGAAGATATCTTCGAAAATCGAGACTACGCCGGACGTGAACATGTCGTTCAGAGCATCCACGTCAGTGGTCACGCGAGTGACCAGGCGTCCAACAGGGTTTTTGTCGTAAAACCCGATATGCATGCGCTGCAGATGGCGGAAGATCTCACTGCGAAGGTCGAACATCACCATCTGCCCGGCCCACTGCATGAAGTAGGTTTGCAGGTATTCGAGCAGGAAGCTGAAGATGGTCAGGCCGACATAAATTCCTGCGATCTCGGCAATGCCCGTCAGCGGCTCTGGACTGAGCCAACTCGTGATCCAGGCAGGTTTTTCATGCACCGGGGCCAGGTAACGGTCGATTGCGACCATGGTCAGGAATGGCCCGAGCACATCCGCGACCGCCTTCATGATGATCGCCACTAGCGCGATCGCTACCTGCCATTTATAGGGACGCATGTAGCGCAACAGTCGCCTCATCAGCCGGCTGTCATACGCTTTCCCTAAGACTTCTTCTTCGTGATGGGACGCCATTCCTGACTATTCTAAATAGATATCCAACTTCAACGTCACTGCTGATGACTTTGCTGGAACCGCGCTTTAAATGCATATACAACCGCAAGCAATGGCGGGGCCAGCAGTACTCCCCAAAACGGCCATACGATTCCTAGCGCGATGGGCGCGAGAATCGACGCCCAGATCGGCACCTTTGCGGTTCGTCTCATAATGAATGGCTGCAAGAGCAGGCCATCCACAACAGCAATGATCGCGTAAAGAACCAGAACACCCAAGGGATGCTGCCAATCTCTCCATGCGATTGTGGCTGTGAGGGCAGGCGCAAGCAGGCTAAGAATCGGACCAAAATGCGGAATGATCTGTAGCAGCGCGGCCAGAACTGCCCACAAGGGCGCGAGCGGTATATGCAGTATTCGAAGTCCGACGAACCACAGTACTCCGACAGCCAGCGAATCTTGCAATTGAGCAATGGCCCAGTTTTTCAGAGCGGAACCGGTGAGGCGCAGGTGATCGCTGAAAGCCATCAAGAATTTGATGACATTTCACAAGGAATCGCACCACATTCAAATCTTCATGTCATCCCGACTTGAATTTGATCCAGTCACTTCACCGGCGGCGCAAACTGACGTATGGTCCCTCTGTCGTCCGCTACGTGTACGAACTCGGGATGACAAAAGTTGGAAAGAAGGTGGAAACTAGATTGTCCAGCGCAGAAGTGTCGCTCCAACGGTAAATCCCGCGCCGACAGACGCCAGCAGTACAAGATCGCCTTTCTTCAGCCGGTCTTCCTCTCGCGCGGTTTGCATCGCTAGAGGGATGGTGCCAGCGGTGGTATTTCCGTAACGGTCGATATTAATGATGATGCTTTCGGGCTTGAGCCCAAGCCGATCGGCTGTGGCTTTGATGATCCTTTGATTTGCTTGATGCGGGATGAAGCAGTCGATGTCACTAGCCTTGAATCCATTCCTGGCCAGCAATGTCTCGCAAACTTCGGCCATCTTCCGCACCGCGAATTTGAATACCGCCTGGCCGTCCTGATGGACGAAGTGCATTTTCTTGTCTACGGTCTCGTGGGTCGCCGGATGCAAGCTTCCCCCACCCGGCATAAATAGAGAGCAACCACCGGAGCCGTCGATCTCGTGCAAGAAGTCGATGAGGCCATCGTCATCCGCAGAGGGCTCCAGCAGCACGGCACCAGCGCCGTCTCCGAACAAAATACACGTGGCCCGGTCGGTGTAATCGAGGATCGAGGACATCACATCTGCCCCGATCACCAACACTTTCTTGTGTGCCCCGGTCTGAATAAACTGAGCCCCGGCCTGCAGTGCGTAGACAAACGCCGAACACGCCGCAGATAAGTCGAAGCCCCAAATCCCGTTGATACCCAGCTTGTGCTGTACGAGACAGGCGGTCGATGGGAATGACATGTCCGGGGTTACAGTGCCAATGACTATGGCTTCGATTTCACCAGCGTCGATACCACGTTCCGCAAGCGCATTTTTGGCCGCTTCGACTGCGAGATCGCTCGTAGCCATGCCCTTGTCGACGATGTGACGCTCGCGAATTCCCGTGCGCGAGGTGATCCACTCATCCGAGGTCTCGACGATCTTCTCGAAATCCTTATTCGTCATGACCTTCGGGGGAACATAAGTACCGAGAGCAGTAATTTTGGCGCGCACGATTTGGCTCACTCGATCAACTTCTCCTAGGACGGAATCGATATTGTACGCACCTCAGCCGGAATCTCCAATGCGGCCTGAGATTACCGCAATGGCGTATGACAACCCCGATAACTTTGGTTACCCGGGCGGCGATCGGAACAAATGTCTTTTCCCAAATCCGGAATATGATTCTTCATATGACGAGACTTCGCCTCGTAGTCTCATTGATTACTCAAGACAACGATTTCCAGATGGAGCAGGCAGCTGCGGCAGAGGATGCTGCCCGCAAGGTCGGAGTTGATGTGCAAATCATCTTCGCCGACAACGATAGTATTCAACAAAGTCAGCAGCTTCTAAAATTTATCCAGTCGGATGCGGAACCGCGCCCAGATGGAATCATTCTGGAGCCAGTGGGGGGAACTGGATTGCCACACGTCGCGAAGGCCGCGGCGACGGCAGGAATCGGTTGGGTTCTGCTGAACCGTGAGTTGGAGTATCTGAAACAGCTCCGGCAAACGTATCAAGTTCCGTGTTTTTCAGTCGGCTCCGACCACCTGGAAATTGGACGCATTCAGGGAGGCCAGTTGGCCGCACTGCTCCCTAATGGTGGCTCGGTCCTCTGTATTCAAGGGCCCAGCGAGACCGACGCTTGTAAGCTGCGCGCCGCCGGAATGTTCGAGACCAAGCCCGAAGCCATTCAGGTCAAGACCATGAAAGGGAACTGGACCGAAGGCAGCGCATTCAAGGCGATAACTTCATGGCTCCGCCTTTCCACCTCACAACAATCTCACATCGACGTGATCGCAGCGCAAAACGACGCCATGGCGGCTGGTGCAAAAAAAGCATTTCAGCAATTTGTACAAGAGGGGCAAGGACGTGAGCGCTGGAGCGCCATGCCGTTTATTGGCGTTGATGGTGTGCCAAAAACCGGACAGGCATGGGTGCGAAGCGGGGTACTGACCGCGACAGTAATCGCGCCGCCACCTGCAGGACCGGCGGTAGAAATTCTGGTTCGCGCTCTGCAAGGAGGGGCCACGCCACCGGAATTAAAGGTTCTTGCTCCGCACTCCTATCCGGAGCTCGAATCTCTTGCCGTTCATTCCGTTAAGAAAGCGCAGTCGGCGGCATCTGCGGCATCATCGGCAGGGGATTGATCCCGCAACTTAGCCAGGCACCGGCGACCCACTGCACACGCAAGAGCCCGTTACCGTTGCTTCCTTCCGGACCTGGCGGGGTTGGCGGGAATGCATCGCGCGGGACCGATGCCTGACGCCTAATTCTAGCATCGGGCCGTTTGAGGCCCGGCCACGCCTTGTTGGGGATTCTTCCGTACTCTTTATTTTCCTCGCGGGTTCCGAAACAATAATAGGAAACGTATGCCGTCGCAGAACCGAGAGCTCGCCGCCGCCATCCGCCGCTACTTCGACGTCGTGCTCTATCTGCTCATCTTTACCGGATTCGGAACTTTGGCCTCGACTGGCCGCCTCGATTTTCCGACCGTGGTCGTGGTCACGGCTGCGTTGCTCTATCGCGGATACGTTCTGGCCCGCAAGCAGCAATTGTGCCTTTCCGAGCGCTGGACGAATCTGCTGACCGTCGCCTGCGTCGGTTTTTATATCGTCGACGAATTCCTGATTTCCCGCGCCTTTCTCGGCGCCACCGTACATCTTGTTCTTTTCGTGATGCTGATACGTTTATTTTCCGCACAGCGTGACCGCGATCACTATTTTCTGGCAGTGCTTTCATTTCTCATGGTGCTCGCGGCTGCGGTGCTCACCGTAGACAGCACGTTCCTATTCGCGCTTGCGGGTTTCATTCTGGTCGCAGTTGCGGCGATGATTCTGATGGAAATGATGCACTCGCTACAGAAAATCCCAGTGCTCGCGGGCGACGAGCGCATGAGGGATGCACACCGCAAACTATCTTTCACAATTGCCGGTATTGCGCCAATCCTACTCCTGCTCATTTTTACGGGCGGCGCTGGAATTTTCTTTCTCCTGCCGCGAATTTCTGTCGGATTCATGAACAGCCAGAGCGCCTCGAACGACATCAATACCGGCTTCTCCGAGCGCGTAGATTTTGGCCGTATCGGCCAAATCCAGCAATCCAGGACCGTGGTAATGCACCTGCGAATTGATGGGGACGACTCCGGTGCGTTTGCTCCTAAGCTACGCGGGGTGGCGCTGAATATTTTTGATGGTCGCACCTGGTCAAATCTCACCCCAAGACATCAAGTCCCGCGCGCACCAGATGGCAGATTTGATCTTCGTCTGCCGGGCTCGGACCTTACCGGTCACAGCATTCATTACCGTGTAACTATGGAGCCATTTGCCACCGAAGTGTTCTTTTTGCTCGCAACGCCGCAGTCACTCCAGGGAAATTACCGAGCGCTGGCTGAAGATCCGAACGGTGATGCGTTCGATGTGGATGGTGAACATCCTGTTATTCGCTACGAAGCCGCTTCAACGATTCGTTCGCGGAGTACCGCGCGACTGACAACCGACGACCATTATCCCGCCTATGTCCGGCATTTTTACTTGCAACTCCCCCCGCTCGATCCCCGCATACCTCCTCTGGCAGAAAGAATCACGGCCACAGCGCCGACACCATACGCCCGCGCCAGCGCAATAGAGACGTACTTGCGCACTCACTACGGGTACACGCTGCAACTCCCCAGCACAACTCCGCCTGATCCTCTCGCCGATTTCCTATTTATCCGGCGTCAGGGGCATTGCGAATATTTCGCGTCCGCGATGGCAATCATGCTGCGCACCCTCGGTGTTCCCTCGCGGGTGATCAATGGATTTTCAGGAGGCGAATTCAACGACATCACATCGGAATATGTAATCCGCGCCAGTGATGCCCACTCATGGGTGGAGGCGTACATTCCGGGGCAAGGATGGGTGGACTTTGATCCGACTCCAGGTGGCATAGAGAAGCGCTCCAGCTGGGACCGCGTCCTGCTGTACCTGGATGCGATGTCGTCCTTCTGGCGGGAGTGGGTGGTCAACTATGATCTCAGCCACCAGTTACGCCTTACTCAGGATGCAACCCACGGCAGCCGGGCGATAGTTGGCCGGGCGCAGTTCTGGGGACGAGAGCAATACGAAAGGATATTGGGGTGGGCACGAAGACAGCAGGAACAGCTCGGAGCTTCAACCGTGAAGTGGGGCATTCGCGTCCTGATCGCAGTCAGTATTTTTATCGTGCTGGCGATTATGCCTCGTATGCTTTTGCTCATTCACAAAGTGAAATTGGCGCGGCGCCCACGAAAAGCTCCGCAGCTTGCAGCCAGCATCTGGTATGAACGCATGTTGCGGCAAACAGCCAAGCGCGGCTGGAAGAAAACCGCGGCACAGACACCCGGCGAATTTGCCTCGTTGATTGGCGATCCAAAGTTTAAACAGCGAGTCGCGGGATTTACGGAGCACTATGAACGCGCCCGCTTCGGCAACTCCGCCGAAGACGCTTCCCAATTGCCCGAGTTGTACGAAGAAATCAAGAGCGCACGATAGATGCAGAGAAATCAAAAACGGGTGTTGTACGTGTACACGCTCGCATTGTGCCTGATTTGTACTCTCTTGCTTAGCTCCTGTTCACGCGGGCAGACCCTCAAGCCGATTCAAAATGCCAGCGGAGTTCGTTTACTTGTCGCGGATGCACACGCGCCAACTTTGAGGATTGTGCTGCCAGGCCTGCCAGACTCGGATGGAAGCATTGAGGTAATTTTTCCTGAGCACGTAACTGCCAAGCTGCATGACAGCAATGAACCAGTACACCTTTATCTCTTCCGTTCGGAAAGTGGAGACCACAGTATTGCGTGGAGCGAGGACGCCGATTCGTTGAAGTATGAACTGGACCTCGGCAACAAAATTCATTTCATTGCCCAAGCTACTTTGGAGCAGGATGGCATCCTCTTCCACTACGAATTCAAAAATGATTCGGGCAAAGCGTATGACATGATCTACGCTGTCACTGACCCGAGGCTGACCGGAATGTTCCATGATGTACGCTTGGAACGCACATACGTCCATCACAAGGATGGCTTCGATCTTCTCGCTTCCGAAACTCCTGTTCGATTAACCATGCCTTTGAACCACTGGTTGCCTTCGCGCTACCTGGCTTCGTACACATGGCCTGTGCCGAAACTGCGAATCGAACATCGTGAAGACGGGATAACGTACTACAACAAGTCAAGAGCTGTTGATGAGCCAATGGTGGCGACGCTCTCGTCTGACCGCAAGTGGGTTGTTGCGAGTTTTTCGCGAACCACAGGAAATGTGTGGAGTAATCCCGAGCTTACGTGCCAACATGTGGATCCGGAAATTCCACTCGCAGCCGGAGGGCGCGCGGTATCTGAAGTCAAGATTCTGGTGTTTCGGGGCAATCTTGATGACGCCCTCGAGAAGGTGACGGCTCAACGTCCCGGATTGCAGTGAGCGCCGCTCCATACAATTACAATGAGACATTGTCCTTGCTAATGGTGACGGCTTACCTATGAGAATTGGAGTCCTTGCCCTCCAAGGTGACTTTGACGCGCACCGCAAACGGCTCGAGGATCTGGGCGCGGAAGTTGTGCTCGTCAAGAAGCCTGAGCAGTTAGACGAGCTCGAAGGCCTAGTCATCCCGGGAGGAGAATCGAGTACGTTTCTTAAGCTTCTCGGCGACTCCGGATTTGAAAAGCTAAAGGAGTTCGTACGCGCGAAGCCGACTTTCGGCACGTGTGCGGGAGCGATACTGCTAGCCACTCAAGTTGAGAATCCACCGCAAACTGGATTGGGCGCACTCGACATCGCGGTTCGCCGGAATGCCTATGGACGCCAGCTCGATAGCTCGATTCGCGAAGGCATTTTTCGCGGCACTCCGATCGAGATGGTATTCATTCGCGCTCCCAAGATTGAGCGGCTTGGCCCTGGGGTTGAAGTACTCGCTACTGAAGGAAAAGATCCCGTCGTCGTGCGCCAAGGCAAAATCATGGTCGCTACCTTCCATCCCGAACTCAGCAACGATCCACGAATACACCAGGAGTTCTTGAACCTCGTTAAGAAGGGCGAAGTTAATTGAGCGAACAATTCCAGGTGGCGGCCGAAAACTAACTTCTAACGCTCTTAATTGCTATTACATACAGCTACCGTATCGCCCGCAGCCCAGGGTAGTCATTCCCACGAACTTGGCGTGAAATTTTTCCAATAGCTGATTCCGCTTGGTGCCTTGTCGCCAAAATGTCCAGAATTTGTCTTGACAGTGTCAATAAAGCGGTTGCAGAATGTCGGCTGTTTTTGGAGCCATCCCCAGTCGTTATCGTTCACGCCCGTGACTTGCTACAACCTAATTCGCAAAATATCCATGCGCCCCGGAAATCAGTTCTAAGAACGGAGGATACTCATGCGTAGCGTGCGCTTTGTTGCCTTTTTCATTCTCTACATTGGGATCTGGTTTTCGCTGCCTGCTTGGGGGCAATTTACAGCAGCAGGTACGATTGTCGGAAGTGTGACCGACCAATCTAACGCCGTCATAAGTACGGCGGAAATAACTCTTACTGACGCGGCTACTGGTGCAAAGCGCACAGCTGAGAGCAATGAGACCGGTCACTACACTTTCACGGATGTCACTCCGGGTCACTATAAGGTAGAGGTGAGCAAACAAGGTTTCGCGACGTCTCAGACCACAGTTGAGGTCACAGTTGGCGTGACCAGAAACCTGAACTTTGTTTTGCAAGTCGGCGCACAAAATACAGTTGTCGAAGTGCAATCAACCGGTATTGAATTGCAAACCACGAACGCTACCGTGGGAAATGAAATTACTGGTATCGCTCTTGATGCTCTGCCTAGTCTTAACCGCGATGTTTCCACCTTCGTGGAGCTACAGCCCGGCGTGAGTCCTGATGGCAGTGTTGCAGGAACCATGGTTGATCAAAGCAGTTTTCAACTTGACGGTGGCAATAACACGAACGACATGGACGGCAGTATGAGCGTCTACACGAGCACCTTCGCAGGCGATCCAACTGGTGGTGTTGCCAACGGTAGCCTGTTCGCCGCCGCCGGCCCCACAGGAGTAATGCCAACTCCCGCGGATAGTGTTGAAGAGTTCAAAGTGAATACCGCCGGGCAGACGGCCGATTTCAATAGTTCGTCAGGTGCCCAGGTACAACTTGTTACCCGGCGCGGAACTAATACCTGGCATGGCAGCCTCTATGAATACTATTTGGATAACAAATGGTCAGCCAATACATGGGATAACAATTTCAATGGGCTTCCCGTTGCGGATTGGCATCGGAGCCGCTTCGGATTCCGGGTCGGCGGCCCTCTGCTCCCAAAAATGCTTGGCGGGAAAACATATATATTCGCCAACTATGAAGGGTATCGTTGGCCAAACTCTGAAACCGTGACAAAAGCCGATCCTTCGCCGGCAATGCGCCTCGGACTGCTTACATTTGGCAGTACTACTTACAACTTGAATAACGCCCCAGTCACTTACAACGGCGTGACTTATCCGGCCAACGCGGGATGTCCTGGGCAATGCGACCCTTTGGGACTTGGCATAAATCCCATTGTGCAAACGATGTGGAACACATACATGCCCCTTCCCAATACAACGAGTGCGGGAATTTGTGGACCTCGATGTGACGGCGTGAACGTTCAGGGTTATGCAGCCAACTTATCCATTCCGCAAACAAGCAATTTCGGGGTAATTCGACTGGACCATGATTTTGGCGACAAATGGCACGTAATGTCCAGCTACCGTTACTTCAATCTGAAGGTTGCTACCGACGAACAAGTGGACATCGGTGGCTTTTTCCCGGGTGATAAACTCGGAGTTCCTGCCTCGCAGTCGAACGATCCTCAGCTCCCTTGGTATTACGTCCTCGGTGTAACGACTAACATCAGCTCAAATTTCACTAACGATTTTCACTATAGCTTTTTGCGCAACTGGTGGCAGTGGGGGAGAGCGGGCGATACGCCGCAAGCAGCCGGGTTAGGAGGGGCCCTGGAACCGTTCGGAGAGGATGCGAACGAAACTCTCGCGCCTTACAACGTCAACACCCAGCAGACTCGAACCCGATTCTGGGATGGGAAGGATCATTACTTCCGAGACGACCTCTCGCTCCTGAAAGGTAATCATCTGTTCCAATTCGGCGGCGCTTATCAGCACAATTTCAACTGGCATGCACGTACCGACAACGGCGGGGGAATCAACTACCAGCCTGTTTATCAGCTCGGAACGAAGTCCGGACCTGGGATCAGCATGTCGAGCTTTGTGCCGGCAACCGTTACGTCCGACGACGCTACCGATTTCGGGCGGGACTACGCTGCAATCCTAGGCATCGTCTCTATTTCGCAACAGGTCTATACGCGCAGCGGATCGAATCTGGCTTTGAATCCACCACTCACGCCGGCTTTTGACCAAAGCACCATTCCTTACTACAACGTCTATTTCAGTGATACGTGGCACATGAAGCCGAGTTTCACGCTGACTTATGGGTTGGGCTGGACTCTGGAAATGCCGCCGGTAGAAAAGGATGGAAAGCAGGTTGAACTGGTAGACGACTCGAATCAAGTAATCAGCACTGAAGCGTTCTTACATACGCGTGAACAGGCTGCGCTGCAGGGGCAAGTCTACAATCCGACTGTCGGATTCAATCTTGTCGGCAACACAGAAAATGGACGTAAATACCCTTACGATCCATTTTACGGTGCCTTCAGCCCCCGCATCGCTGCCGCATGGAATCCGAAACCCGATAGCGGAATTTGGCGTTCAATCTTCGGAAACGGCGAGACTGTTATCCGGGGAGGCTACGGACGTATTTATGGCCGGCTGAATGGCGTGGATTTGGTGTTGGTCCCACTTTTGGGAACGGGGCTTTTGCAGCCGGTGCAGTGTAGTCCGCTATTGACCGGCGGCCCCACGGCGTGTGCTGCTACGCTGGGAGGTTCGACTCCGAACACTGCGTTTCGTATCGGATATAACGGTACCAATGTAGCGCCGATACCCGCTGCCGCGCCCACGCTGCCGCAACCACTTTTCCCTGGGATCAACGGCGTTGCCGCTGGAGCCGGTGAAGCGTTGGACCCGCACTTTCGTCCGAACAACGTGGATACGTTTAACATCTCGATACAGCGTCAGCTTTCGCGATCAGCGACTCTGGAAGTGGGCTACATCGGGCGACTGATACACAATGAATACCAGCCAATAAATATCAACTCTGTTCCGTACATGATGACGGTAGGCGGGCAGCGTTTCGATAAGGCATATGCCAACGTGGTGTTGCAGTACTGCGGCGGTGTTAAAGGACTCGCGGGTGGCGGATGCGTAGCTAATGCTGCAAACGTACAGCCGCAAGCCTTCTTCGAGACCGCCCTCGCCGGCACAGGTTACTGCAATGGGTTCGCGAATTGCACTCAGGCGCTTGTCGCAAATGAGGGCGCCAACGGCACTGGAAACCTGACGTTTGCCAATGTGTGGAGTCTATACAGTGACCTCGATGCTGGCATTCTCGGCGACGGAAGCTCTCTAGGCCATGACGCATTCAACTTCCCACGGAGCATGATGAACACCCCACTTCTGGGCGCTGCTCCGTGCCCGAACTCAAGCGACCCCACTCCGTGCGGAGCAAACGGGCAATTGACCAGTGGCGTGGGTGTGAATACGAGCATCGGATACGGAAACTACAACGGTGCTTTCGCCTCTTTGAAACTTGGCGACTGGCATGGTTTGACGGCGCAGTCCAACTTCACATGGTCGAAGGCTCTTAACACCGGCGCCACATATCAGGCCACCAGCGCCTCTACCGTCATTGATCCATTTAACCTGCGAAGCGGATACGGCGTCTCCGGCGCGGACCGCAAATTCGTGTACAACATGTTTCTTGTCTACCAGCCCCCGTTCTACAAAGGGCAGCACGGGGTGCAAGGTCATTTACTTGGGGGATGGACGTTTGCTCCTATCTTTACTGCCGGAACCGGAGTTCCCATGATCCTTGGGACCATTAATGGCGGGGGTCAGGCGTTCGGTGAGGGTGACTCGCAGAACTTCTTCTCTAACGGCGAATCAGAGAACGCGATACCAATGGCTCCGTTACATGGGGGAGTTCACTACACATTCAACGGTCAACCTGCCGGCGGCAGTTTCCCGAATTTTTTCGGTGATCCCTCTGCAGCCTACAATTCGATCCGCCAGCCCATTCTAGGTCTTGATGAAATGGACGGAGGTTGGGGGTTCGTGCGCGGTTTGGGCTATTGGAATATGGATTTCAGCGTAAAGAAGGTCGTGAATATTACCGAGAGGCTAAATCTCCAAGTTGACGTCGTGATCTCGAATATTTTCAATCACGTCATGTTTTACGATCCCGGCTTCGGCGGCATCGCCAGCAATGACTATCTCGATACAAGCAGCGGGCCTCCCGACTTCGGTACATTGCCAGGCCAGGGCAACACTCCGCGAACCATGGAATTTGGCATTCGGCTGAACTTCTAAATTCAGGGTGTTTTTAATCGAAGGCCGGAGAATGCTCCGGCCTTTGTCTTGTAGAAAAAATCGCACAAAAAAATGCTTGACAATGCGAATATGTAGCTATATGGTTACGCATATGCGTTACCGAGCGGTTACATATTCGTCAGGTAGTGGCGGCCGAAGCGGGCAAGGGGTCTCCGTAAGTGATCGAGACCACGCCTTTGATGCGCTGGCCGACCCGACCCGCAGGGCTGTTCTCGATTTGCTGCGCACGGGCCGCCGTCCAGCGGGCGAAATTGCCCGTGCGTTCCCCGTGTCGCGACCGGCCGTTTCCAAACATCTACGAGTTCTCCGTCGCGCCCACTTGGTGGAAGAGCACAGGGAAGGACGACATCGGTTTTATCAGCTCAATCCCGAGCCCTTGAAGGCGGTGGATACGTGGCTCGAACAGTATCGGCAGTTCTGGGCCGCAAGCCTCGAGAACCTGAAGGAATTCGTCGAATCGGAATACGAAAAAGAGATACAAGCGGCGAAACCAATCATCGGCAAGACAGAAGAGGAGCCGAAATGACCTCGACCTCAATACAAGACGACTTGGTCAGCGAAACTCATATTGCTGCAGAACCAGCTCGTGTTTTTCAGGCGTTAGTCGATCCCACGCAAGTACCGAAATGGTGGGGCCAAGAAGGAATTTATCGCTGCACCGATTTCGTGACCGATCTGCGCGTTGGCGGCGATTGGAAAAGTTCCGGCGTTGGTCCGGACGGTGGGTCATTTACGGTGCAAGGCAAGTATCTCGAAATTGATCGGCCAAGATTGCTGTCTTACACCTGGATCGCAAGTTGGACGGGCAACGTGCAGACGATCGTCCGGTGGGAATTAGCGCCGACAGACAAGGGAACACACGTCACGATTCGGCATAGCGGATTGGCCGCTCATCCCGAGCTGGCCCAAGCGTATCGTGGTTGGCCGAGAATGCTGGGCTGGTTACAAGTTTTCCTTGAAAAAGGCGAGACGGTGCAGATGCGATGAGTCGTTACAGCTTTGGATCTTGAATTTTGTGAATCTGTAAGGAGGAAATATGAAAGCATCACGAGCAGTTGCTCTGAGTGTTCTGTTATTTGGCGGGATTGCTCTCTACGCCCAATCGGCAGGACAAAAATCGTTCGACACAATCAAGTCTTTAGACGGTGAGTGGGAAGGGAAGAACCAGATGGGGGACCCGGTAGCGGTTTCCTACCGGCTAACAGCTGGTGGATCCGCTCTCTTGAGTGAGATAAAGACCGAAATGAAAGGGCACGCGGAGGACATGATCAGCATGTTCAATATGGATGGCAATCGCTTGCTGCTCACGCATTATTGCGCAGCAGGCAATCAGCCGCGCATGCAAGCCTCCATTTCGCCGGATGGAAAGAGTATTACATTCGATTTTGTCGATGCTACGAATCTGACGGCGCACCCGGGCCACATGCAACGCGTGGTTTTCACTGTGATCGATGCCAATCATCACATCGAAGAATGGCACTTTGCTGCGCCCGGAAAAGAAATGGTCGAGAGATTCGATCTGCAGAAAAAGAGCTAGGTCGTGTGAACACTGTGTCCTCTCTGGCTGCGAAAATAATATGCAGCCATAGAGCCACAGCGACGCAGAGTAAGTCAGGAGGCAATTCATGGCGACACTTAGCATTGCTCCCACATGCCACATCAGTTCTGATAATGACGTTGTCACCGTGGAGATTTCTATCGCGGCCCCGCGTGAACGCATTTTTCAAGCGATTACCGATCCCAGGCAAGCGCCTCGCTGGTGGGGACGAAAAGACGAATACCACTTTGATGAGTTCACGATGGATGTTCGCGTCGGCGGAAAGTGGTCAACAACAGGCAAGTCAGCAAAAGCAGGCGACCTCAAAGTGCATGGAGAGTTCCTCGAAATCGATCCTCCGCGGCGCTTGGCTTACAGTTGGATTTCGAGCTGGTTGCCAGTCTTCACGAAAGTGCTCTGGGAGCTGGAGTCAGAGGCAAAAGGCACTCTGGTGAAGTTGACCCACAGCGGTTTTGCAGGCAACGTCGACGCGACAAAGGCACACAGCCATGGCTGGTCCTTAGTATTTACGTGGCTGCAGGCATACGCAGAGAAGGGCGAAATTAACGGTATCGGAAATTGACATGGCCACAGCGCAACTGACTCCAGACAACGACGCGGTTCTGGCGGAAATATTTATTGCCGCTCCACCAGCCCGGGTCTTCGAAGCAATCGCCGATCCCAAGCAACGGGCGCAATGGTGGGGGATGAAAGGCGGGTTTCACGTTACTGAAAGCAGCTCCGACCTGCGTGTAGGCGGCAAGTGGTCGAACGAGGGAATTGGGCCGAACGGCGCGCCGTTTCACATGGAAGGCGAGTACGTCGAAATTGATCCACCGCGCTTGCTCGTTCAGACGCGCACGGCTGACTTCGTTGGTAAATTCCAGACCATCGTGCGCTGGGAGCTCGAGCCGCGCGAAGTCCGGGAGCTGCACGGCGGCGGTACACATAAGGTCGGGACGGGTACGCTGGTGAAAGTGCGCCACTCAGGCTTCGGCGGCCACCTTGATCAAGCGAAAAGTCACTACGCTGGCTGGAGCGCATCACTTGGCTGGCTGAAGGATTTCGTCGAACGTGGCGAGAATTTCGAAACGAGGAACTGAATGGCTACCGCACAAATTAGTCCTGACAATGACGTAATAGTTGCCGAGATTCTGGTTGCGGCGCCGCCCGCGCGCGTTTTCGACGCAATCAGCGACCCAAAACAAACCGCGCAGTGGTGGGGACAGAACGGCATGTATCGCCTCACTGAAACTCGCGCTGATGTTCGCGTGGGGGGAACGTGGTTGAGTGCGGGCATTGGTAAAGATGGCACGAAATTCAGCGTGGAGGGCGAATATCTTGAAGTTGATCCACCTCGACTGCTCGTCCATACCTGGATTCCGAGCTATGCCGGAATGCAGAAGACAGTGGTCCGCTGGGAACTCGAGCCGCGAGATTTGCAAGGACTTCAGCACCGCGGTCCGGCGCGAATTGGAACGGGAACGCTAGTCAGGATTCGCCATTCCGGCTTCTCTGGGAATGTAGAAGCGGCCAGGAGCCACGGCGAGGGCTGGAAACGCGTGCTCGGCTGGATGCAACTGTTCGTAGAAAAGGGAGAGACGGTTCACACTCGAACCGCATAGATCGGCCTGGCCAGAATCGGTTCGAGGAACGGCGGTTCGCTATTGTTGCGCGTCGGCTGTAATTGGGCCAACCGAATCCCTTACCGAACTGCTGGCACGACGAGGGGACTTTGGCTCCGGCACCGGGGGGCGCTGTTCAAGTGTGCCGAGCACAGGAATATCGTCAAACGCCAGGGTTATGAACTGATTGTTGGCGCACATCAATTCGATCATGCGCCTTTGGCGAGAACTCAGCACCTTGACCGGCAAAGTCTCGAAGTGCCGGAAAATCCATATCAGATATAGTCTCTGCCCGAATGAAGGATTCAGGTAGCGAGGTCCGAGGGGCGTTAAAACCCGGAGCACGCCTGAAAACAATTTTTCAAGCCACATGAAACAGGTCCCAAGAGATTTTTAATTTTCGACGAAGAAGACGTTGCAATTTGAATTCCACGCATTATGCACTAAAACGGCGGCATTGGGAAGGATTCAATTGCCACTTCGCGAAACTTTCATTTCTTATATCACGAAATAGGCTCCTCAACGCTCTGGGGGACTGATCTCCAGAAATTTTCACCGACAATGGTTTCTTTGTCTAAGAGCACAGAGGAACATAGGTTGAACTACCCAGATGTGGGTGACAGCGACGAAGTGGGTCCAGCGTGATACCGAACCCGAATACGAAACGTCCATAGACCTGCGGCGAATGCCTCGAAATTCGTTGCCGCAACTGTGCTCGGAGGTCTCATGGAAACGCTGTTTCAGGATTTGCGATACGCTTTGCGCCAACTACGCAAGGCGCCGGGATTTACCCTGACGGCGGTCATCACGTTGGCGCTCGGGATCGGCGCAAATACTGCCATCTTCACGCTGGTGCAAGGCATCATGCTGCGCTCGTTGCCGGTGGTGGATCCCTCAAGAATTTACCGCGTCGGCGACACTGATAATTGCTGTGTTAACGGCGGCTTCCAAGGCGAGAACGGCGACTTCGACATTTTTTCTTATGATCTTTATCTACAGCTCAAGAACTCCGCCCCCGAATTCGAGCGGCTCGCCGCAGTGCAGGCAGGACAACCTCGGTTCAATGTGCGTCGTGGGAATGAGCTCGGGAAATCGCTGCGCGGAGAATTTGTCTCTGGCAACTATTTTCCCATGCTCGGCGTGAGCGCGTTTGCAGGACGTCCACTGGCTGAACTGGATGACACTCCATCATCCGCCCCGGCGCTGGTTTTGAGCTATCGCTCATGGCAGACCGAGTTCGCTTCACACCGCTCGCTGATTGGGTCCACAATTTCCATTCAGGCACATCCGTTCACAGTAGTCGGCGTTGCTCCTGCCGGTTTCTTTGGCGACCGTATTACGGACAATCCGCCTGACTTCTGGCTGCCGTTAGCGAGCGAGCCGTATGTTTACGGCGAAAACAGCATCCTGCATCATGCGGATTCAAACTGGCTTTACGCACTGGGGCGCATCCGTCCAGGAACCAGCATCGGCGCGGTGCAGGACAAGCTGTCTGCGGCTTTGCGCCAGTGGCTTTCTACTCGTGCCGTGTACGCCGAAAACGGCGGTTCTGCCGAGATTCCCAAGCAACACGTCGTCATTGTGCCCGGCGGCGGTGGCATTCAGAACCTGCAGCAAGAGACTGGCAAGGGTTTAAAGATGCTCATGATCCTCTCCGTCGTTGTGCTCCTCATAGCTTGTGCCAACATTGCAAATCTATTGCTGGCACGCGCAACGACGCGAAGCGCAGACGTCGCGATGCGAACGGCCCTGGGAGCCGGGAGAGGCCGATTGATCCGCGAGATCGTTACAGAAACTACCCTGTTGAGTTGCATAGGCGGGCTGGCCGGTGTGGCACTCGCATACGGTGGCTCGCGTGTAATTCTCTCGCTGGCTTTTCCTGAGGCCAGGAACATGCCCGTTAATGCAAGCCCATCCCTGGCTATCCTGGGATTCGCATTTGCCGTTTCGCTGCTCACCGGGCTTCTACTGGGGACGGCTCCCGTGTGGCTGTCATTCCATGCGCAGCCGGCGCAGGCCCTTCGCGGCGTCAGGAGCACGACGCGCGACCGTTCCTCGTTGCCGCAAAGAGTATTGGTGATTGTGCAGGCGGCATTGTCTATGGTTCTTCTTGCAGGTGCGATCCTCATGACCAGGTCGCTCGGCAATCTCGAACAACAGAACTTCGGCGTCGCTACCTCCAACCGCTACATTTTGCATCTCGATCCTGAAGGAGCCGGTTACACGCCCGAGCAATTGCCCGCACTCTATCGCCAGATGGAAAATCGCTTCTCTGCGCTGCCTGGAGTGGCGAGCGTTGGTCTGTCGCTCTACAGCCCACTCGAGGGCGACAACTGGGGTGAATGCGTGATTCAGCAGGGACACCCCGCCCCAGGACCGAACGCGAAATGCGGCGCAACCTGGGACCGCGTAAGTCCCCAATTTCTGGATTCTATCGGCGTGCCCATTGTTCGCGGCCGCGGATTGAAGGACCAAGACACCGCAACAACGCAGCCGGTCGCGGTCGTGAACCAGGAATTCGTAAAACGGTTTTACCCGAACGAGGATCCGGTAGGGAAGCATTTCGGGATCGATTTCCCAGAAAATTCGAGTGCGTTTGAAATTGTGGGTGTGTTTGCCGACTTCAAAATGAACAACCCGCGCGATCCGGTTCGCCCGGTTTACCTGCGGCCACTCACACAACGTTATAACGGATTCAAAATTCCGGAGATGATTACTGGCGAACGGCGGTCGCTGTACATCGATGCCGTGATTCTAAGTTTTCGCGCACCACAACAGAACGTGGACTCGCTCATCCGCCGCACATTGGCTGATATAGATCCCAATCTGACTGTGATCGATCTGCGGTCTTTTGATGCGCAAGTAGTTGGCAATTTCAATAGTGAGCGGCTGGTGGCGCGACTCACCAGCTTATTCGGGATTCTGGCCCTGCTTCTTGCTTCGGTGGGGCTCTATGGAGTGATGTCGTATTTCGTGGTGCGCCGCACTACCGAAATCGGCGTCCGCATGGCTCTGGGATCATCGAGGTCCGGCGTCCTCGCCTTGGTGATGCGCGGCGCGCTTTGGCAAATCCTGATCGGTCTTGGCGTTGGAATTCCTGCTGCGCTGTTGGCGGGACACCTGATGGCAAGCCAGCTTTGGGGAATAGGCAGTTATGATCCCCGAGCACTGGTCGGCGCGGCGCTCGTTCTTACTTTCTGCGCCACCGCAGCAGGTTTCATTCCAGCCCGGCGCGCCGCATCGATAGAACCGATGCAGGCCTTGCGGATGGAGTAGGGTAGTATGACTGGGAATCCGCATAGTGCCGCCGAAAGCACATGATGAATCGTACCGAAGCCTGGAACCTTCTCACTGAATTCACACAATCGGAAAGCTTGCGCAAGCATGCTTTGGCAGTTGAAGCGTGCATGCGGTCTTATGCGCGGAAGTCTGGCACGGACGAGGAACTGTGGGGTGTAGTCGGGCTCATCCACGACTTCGATTACGAGAAATATCCCAGCGCGCAAGAGCATCCTTTCAAAGGCAATGAAATTTTGAGGGAACGCGGATACTCAGACGAAATCCGCCGCGCCATTCTGTCTCACGCCGAATATTCCGGTGTTAGTCGCGACACTCCGATGGAAAAGGCCCTCTTTGCCTGTGACGAACTCGCCGGATTCATAACTGCCGTTGCGCTGGTTAAGCCGGGCAAATCGCTCGCTGAAGTGGATGCCAAATCAGTTCGCAAGAAAATGAAGGACAAGGCCTTTGCTCGCAGCGTCAGCCGCGACGACATCGTGAACGGCGCCCGCGACCTGGGCGTTGATCTGGATGAGCACATTACCTTTTGCATCGAGGCGTTGAAAAGCGTTGCAAAGGAACTGGGATTTTCCAGCTGAGTCTCATAAAGAATTAATTGAGACGGCGATGCAGAACTGCACAGACTTCCCGGATCGCAATCGAAACGCTAGATTCCTTGCTTAATAACTCAATATACTAGGTTT
>DATBIE010000200.1:0-19203 GCA_036557105.1 Terriglobales bacterium
TCGGAGAGAAGGCAAAGGATCTGCAAACTGAATACGGGAATATCTCGGCGGCCAGTATCGGCACAATCCAAAGGAACCTCGTAGCGCTCCAGCAGCAAGGAAGCGACAAGTTTTTTGCCGAGCCAGCGTTGAATCTTGATGACTTGATCCAGACTCAAGGCTCTCGCGGAATGGTCAACATTCTGGCGGCAGATAAGCTGATGGAGCAGCCACAACTTTATGCGACATTCCTGCTATGGTTGCTCTCTGAACTCTTCGAGAACTTGCCTGAAGTTGGCGATCAGGACAAACCCAAACTGGTTTTCTTCTTCGATGAAGCGCACCTGTTGTTCAACGACTTACCCCAGAGTCTGCAGAGCAAGATCGAGCAGGTGATTCGACTGGTGCGGTCGAAGGGTGTGGGCGTCTATTTTGTGACGCAGAATCCAACTGACATTCCCGATGTCATCCTTGGACAGCTGGGAAACCGGATCCAGCATGCTTTGCGCGCGTTCAGCCCGAAGGATCAGAAAGCTGTACGCGCCGCCGCACAGACGTTCCGCTCGAATCCGAAGCTGGACGTAGAGAAGGTAATCACTGAACTCGAGGTTGGAGAAGCATTGGTCTCGTTCCTCGACGAGAAAGGCGCGCCTGGTATCGTGCAGCGCGCTACGATTTGCCCGCCGGTCAGCCAGATCGGTGCCATCACTCCGCAGCAGCGCCAAGAGATCATGCAGAATTCTCCTGTTGCCGGGGTCTACGAGAAGACTGTCGATCGTGAGTCTGCCTATGAACGTTTGAAAGGTAAAGCGCAACAGCCAGTTTCAAACGTGCAAGTAGAACAGCATCAACAGCAGGAGCAAAACCAGCCGTGGTATGCCGATTTAGGCAAACTGGCAGGTGGACTCGCGATGGGAACCGGCGCGGGCCGAGGCCGCGGGGGTGACAGCCTGGCGGAAGCCATGATGAAGAGCGCGGCGCGTTCCATGGGCAGCTCCGTGGGTCGCCAGATCATCCGCGGAGTGATGGGTTCGCTGCTAGGGGGCAGCAATCGCAGCAGGTACTGAGAATTTAATTGCTCTTGGCTTCGTATCGGTGTTATCTGTGGCTGGCTCGCATGCGCTGAACTGACCCGAGATCACTTTCTTGTCCACCGACCAACCTCCTGGCGCGCACACCACCAGTCTCCTCGGCCCAGGCGTGTCCATTGCACAAGCGCAAGATCCCGACGAGCCACGTCGGGTCATGGGATTTCGTGATCTCGTCCTGTTTTATGTCGTCACGGGCGTCAGCCTGCGCTGGATCGCTACGGCCGCCTCGGCGGGTCCTAGTTCCATCATCATTTGGATCGGCGCGTGGCTTGCTTTTTACACCCCACTGGCTCTGTCGGTGATTGAGTTGTCGTCACGATATCCCGATGAGGGGGGCATCTACGTATGGAGCAAGAAAGCGTTCGGGGACTTCGCCGGCTTCATCACCGCATGGACCTATTGGGGCTGCAATCTACCGTACTTCCCTGCTGTTCTCTACTTCGCGGCAAGTAACGCCTTGTACATCCGGCACGATGCATGGGGACATCTCTCGAGCAGCACAACGTTCTTCGTCGTGTTCTCGCTTGTCGCTCTTGGGGTGGCTACTCTTCTGAACCTCGTGGGGCTGGACGTTGGCACGTGGCTGCATAACTTGGGCGCGATTGCCATGTGGATTCCCGCCATGATCATCATCATCATGGGTGGGATTGCCTTCACCCGTTTCGGGTCAGCTACGACTTTTGATGTCCACACCATGACACCGGCTGTCGGATTGAAGGACATCGTGTTCTGGTCGGTTCTCACCTATGCGTTCGCCGGAAGCGAAACCGCTTCCCTCATGGGCGGTGAGATTAAGAATGCCCGCCGCGCGATCCCTTGGGCATTGTTCATCGGAGGTGTAACGGTCACGTTCTGCTACATCGTTGGCACGATCGGTGTTCTGCTCGCGCTGCCACCCGCAGAAGTGAGCAATCTGCAGGGCTTGATGCAAGCCATTTCCAGCACAGCCCACAAGATCGACTGGGGAGGCGTGATCCCCATAGCCGCGTTCCTGATTGCGCTGAGCAATGTTGGCGCTGCCGGAGCCTATCTGGCTGCGGTTGCCCGGTTGCCGTTTGTTGCCGGCATCGACCGCTTCTTGCCACCGGTGTTCGGCGCGCTGCACTCTCGCTGGAAGACACCTTGGATGGGCTTACTTACGCAGTTTATCTTTGGAGCCCTTTTCATTTTTCTTGGCCAGGCCGGCACCAGCATCAAGGGTGCTTACGACGTTCTGGTCAGCATGGGAGTAATTACTTACTTCATTCCGTACTTGTATCTCTTCGCGGCGATGTACAAACTACAAAGCCAGCCTGCAGCACCGGGAGTCATTCGCGTCCCAGGAGGCAAGCCGGTCGCGCGACTGGTAGCAATCGTTGGCCTGTGTACGACCATCGTGACGATTGCGATTTCCGTGATCCCTCCTCCGGACGAACCGAATAAACCGCTTGCAGTGATCAAGGTCGTAGGGTTATCGGGATTGATGGTACTCATCGGGGCATGGATTTATTTAGCGGGAAAAAGAAAAGCTCAGCAGGGCTGAGCTTTCTTGCCGCTTTGTCAAATTCCCTAGACCGGGGTGGCAGTCTTCCGTGCCGGATTGAAGAACGGCAGCTTCACGACCTTGGCGGTAACCTTTTGCCGCATGGCTTCGATCGTAATCTCGATCTGAAGCTTGCTTCCTTCTTTGGCGTGAGCTGTTTCAATACTCCCCAGTGCAATCAGTTTCTTGAGTAGCGGAGAGAATGCAGTCGTAGTCGCCCTTCCAACGTGCTTGTCTCCGGAATAGACGGGCACGGCGACGCGCGAAGCCTGCGTGGGTGCAGCTGGCGTGAGCCCATATTTCTCATGCAACTCTTCCACTTCCACCCAGTCGACTTCGAGCCCGACCAACTGCCGCGGCACACCCTGCCTTGCATCTCGCGCCAGCGCTGCTTTACCAACGAAGTTTTCCTTGTCGAGATGGACCATTTTGCCGAAGCCCAGCTCGTACGGCGAATATTTCTGCGACGGGATCAGCGCCTTCTTGCTGCTGATGTAATCGACTTCAATCAGCAAGAGTCCGGCCTCAACCCTCGCGACGTCGAGTGCGAGCATTCCGGCGGCGTGGATGTCGAACTGCTTTCCTTTTTCCATCAAAGCGTCCCAAACTGTGACGGCCTGTTTCCAGGGAATCCAGACCTCGTAACCGAGGTCGCCGGTGTACCCAGTGCGCGAGATGTCCACCGGGACTCCGGCAATCTTGCCGCTGGTCACGCGGAAATACTTCAAGTTCGCGATATCTGCCTCGGCAACCGACTTCAACAGCTTGCCGGAAGTAGGACCCTGCAGAGCGAGAGCGGCAACTTCTTCGGAAATGTCTTCGACCTGGACGTTCATGTTCAGACCGTTCTGGCGGAACCAGCGCAGGCTAGGATCGGCGGCCGTCCAGCGATACTTATGTTCTTCCAGCCGGGTGATGGTGCCATCGTCGATCACCTTGCCCTGCTCGTCGCACCAGCAGCAATAGATCACCTGCCCCTTCGCAACCTTGTTGACGTCCCGCGTAATAATCCGGTTCACCAACTTGGTCGCATCACGCCCAGTGATCAGGTACTTGTACAACGGCGTAATATCGATGAGCGCAGCCGCGTTGCGGATGGCGTTGTACTCGTGCTCATGGTGCGCCTCATAGGCGCTGACCGTGTAGTATCCCGACCACTCGCGATAGTTAAGGCTCTGGCAGAGCGGGAAAGTGCGTTCGTGAAATGCGGTTCCGATTGGCATGGAGTTCTCTCGACGATTAGCCGGAAACTCGCATTATACCGACTGACTTGGACGGCGCGCGCCGTGGCTCTTCCCTGTGCCCTCTGTGGTCTTTTTTCCCCAACGCTTTAGCGGCAAAGAACACAGGGTTATGCAAGGTTGTCATGCCATAATGTTCCGCTCACAATTTCCGGAGCTCGCATGATTTCGCGCCGCCATTTTTTGCAAACAACTGCGACCATTGCAGCGCTCTCGCGCATCGCTGTTGCTGAAGATACTTCCATCGCCTGCAAGCCCTTGCCTCCTGCCCTTGCGAAACTGTCGTCCCTCAAAGACCAGGCCCACCCGATTACTTCTGCCGAACGATTCGAGCGCCAGGAGAAAGCTCGGCAGTTGATGCGAGCAAATGACATGGACGCGGTCCTGCTTATGCCTGGCACGTCCCTGCGGTATTTCACTGGCCTGCAATGGTGGGCAGGCGAGCGCATGTTTGCCATGGTCCTGCCGGCGAAGGCGCAGCCATTCTTCGTCTGCCCCGCATTTGAAGAGGCCCGTGCCCGGGAGCAACTGGCGAGCAGCCCTCAATCGGGTTCTGCCGATATTCGAATATGGCAGGAAGACGAAAGCCCCTACCAGAAACTTGCGCAAGGTCTGCGGGATTTCAGCATTGCGACAGGCAGTCTCGGGGTCGAGGAAACCGTTCGTTTCGTTTTCAGCAACGCAATCGCGCAGGCAGCACCGCAGATCAAGTTTGTCAGTGCGACAGGGGTGACAGCAGGTTGTCGAATGATCAAGAGTTTGCACGAGCTCGCTCTCATGCGCCTCGCTTGCAAAGCAACTCTGTCAGTTTACGAAGGTGTCTTCAGAAGCTTGCACGCGGGCATGACGGACGCCGATATCCGAGACCTCGTTCAGTCCGGATACGGAAAGCTAGGGTTCGAAGGCGACGTGGATGTCTCAATTGCGAGCAATTCGACTTCGCCGCATGGTTCGACCGAGCGGCAAGTGGTCCGCGACGGGACCATCATCATGCTCGACGACGGCTGCACGGTCGAAGGATATTGGTCGGACATCACTCGCACCTTTGTCCTGGGAAAACCGACAGACAAGATGAAGAAGGTTTTCGATATCGTTCACCGGGCACAAAGCGCCGCACTAAAAGCGGCGCGTCCCGGTGTGAGCTGCGAGATAGTCGATGCCGCTGCTCGAAACGTTATCGTCGATGCCGGATACGGCCCTGACTACAAATACTTCACTCATCGCGTGGGCCACGGAATCGGAATGGATATTCACGAGTGGCCGTACCTGGTGCGCGGGAACTCGATCAAACTCGAACACAACATGGTCTTCAGCGACGAACCGGGAATTTATATCCCTGGCGAGTTCGGCATTCGGCTGGAAGATGATATGCACATAACCGAAACCGGCGCGGAATTAATGACGCCACAGTCATTATCCATAACCGACCCTTTGGGGGCTGGATAAACAGGCGCACATTTCACTCTCCCAACGGTTGATATCACCAACTCCTTTGCCGAAGGGACGACAGCGGAGACCTACATGAGTGTGAACCACCGCCGACCAAATAGCATTCGGCACGAGAGCCGCCGCATGAAGAATCAAGCTTTAAAGTTTGTGCTTTTGATCGGCATCGTCAGTCTTTTTGCCGACTTCGTGTACGAAGGGGCGCGAAGCATCAACGGCCCTTATCTTGCGGTACTCGGCGCTAGCGCGACGTTAGTCGGTGTAATCGCCGGACTCGGCGAATTGCTCGGTTACGGCCTTCGCCTCGTCTCTGGCCCTCTCAGCGAACGCACACGCGAATTCTGGCCGATCACTCTGCTCGGCTATGTGATACAGATGGCCGCCGTACCTTTGCTTGCATGGGCGCCAAACTGGCAGATCGCAGGTCTGCTCATAATTCTGGAGCGTGCCGGTAAGGCGATTCGCAATCCTCCGCGCGATGTCATGCTCTCACATGCCTCCAAAGAAATCGGCCTCGGCTTCGGTTTCGGCCTGCATGAGGCCATGGATCAGGCAGGCGCGTTGGCTGGGCCGTTGGTTCTGGCTTTCATCCTGGCCCACCATGGCTCATACAAGAATGCATTTGCCGTGCTTTTGGTTCCCGCAATTATCACCGTTACCGTACTGGTTATCGCGCGACTGCTCTATCCGACGCCTGAGGACCTCGAAACGAAGATCAGGCGAGTCGAATCAGGAGGCCTTCCGCGAATCTTCTGGATTTATCTCGCCGGCGCTGCTCTCGTTGCCGCTGGTTTCGCCGATTTCTCCCTTATCGCTTTTCATTTCGAGAAAGCCTCAATCATTCCAAATCTTTGGATTCCGATTTTTTATGCCGTTGCTATGTCCACCAGCGGCATTGGTTCCCTCACCTTCGGAAAGCTGTTTGATCGCGTCGGCATCGGGATTCTGCTTCCACTAACAATCATCTCCGCAATATCGGCACCGCTCGTTTTCTTGGGTCACTTCTGGTTGGCACTCATTGGCGTTGGACTCTGGGGACTCGGCATGGGGGTACACGAATCCCTGATCCCGGCTGCGGTCGCCACCATGGTTCCCGCAGAGCGCCGGCCTTCCGCTTACGGCATCTTCACGGGTGGATATGGCCTATTCTGGTTCATTGGCAGTGTGATCATCGGTCGCCTTTACGATGTTTCCATCGCTGCGCTACTCGCCTTTTCGGTGGGCGCTCAACTCATCGCGATTCCTTTCTTCTTTGCCGTAAAGAATCATCAGAGGATCGCAAGCGAATCGGCTTGAATTGCAACCCTGTTCTACCAGCGAGGCTATAATTAAGATCTCATACTACGCCGGTTGAATCGCATTCCATGGCCAAAGGCAGCCCGGTCGAATCCGGCAGCAAACGAAAGCGGCTGATCGTAATCCTGGCGGCAGGCAGCCTGCTGCTGTTCGCAATTCTGCTTTCGGAATCCTCCTTCGACCTGCCATTTATCAACCCGAGTACAACCGAGCAGACCGTTTTTCTCGCCGCGCTTTCGGCTTTGGTTTTCCTGCTGTTCGTTACTCTTACGTTTGTCCTGGCGCGAAATTTGATTAAACTTTTCGCCGAACGGCGCCTCGGCGTTCTGGGATCAAAGTTTCGCACGCGCCTCGTAGTAGGCAGCCTTCTGCTATCTTTTCTTCCCGTAATTGTGATGTTCTGGTTCGCCTACGGACTGATGAACCGGTCTATCGAGCGATGGTTTTCAACTCCAGTAGAAGAAGTCAGACAGGACACGGCGCTCATGTCGCAATTGCTCGCCAAATATGCCGCTCAGAATGCGAGCGCGGAGGCGGTTTCGATTGCGGCGTCACCGCAAGTGCAAACTGCCTTTGAAAACCATGATTTCTCGGGCATTTCTGACGAGTTTCGCTCTCATGAAGCCACCCTGCAAGGGGGGTTCGCGGTTGCAATCGCTTCCGGCGACGCTCAGGCGAGCTTCGGCTCTCCGACTGACTGGCCGTCCCTCAAACCCAAAATTCCTCTGCCGCCGATTTCCGAGCCGCAGCACGTTACTTGGAATGACCTTGAGTACGTTGTCGGCCGGGCGCCAGTCGGCGACTCCGGAGAAATTCTCGTTGCAATGCCATTGCCAAAGAATTTCGTGGAAGCGCAGAAGCAGCTCGAGGCGAGTCAGCAGCGATATCTGGAACTGGCCAAAGCGCGTCGCACCGTCCGGCGCACCTACATGGTTTTTCTTTGGTGGATCACAGGAATGGTGCTGTTTGCCAGCATGTGGCTTGCGCTCTATCTTTCGCGCCTGGTCACGCGTCCTGTCGTTGCCCTTGCCGAAGCAACACAACAAATTTCTCGCGGAAATCTGGATTACCGTGTTGAGGTGCCCGCCGCCGATGAACTGGGTGATCTGGTTCGATCGTTCAACCAAATGGCCGCGGAGCTTGCCGCCAATCGCCAGGAACTCAGCGCCGCAAACTCAGAACTCGAGCAACGGCGTCAGCACATAGAGACCATTCTCGAGAGCATTCCTACTGGCGTTATTTCCCTCGACGCGGAATTTCGCGTGCGCCATGTGAATCAGGCATTGTTACGCATGTTAGGACCGTCGGAACGGCCACAAACGCCGGCGGTGCTGATTGGCGCGCCATTGCGAGATTTGTTCAACGCTGAGGTTCTCGAGGAACTCGAGCACCTGCTACGCCGTGCGGAACGCATGGGTACAACGACAACGCAAATGGAATTTCCGGTACACCGCACTCAATTGAATGTCGCCGTAACTGTGGCCGTCCTTGAACATGAGCAGCGCCGGACGGGGTCGGTACTCGTGTTTGAAGATCTATCCGACTTGCTGCGGGCGCAAAAGCAGGCAGCGTGGCGTGAGGTTGCCCGGCGTGTTGCACATGAAATCAAAAACCCGCTAACACCGATTACGCTCTCGGCGGACCGTATTCTTCGCCACCTGGAACGTGGAACGCCGCCGGACAAAGCCTCGAGTGACGTCGTTCGTAGCTGTGCGGAAACGATCTGCAGTGCTGTGGAAACTGTTCGTAATCTGGTTAACGAATTCGCGACCCTTGCACGCTTCCCTGCTTCACAACCGCAACCCGCCAACATTAATTCCATTGTCGAGAATGCTCTCTCCATGTTTAACGGCAGACTCGACGGAATTCACATTCGTAAACTTTTCTCAATTGGCTTGCCGGAAGTGATGGCAGATTCCGACGCGATGAAGCGCGCCATTGCCAACCTGGTCGACAATGCGGCCGAGGCCGTTCAGGAATCCCTTGTGAAGGAAATCGAAATTTCAACCGTGCTAGTCGCCAGCAGCGATGTTGTTGAAGTCTCGATTGCAGACAGCGGGCCTGGCGTGACTGAGGAAGTAAAAGAGCGTCTTTTCCTGCCATATTTTTCTACAAAAAAACGCGGGACAGGCCTGGGGCTTGCAATTGTCAGCCGCATTATTGAAGATCACCGCGGCTCGATCCGAGTTGAAGAGAACACGCCGGCAGGCGCCCGGTTCATCATCGAGCTTCCGGTCGTGGCGCAGGACGCCAATGCACGCGAACCTCAACATGCTTAACGTTCTCATTGTCGATGACGAATCTTCGATCCGCGAGTCGTTGCAGGAGGTGCTCAAGGACGAAGGTCACCATGCCGAAGGCGCCGAAAGCGGCGAAGCTTGTCTCGAAGTGCTCCGCGCCAGGCGCTTCGACGTTGTTCTTCTCGACATCTGGCTTCCCGGGATGGACGGTCTCGATGTCCTCCCCAAAATTCGTGCGCTCGACGATCCACCGGAGGTCATCATCATCTCCGGCCACGGCACCATCGAAACCGCAGTGCGCGCGACCAAACTCGGAGCCTTCGATTTTCTGGAAAAGCCACTCTCAATTGACAAGACGCTCATTCTTCTCAACAATGCCTCCCAAGCCAAGAAGCTGCGCCAGGAAAACAAAGATTTAAAAAAACAACTCGCCCCCAAAAGCGTCATCGCCGGCGACAGTGTTCCCATGAAAGCGCTTCGTCAACAGATTCAAGTTATGGCGCCGACCAATGGACGAGTGCTGATATTCGGTGAATCTGGCACGGGCAAGGAACTGGTGGCGCATGCGATTCATGCGCAAAGTCTGCGGCGCGAGCAGACGTTTGTTGAGGTGAATTGTGCCGCGATTCCAGAAGACCTCATCGAAAGTGAACTATTCGGCCATCGACGTAGCTCGCTGCCTTCTGCCGTTGAAGACAAAGAAGGCAAATTCCTAAAGGCGAACGGCGGCACTCTTTTTCTGGATGAAGTCGGCGATATGAGCTTGAAGACTCAGGCCAAAGTCTTGCGCACGCTGGAGGAACAAAACTTCACGCCCGTTGGCGGCGACGAACCGGTTACCGTCGATGTTCGCGTGATCGCCTCAACCAACAAAGACTTGGAAGAAGAAATCTCTCGGGGGAATTTTCGCGAAGATCTTTTTTACCGCCTCAACGTTGTTCCGTTCTCGGTTCCGCCGCTGCGCGAGCGCAAAGAAGATATTCCATTGCTAACGGAATATTTCTTGAAGGAATTTTCCGTCCGCTATGGCCGCAGGTCGCGCGAGATCACCGATGACGCCATCGATGCATTGATGCGGTATTCCTGGCCGGGCAATGTTCGCGAGTTGCGCAACGTAGTAGAACGTATCGTCATCATGAATCCTACGACGTCGCGCTTTGATCGCAAGCACCTACCGGCCCTCATCTATCGCGATGGAAGTCGCCGCAGCGGAGACTTTCTCACGTTGCATCAGGCCCGTGCTGCATATGAACGCGACTACATTTTGAAGAAACTCGACGAGAATCATGGCAATATCAGTCGCGCCGCGGAGGTCCTCGGCTTGGAACGCAGCCATTTGTATAAGAAAATGAGGGCTTTGGGAATAGCTCTTAAAGAATAGGTTTCATACGCCAGGTTCGGTGGCAACAAGGTGTTCCAATTGCCTTCTCCAATCCAGTTCTTCGACAAAGCCTCGCGACTCTCGCCAATTCGGACGCACTTTCACGAACAACTCTAAATATACCCTTGTCTCCAACATCTTCTCGATTTCCAACCGAGCCGCGGTTCCGATGCTTTTAAGCATTTGTCCACGGTGTCCGACCAGAATCCGCTTTTGGCCTTCGCGCTCGCAGTAAATGACCGCCGCGATACGTGTCAGCTTCGGTCCTTCCTCGAATTCTTCAACAATCACCGTCGTCGAATGCGGAACTTCCTCGCTGGTCGCCAGTAGCACTTGCTCGCGCACCAATTCGGCGGCCATGAACCGTGCAGGCTGATCTGTAATTTGGTCTTCGGGAAAATATCGCGGTCCTTCCGGCAGGACTTCGACAACTTCT
This sequence comes from Terriglobales bacterium, assembly GCA_036557105.1. Lineage (GTDB taxonomy): Bacteria > Acidobacteriota > Terriglobia > Terriglobales > Acidobacteriaceae > Gp1-AA145. The sequence goes on from DATBIE010000200.1 coordinate 10,633, forward strand.
TCGATCAGCAGATTGAGTCCCTGCCGTTTCCGCGCCGAAATCGGAATGATCTCCCGAAAGTCGCGCAGTTTCGAATATTTGTCAATCAGCGGAAGCAGTTGACTTTTTTCCGCCGCAAGCAGATCAATCTTGTTTAACAAGAGAAGCACCGGCGTTGCTGTCTCTTTGATAAGTCGAAGGAGAAATTCATCTGTGCCTTCTTGCTTCCTGGCTGCGTCGGTAATCATCAACACCAGATCACATCCGTTCAGCGCTTCCCGGATTTCGTTCATCATTTTCCGATCAAGCGAACTTTTCGGCTGATGCACTCCTGGAGTATCGATCAATACGATCTGCGCGCCCGCTTTACCCTTCTTCTTCGGGACGTGAATTACACCAAGCACACGATTCCGCGTAGTCTGCGGTTTGGGGCTGACAATCGCCAACTTCTCCCCCGCCAGTGCATTGAGTAGTGTGGATTTCCCCGCGTTGGGGCGTCCAATGATCGTGACGAAGCCAGACCGGAAGGGCATCTTTAGATCAGCTTCATCTGCTGTGAATTGACGACCGAAACTCTCACGCGTTCGACTTTGCGGTCGGTCGCTTGCAATACTTCCAAGCGTAAACCGTCTTCCTCTACGACTTCGCCCTTTTGCGGAATTCTTCCCGCAAGTTCGCTTACCAGCCCCGCCACGGTTGCAGCCCCCCGCCTGTCTGGACGAACACCGAGCAATTCCTCCAGGCGGTCGACGTCCATGTTGCCGGGGACAAGATACGACGTCTCACTCTCCCGCACGATTTGCGCGACTTCGTGTTCGTCAACGATCTCGCCAATAATTTCTTCGACCAGGTCTTCGATGGTGACCAGCCCCGCCACTCCGCCGTATTCGTCAATTACGATTGCCATGCGTGCCTTCTGCTTTTGCATCTCGCGCAACAGATCACTTCCAAGTTTCGTCTCCGGTACGAACAGCACATCTCTACGCATAAGGGAAGCAACGGTACGCGTCCGCGCCTCAGTATCTGGAACTTGTAGGACATCCTGCGCGAACACAATTCCGACAATGTGGTCCAGTGTCTCTTGATATACAGGAACACGCGAAAACCGCTTCGTGCGTAAGAGTTCAATGAAGCTTTCCACCGTAGTATCTGCAGGCACCACGGTCATCTCCGGCCGGGGCTTCATTGCGTCCCGCACCGTCTTTTCGCTGAACTGCACCACCGACTGGATCAAGTCCCGATTGCTCTCGTCAAGAATTCCCTCTTCCTGTCCAGCCTCGATCAATGCATCGACCGCTTCGGCCTGCGTCTCCGGTTGCACTTCAGGAGTTTCACGCGTCAGCGATGCTACCGATTGAAGAAATCCCAGGATCAGAGTGATAGGCAGCATCACATAGATTAGCGCCCGCAAAAGCAGCACCCATTTGTTGAGCCAAGCGCCATCAGTTCGCGAGAAGAATACAAACGGCAAGAATCGATTGAAAACAATCACGATCAGAATCAACCCGAGAACAGTTTCACCAACCTGCTCCGTTCTCCAATCTCCTTCGGCGAACACGGCGAAACCGATCACTATTGCAATCGCCGCCATGATCAACGGCGTCAACACAGACATCGACAGTGCAGCGCGTGACCTGCTGACCTTCAGCTTCGGCTCAACTTGCTGCTCAAAAGCGTCGATGTTGTCCTGAAAGTCGCGGGAGAGAAACTTACCGAGTTCTGCGTAGAGGCGATCGACGTATGAGCAAAGCGTCAGCAGACCGAACAGCACGAGCAGCGTTATTGCGACCGCCAGATTCATGCTCTTATTTATCGTACGTCGTTCGTCGTCTGCGCAGACGTGAACTGCTGCGAGTAACTCGCCTGGGCAAGGACAAACGACCAACGACCCGCAACGCTTCTTCTGTTGAATTTCTCTCGATTAATCCCGTCGGGAGTCCCAGCCTCTCCCTAAGAGCAGTTTCTCTCTTTTTCATCTCGCCGTGATCGTTCTCATGATCATATCCAGCAAGGTGCAAAATACCATGCAAAATCAGGATCCGAACTTCTTCTGCAACGGAATGTCCCAGCGCCTTCGCATTCCGCGCCGCAATATCGACTGAAACTGCAATATCTCCCGAACATCCATTGCCCGCCGCGGGAAACGACAATACATCGGTTGCCGAATTGTTCGCGCGAAAACGGCGATTCAGTAGAACCATCTTGCGATTGTTGGTGATCAACACACTTACATGTCCGTGGATCCGCGCTGCCCGGCATGCTTGCGCCAGAAATTTTTCCAGCAAGCGAGCATTCAGTCCAGGCACACTGCCCTCGAAAATAACGCTCGCCGTTTTAGTCTCAGATTTCATTTCTCTCGGCGTGCTGCAAAAATGGGAGGGCGATTGCCGCCCTCCCATTCAAAAACTCCCTGCTATTCCGTAGGTTGACTCACCTCTACCGACGCAGGTTCCGATGCCGCTCGCGTTTCGATCAGGTCCATCTGCTCTTCAGCGACTCGTGTCTTGTGCTCGTCATAAGCGCGAATAATGCGTTGCACCAGATGATGCCGCACCACATCGCCCTCATCGAAATACACAAAAGACAGACCCTGTACATTTTTCAGAATATCGATTGCCTCCAGCAAGCCACTACGCCGTGCGTTAGGGAGATCGATTTGCGTCACGTCGCCTGTAATCACCGCTTTCGAGTTGAATCCCAGCCGCGTTACGAACATTTTCATTTGCTCTGATGTCGTGTTCTGTGCCTCGTCCAGGATGACGAAAGAGTCATTCAGCGTTCGCCCGCGCATGAACGCAATGGGTGCGATCTCAATCACATTCTTTTCCAAATACCGGTCCACCCGCTCGGGATCGAGCATGTCATAAAGCGCGTCGTATAACGGTCTCAAATAAGGATCGATTTTTTCCTGCAGCGTTCCCGGCAAAAAGCCCAGCCGTTCGCCGGCTTCGACCGCGGGCCGTGCCAGAATAATTCGATTTACACGTTTTGAAACGAGTGCCGAAATGGCCATCGCCACGGCCAGGTAAGTCTTCCCGGTCCCCGCGGGGCCAATACCGAATACCATATCGTGCGCCTCAATTGCATCCAGATAGCGCCGCTGGTTCACGCTTTTTGGTTGGACCGTCCGTCGCCCAAATGATCTTTGCCGTCCGGCTTCCACCAAGCCGCGCAATGTTGTTTTCGGATCAGCAACTAACACTCGAAGCATGCTGTTCAAATCGCCATTGCTGAATGTGTGGCCGCTTCGCTGGAGTTGATCGTACTCGGTGAAGACTTGCTCGGCGCGGGCCACGTCACGCGGCGTTCCTTCAACTTCTATGGAGTCAGAGCGGAGGTCAATGTTTATATTAAGGCCATCTTCGAGCACGTGAAGATTTTCGTCGCGCGTTCCGAACAGCGCTTCGATGTTGGGGCTGATTTCAATACTCTTCTTCATTCAGTTTCCGATTTCCGGGTACCCTCGGGCGCAAGTTGCGCAATCATTAGATGTCTTGTCTGTGATGAAAGAACGCAGAGCAGCGCTCGCGCGGATCGTACTTCGCCACATGAAGGAGAAGGATCAAGTTTCTTTTAGAAGCCTAACGCCGCTCCCGACCTGAGTCAATTGGAATAGCGGCCATTGACCTTCGGTAAATTCTTCCTCTACAATATGTTATCTGATCCCCACCGGTAGTCCGCTGGGACCTTATAGAAAAGGCATTTACCCGAATGGCAAATCATTTTTCTGCGCTCAAACGCGCCCGCCAGACCGAACGACGCACTCAGCGCAACCGCAGCAATACCTCGCGGCTGCGTTCTGCTTTGCGCGATATGCGCGAGGCGCTTGCCAAGGGCGACAAATCTGCCGCTGAGCAAACCTTTCGGAAGACGACTTCTGCTCTCGATAAAGCGATCCAAAAGGGAGTTCTGCACGAGAACACTGCCGCCCGCTACAAGTCCCGCCTGAACGCGCGCCTCACCGCCTTGAAGTAAACTTGCCTCGAACATTTTTCGAAAGCTTACAACTGGATGGGCGCGTCTTCGTCTCGAGGTTTTGGAGAGACAGAGCGTGCCCCTGAGCAGAGTCGAAGGGTCGAGGATTTGACTTCACCAGCCACCAGCCATTGATCGCTAGCCACTAACCACTCCCTTCCTGTACATTTCCCCTTCACCTCGGAGGACGCACAACAATGCTCCATAGTGAGCTCTCTTTTCCCACTGACTTCCAGACAAACTTCCTTATACTCCTGCGCTGGATTCACTTCCTTGCCGGAATTACCTGGATTGGCCTGCTCTATTTTTTCAATTTGATAAATGTTCCTTTCATGAGGGAACTCGACCCCGCGACCCGCGGCAAGATCACGCCCGGCCTGATGCTGCGAGCGCTCTGGTGGTTCCGCTGGTCGGCGCTAATTACAGTGTTGGCCGGATTGGCATACTGGGGCAGTATCGTCGACTCGGACGCGCACAACGGCGGCGCAACCTCGAAGCTCCCGATGGTCAGCTTCTTCGCAATTTGGACTGTGACTTGGGCAATTCTCTACGCGCTATTGATCCCAAAAGGCTGGATCAATAAAGGCTGGGTTCTTGCGATTCTCTACACGATCATCATTGCCCACTCGGCGTATTTCTTCCTTCATGTGAACGATCAGCCATGGGAGAGCAATCGTCTGCTCGCAATCGGCATTGGCGGCGGCATCGGCTGGATGATGCTTTTAAACGTCTGGGGCGTGGTCTGGCGCATTCAGAAGCGCCTGATCGGCTGGACCAAGGCCAACGCCAAGAACGGTACTCCCATGCCCGATAAAGCCGCCGGCATGATGCGCATGTCCTTCCTCATGCTGCGGATCAATGCGGCCCTATCTATCCCCCTGCTCTTCTTCATGGGCGCCGCCAGCCACTACCCCATGTTCGGAAGGTGAGATTGCTAAACCCAATCAGATCGCATCAAAAAAAGCCCGCCTCGCGGCGGGCCTCTATAGGTCATTTACTTCGGTTCTAGAAAACAATCTTCAATCCGAGCACAGTTTGTCGAGCATTGCTCGGGAAACTCACCCGGGCATTTTCGAAGTTAGGTTGGCTCGGGATAAAGTAGTTTCTCTCTGAGCCGGTATCGGATATCGGCTGGCCTTGATTCGGACTGCCGGTCACAAATTGTGGATGATTGAACGCGTTCAAGAAACTAGCCAACATTTCCAGGTGAACACGCTCGGTAGCATAGATGTGCTTCGCGATAGTGATGTCCCAGTTATTGATTGGCGGCGTTTTAATCGTAGCGCGAGGAGCCGTTGGTACTGTTCCGAAACCAGCAACGATGTATTGGGCGTTCGGATTGACCGCTTGCCATCCGACGATGCAAGGCGGCAGACCACAGGCTGTATTGTTGGTGAGGGGAATAACGTCACTTCCAACACCTGGAGTACCCGCCGGGTTGAAGATGGCGCGATCCGGCGCGGCGTCTGCGTTGAGGTTGGAATCCAAGCCACTCTGAACAGTTCCCAACTGGCCCGATTCCCATATAAATACCGGGGCAATTTCGTAGTTGCCCAGGATATTTCGCTTGAACCAACTCGGATCATGCTTAAACCACTGCGCGTCGTAGATCGAGGAAATCGCGAGACGGTGACGGTGATCCAATATTGAATCAGAACGCTCCGCTGGCAAGTTCCGGAAGTCTTGCGGGCGTCGCGGAGCAATGATAGTTGAGAAGAAATCGGCTGTGCTGTTATCAATCATGTGGCTCCACGTGTAAGCCACTTGGAATTGCAGCCCATTGCTGAACCGCCGATTCAACTGCGTTTGCAGTCCGTGATAGGTGGATGCTCCCCACGGCACAAAGGCAGTGATCGGGCTGAAGAAGCCCGCGTTGAAGTAAGCCGGATCATAGAAGCCGCCTGGACCGGTTCCTGTGTCGTTGTAGCCATAGGACAGAGTGCCTGGAAAATCGCCAGCACCAAATGTGCATGTCGAATTTCCACCCGGAACGTTGCAGATGGGAGCGGCACTAGCCCAAGCAGTCGTGAGCCCAGCCACGACAGCAGGATCTGGAGCATTGATGAAGGTTGGAACCTCATGCCCCGGAGCGGCCCCAGGAATAAAGTTCAGAATGTTCTGCACGTTCAGGTCGACGCCACGAGTGCCGACGTAACGAATGTCGGCAGTGTAGTCCTTCGCGAACACGTGCTGAATACCAAGGTTCCAGGTTTCCGAGTACGGATATTTCACATTGTTAGGCAGCCAGGAAGAAGTGCCACCTCTAGCGTCCCCCTGGTTGAGAGTCGTGATCCCACTCAAGTTCTGCGGGGGGATGCCGCCGTTGGCCAAGAAGTTACCTTTGCAGACCGGGTTTGGACAGTTAACCGTGCTACCGATCTGTGGTGGACGCGACAGTACTCCAATATTGTCGTAGAGGACGTCATAGCCCAAACCAAAGCCACCACGGATGGAGGTAGTTCCCTCGTTACCCGGTGAGTATGCAAATCCAACTCGGGGCATAAAGTCCTTCCTGGGAGCTTGCGGAGAACCGAAGGTGATTAAGCCCGGGGCATCGGCAACACTGTTTAAACTTTGCTGCGTCCAGCCGTATGGGGTACTGGTGAACTCGTAGCGGAGTCCCAAGTTTATGCTGATATTTCGTTTGATCTTCCAGATGTCATTTACGAAGCCATAGATGCCGTATTGGTCCCCTGAGTACCCAACGTTGCCGAAACTCCGCTGAGCAACACTACCTCCTGGAACCTGGTCGAAAGCGAATTGACTTAGGCTTGTGTAGGTATAGTCGCCACGCGAACGCTGAATAAATTTCTGCGGCGAAATGTATTTGCGGTACTCGCCTCCGAAGGTCAACGTGTGCGTACCTTTGACCCAGGTCAGGTTGTCAATTGCCTGATACGTATTTTGAATCGCATATTGCGGAGCATTCGGATCAGGCCCTATGTTTAGTTGGCCGAGATCGTCGATTGTAATGTTCGGAAAGGCGTCCAGTGTCGGCAGAAACGTCTGGTTGCCTACAACGAATGTCTGCGCGAATCGATTGAAACCCACACGGAACTCGTTCGTGACGCTCGGCGTAAACGTGTGATATTCGCTGATCGTAGCCAGATGGAAAGGCTGAACGAGCGGCGTGAAGAACTCAGGTAGTTGTGCGGCGGTGTCCAAGGCGGCGCTCTGGTTGTAAATGTAGCGACCGCGAATCTGGTCCCTCTCGCTGATGTTGTAATCCATCGCCGTAGTTAGAGCTTTAAAGTTGGTGAAATTTGGCGCTACGATCGGCAAGGTACCTATTGGAACTTGAGCACAATTAGTCGGTGTAGCGCTCGCGCAGTCTGTACCGACGGGAAGGGTTGCGGTCTGACTTGGTGCCTGGGCATATGCTTGCAATGCATTCACGTTGGCGGAGGAAACACCAGAAAGCCCAAGCATGGCTGTATATCCAGCACTGGTCGGCGCTAATAAGGGAGCTCCCGGGACCGAGGCCTGACCAATTTCGTTGTACTCATAGTTCGCAAAAAAGAAAAGTTTGTTCTTGAATATCGGACCGCCCAACTGACCGCCGTAACGATTGCTGTCAAAACGCGGATTGATTACAGGCTGTCCTGGCGCGGTATTATTCACAACACTTTGGTCAATCGCATTCAGATTGCGATTTTGAAAATACTCATAGGCGTCACCATGAAAGCTGTTGGTACCGCTCTTCACAACGATGTTGAATTGACCACCATTTGAGTGCCCGAATTCAGGGCTGAACTGGTTCTGCAAAACCGTAAAGTTAGCGACCGCATCAGCGGGGACATACACCAGAGGGCCCGTCACGCCTTTGTTGTTGTTATCAACACCTTCGATGGTGAAGTTATTGTTGCGAGGACGCTCACCACTAAGGGCGGGGCCGACTCCGGCGCCCAGTCCGCCTGTGCTCGAAGCTCCTGCATCAAGCATGGAGAGGTTCAGTACGCCCAAATTCAGGCCAGTGGTCGTGTTCACACCAAGATTGGCCGTGGGCAGGTCCTCAAGAACTTTGCTCTCATAGGTGGTCTGTATCTGCGCGGTGGTGGTGTCCAGAGTTTCTGCAACACCAGAAACTTCAATCGTCGTGCTGGCCGACCCAGGCGTCAGGGTAATGTTGGCGGTGCCACTCTTATTGAGCTGTACGTCCACGTGCAAAGTGGTGGTCTGGAAACCGCTCGCTTTCGCAGTGATGTCGTAAGAGCCGATTGGCAGGTTGTCAAAACGATACTCTCCAGTGTTGTTCGTCTTTCCCGTCCAAACAACGCCAGTGCCCGTATTGCGGGCGGTTACATCAGCACGCGCTATCGCGGCTCCCGATGAGTCTACGACCGTACCCACCACGTTTCCGCTGATGGCCTGTCCGTAGGCCAAGCTAAAGGTGAATGCTACCAACGCGAAGAGAGAGAGCACCCAAGCGAATGCTTTGAAATTGAGGGCGCGATTCATGCGGTTTCTCCTAACACAAGAAAAATTGGAACTCGAGAGTGAATATCCTGGTCCTTTACAGTCTTTTACGTATGCTTTAGAAATGCAAACCTAGTTCCAAAGAATGTCAGACAGATAAGGCGTTTGTTTCTGGGAAGTTGAAGCTGATAGCTTCCAGCT
>DATBIE010000201.1:0-7223 GCA_036557105.1 Terriglobales bacterium
GAGTGAACGTGCCGGTCATGCTGATCGCCATTGGAGTGCTGGCGCTTGCAGCTGCCATTGCCGGCATCATTCCGGCGCAGCGCGCGGCGTCGATCGATCCGGTTCGGGCCTTGCGTATTGAATGAGCTGCGCGTTTACGCCGCGACCGTTTTATTTTCCGCCCGGCAAGAACAGCAAAGGAAATTTTCGCTCACATCAGAAAAGCATCTACTCCCATGCGCAATCTCACTTCGCCGCGGGCCTCCTCCAGTCTGCTCGTGGCCAGCGTGGTCGGGATGCGAAGGATTTCTGCCGCTTCCTCGATCGAAAGACCGCGTACTTCGCAAAGCAGAAACACTTTGCGAAGTACGCTCGGCAGGCAGAAGGCATGCATCACGAGCCTCTGAAACTCATCTGCATCGCCTAAGTATTGTGCTGACAGGGTCTTGTTCATTGGATTGCTGGCGTCTCTTCTGCATCAACATCATCTTTTAGCTTGAGCAGTGGTCCGTGGTTATCGGGGAAATTGGCGGTGCTCAGGACCAGAATTCCCGCATTGTGATCGCCATCGAACGCCGTCACCGTTCCGGGGCAGCCTGCTTTGTAAGCATCGTTCGGATCGGCGAACCAAATGCCGAGATGGTCGAGTTGAATCGCCATGCCTGACGATAGGAGAAAAGTTTCCTCACTGAATATCCCGGTGAAGTCGGCTGTTCCGCGGCCTTTTTTGTCGGTGACAACTTCCCCTTGATACCAGGAGGGCCCGAACGGGCCCTTTCCGTGCTGAGTGATGAACACGGTGAAGGCGTTGTTCGGAGTGAGGCCGACTACTTCAAGGTGCATGTTTTGGACCGGTCCGAGATCGCTGACCGTGACGCGGCCATGCGCGTTAGGAGCAAGACACGTTGCCTCTTCGGCGCGCACCATACTGAAAGTAATGGTGTCGCCGGGTTCTGCTATGGCTTGCTGAACAATTCCTGCGAGGCTCATGAATGTCACTAAGCCCGCCATCAAAATTGACTTCTTCATTACAGATTCTCCTTTTCAATGTGTTTAAGTTGTGGTTGGGTTTCCCTGTTCGAAGAGCACTGGACTTCTTCCCTGGTGTGCACCGGCAAAACTTCGTCGTACTAACTTGGAAAACAGAGACAGGTAAGGCTTAGGGGAGGCGCTACCAAAATGACCAAACCTGCCTCTTGATTTCCAGCTCACTCATCCGACTGAGTAAGCATGAGCAGACAGTGCTGGAATTCGCGATTTCAGCCAATAGTTGGGGCCTTAAATCTGTATTAATTCCGTATGTTGCCGGCCAAATATCAGAAAACAATCAACCTGCTGTGATCACATTGTTGGAGTGAGGAATGGCGACGGATACATCTTTCTCTGCAAGCGTTATCAAACTGGGCGAACTGGGCGAACAATTTGAGTTGGACTTTGGCGCCTATGAGCTCCGCCGAGCGGGACAATCAATCAAGATGGGCCGGATTCCCTTGGAATTGCTTTTTCTCCTGGTCGAGCGCCGGGGTCAACTGGTGACGCGCGAACAGATTGTGGAAAAAATCTGGGGCAAAGAAGTTTTTCTCGACACTGACAACAGCATCAACGCGGCCATTCGGAAGATTCGGCAGGTCCTGGAGGATGATCCTGATGAACCGTCTTTTATCCAGACAGTAATCGGACGCGGCTACCGGTTTGTTGCGCCCATAGAACTCGCCGGCATAGCGCGCGAGATTGACAAGCCCGTGCTTCCTTCTGCTGGTCAGAGAACTCCCGTGGTTATGTGGAGTTTGCTCGGCCTTGTCTTCCTTATTATTGTGTCGCTCGGCTTCACATTCAGTGGAGTCCGCGAACGTTTCACACATCGCGCATCTACGAGTGCTCCCGCTCCCTCAGCACGTGAGTCGGTCGCGGTGCTTGGCTTTCAAAATCTTTCTGCGAAAGATGACGACGCCTGGATCTCCACCGCATTGTCGGAGTTGGTGAGTGCGGACCTCGCCGCAGGGCAAAAATTGCGCTTGATTGCCGGCGAGAATGTCGCCCACATGAAGAATGATCTGAATCTGTCACCGGCTGACAGTTACAGCCCAGAAACTTTGTTGAAGATTCGGCAGCACCTTGGCAGTGATCTGCTGGTGCTCGGTTCTTATCTCGCCTCGAGCGGAAACAAAATCCATCTCACTCTGAAAGTTCAGGATGTACGGACCGGTGAAATCCTCGCTGTGGTTTCAGAGGACGGTACGCAAGCCGACCTGGCGCAGCTTGTTTCTCGCAGCGGTACCACTGCCCGCCAGATACTCAACATAAATAATGTTTCGCTGGACGATGCTGCTCAGGTACGCTCGGCGCTTCCTGAAAATTCCGATGCTGCCCGCTTCTATGCGGAGGGTCTAGCAAAACTGCGCAATTTCGAAGTGCTCGCAGCCAGAGATCTACTGCTTAAGGCGGTAACTGTTGATCCTGATCATGCGTTGTCGCATGCGGCACTGTCCGAGTGCTGGGCTTTTCTTGGTTACGACGTACAGGCACAAGCTGAAGCCAAAAAAGCGTTCGAACTATCCACCAACCTTCCGCGTGAGCAACAGCTTTCTATCGAGGCGCGTTATCGCGTGGTAACTCATGACTGGCCCAGAGCGATTCAGGTCTATCAGATGCTGTGGGAATTTTTTCCGGACAATCTCGACTACGGTCTTGCTCTTGTCAAAGCACAATGGTCGGGTGGCAACGGCAAAGATGCGATAGCTACCGTCGAAGCATTAAAGAAGATGCCTGCGCCCGCTGGTGCCGATCCGCGCATCGACTTGGCCGAAGCTATGGGGGCGGATCGGCTCGGCGATCTGAACCGTGAAGAACTGGCCGCGGCGCGCGCCGCAGAGAAAGGCCGGCGGAACGGGGCGAGAAGCATGATTGCCGGCGGTTTGCTGACTCGTGGTAGTGCTCTCAGTGCCTTGGGAGACAACACGAAGGCCATAGCAAATTTGAATGAGGCGCGAGCGATTTTCTCCGATCTTGGTGATAAGCAAGGCGTGGCGCGGGTGCTCAACAATCTCGGCATCATCGCGCGTCATCAGGCAAATCTCGCGGACGCGCAAAAGCTACTCGAACAATCCCTCGAAATCTCACGTCAGATCGGAAGCCAGTTGAGCATTCGCCAGGCGCTCAACAATCTCGCCAATGTCGTATGGCTGCGCGGCAATACGGCACAGGCATTGGTTTATCACCAACAAGCTCTGCAACTCAGCCGCGACCTGGGTGACAAAGTAAGAGAGGCAATCTCGCTCAACAACATTGGCGGCCTGCTGGTCTTGCAAGGAAAATTGCAGGAAACTCTGCATACATACGAAGCGTCTCTGCGGCTAGCGAATGAAACCGGAGATCGCGAAAACGCCGGGCTTGCGCAAGTAAACATCGCCGACATACTCACGCGCATGGGTGACCTGGACCGCGCCAGGGAGCAAGCCGAAGCCGCCCTTGCTACTGAGCGGCAAGTGGGCAGTAAGAGCCTGCAAGGATATGCGCTCTGCAATCTCGGTACGATTTTCGTGTCACAAGGAAATCTTGAATCAGGGCGCACCCGCTACCAGGAGTGCGCAGCTCTTCGTCATGGTTTGGGCGAGAAGATCAACGAAGCGGAAAGCCACCTGGCGTTGGCTCAACTCCGCCTTGACAGCGGCGACGCTAAAGGATCTGAGCAAGAAGCCCGTCGCATTGTCAATGTAGTTCACAGCGACGGTCCAACTGACGATGAAGCGCTCAGCTATTCTTTGTTGGCGGCCTCGCTGTTGGAAGAAGACAAACCGGCGGAGGCGCGCCAAGCTTCTGCTAAATCTATCGCCTTGCTGCAGAAATCTTTGGACCTGGCGACGAAACTTCAAGTGGAAATTGTAGATGCGTATGTAAGGGGAGTGTCCCAGCCGCGGTCGAATGACTTTGCAGATGCAATGCGGACGCTCGAAGGCATCCGCTCGAAAGCCAAGCAGTATGGCTACGGCGGGCTGGAATTCGAAGCGCGTCTGCGTATGGCGCAATTGGAATTTTCTTCCGGCAATGCAAATTCAGGGCGAGCACGAATGGAATTGCTGCGAGAAGATGCTCAGTCGCGAGGGTTTCTGTTAGTGGCACGTCAAGCGTCTAATGCCCTGCAACCAAAGTCGCTCAGAGCCTCAGCGAAAGCGAAGAGCTGAGCGGTTCCGCCGAGCTTGGGCGCGAACCGACAATTGACTTCCGGTCGACAGTGTTCGAGACGCCCATCATTAACTCGGTTTAGAAATTAAACCCCAGCTGCGCTGTGAACGTACGTGGGCCAACGTAATGCGTCCCACTGAAGGTTGACAGGAAATTGTAAAGAGTCACTTTGTTCGTTAAGTTGATGACCGTAAATTGAGCGCTCCACCGGCGCTTGTCGCCATGGAAGAGGTTGTCATCGCCGATGGCGAGATCGAATAAATGACGCGGTGCGATTCGCGGTGGATTCTTGTCATCATTTTCAGTTCCGGCGGCGGGAATGCTCATAAGCGTCGATCCATACTGTGAGGCGGGGCACAGGTTCGATCCCAGGCTGGAAGTGATTGGCGTGGTCGGTGTTGCTCGAACCGCACCGCAGAACAGTCCCGCCTGGAACTGCTGGTCCGGGCTGATGATGGAAGCATCAACCGTAGTAGCGTCACCAGCAGGTCCGTTACTGCAATCGCCTCCAGCGCATGGGACCGGGCCTGCCACTAGTCCGCTGTCGTAGCGCCAATTGAACCCAAGCCACGGTCCACGCTTTCCGATCTGGTACTGCAGGTGTGTAGTCTGATTGAATCTCTCGTCATGGTCTATGCGAAAAACTCCGGCTGGAGCGGAAGGAGTCGCGCCGGCTCCGCCGACCTGCGGAGTGAAATAACGCGCAGCCACGCTGGAGAAGACCATGAGGGCTGAGAATCCGTGGAAGTTCGGTACGCTCACCCGTCCAGCGAACCCTGGAATCTTTGACCTGTCCCACGCGACCGGGAATGTAATCGGAGTGTTGCCGAGGATGCTGAAGTCGTAGCCGTTGTGGGTGTATTTCCAGATGTACTCACCTGAAAAGACCAGATACTTTCCGAAGGCTTGCTGTAGTCCGGCGTGGAATTCATTGCGCCAGCCAGGACTCAACGGCGTTGCCTGACCCGGAAAAGTGCAGGCTAGAAGTGGATTCAATGCCGGAGACTCGCATCCGATGCTGGAGAGAACTAAGTTCTCGTTGAATGGAGTTTCCAGTATTCGTGCGTAGGAAACGCGAAAGATCGTATTGCTCTGTTTGATGTTATACGCAATTCCGACGCGAGGCTCGGCCTCACGATGAGTGACCAGGCCATTGTAGAAATCGCCACGCATGCCGAGATTGAAAGACCAACTTCCCTTCGTAATTGTGTCCTGCACATACAAGGCTAGCTCCTTTACGTCCGTGTGCCCACGAAATGAAAAAGGGCTTCCACCTTGGGTCAAATCAAACGGCGGCAGTACAGCGCAGGGATCGGGAGGGGGATTTCCGTTAGGGCACCCGAATGTATTCCGAAGCAGCGTCGGATCGACAATGCCGATCTCGTCGTTCTCATTTAAAAAGGTCTGCTCATACGTGGCGCCGATTTTCAGGTTGTGAACTCCCTTAACGTAAGAGGCGCTGGTGCGCAGACCCGCATTGGTCAACGTGCGGTTCTGAGCGACGTTCTCTGTCTGAAGACTTGCTGGCGCAAGATCTGCGAAGGGATTTGCGCTGGGATAGTAGTTGTATTGATCGCGCCGGACAAACGCACCAAAAATAAACACAGTGGTATTGCTGATCAAGCGCGTCCATGAGGGCGCGATATTGAATGTCTTGATCTGTGAACGCTGATCAGTCGGTCCAACCACATTGCCATTTGGATCGAGGCCTCCATTGCTAACTACCAGGCCTTTCCATGAAGTCGCGTTTTGCGCGTCGAATGAATTCGGTGTTTGGAACCAGGAGCGCGTAAAGCCCAGGTTGAGGTGAACCGTGTCGCCCGTGGAGATTTGGTAGTCCACGCGATCGAAGAAGTTCTCCTCGTTGCCTTTGTCGTGCATAACCGCGAATTCCGGCGAATCAAGAAAGCGGCCGCTGTTGAGCTCACCTAAAGAGACGAAATTTCCCCATTTCGTTCCGCCGTAGCCGAGATTGAATCCTGCATTCGAAGTTCCGAAACTCCCGTAAGAAGCCGTTACGCTGCCTTTGGGTGTGGTCATGCCCTGACCGGACCGAGTCGTGACATTGATGACCACGCTAGTCTTGTCGCCGTATTCGGCAGGCGGGGCGCCGGTGACCACTTCCAGGGACTGCACAGAATCGAGTGGAATCTGGTTAGAAAATTGTTTGCTCTGCTGATCGGTAATCGGTTGGCCATCGACCGAGAATGAATTCTCCGCGTGATCTCCCAACCCGTGAAAAAGACCGTTCGAATCTGCAGTGATTCCGGGACTCGCAAGCGTGACCAGTGAGCTCAGAGACGAAGACTGACTCTCGAGCGGAAGCTTGTCAAACAATTCACGGTCCACATCAGTGTGGAACGACGGCGTGTTCTCTAGCAGGTCTGCGGCATCACTTTCCACGGTCACGGTCTCTGAGCTTTGCAGTTTCAGGCTGACGCTCACCGAAACCGGAACAGCCGAGCGAACATCAAGGTCCTGTGAGTAGGGAGCGAATCCTGGACTGGTTGCACTTAGGTGATACGGATTAAAAGGAACGTTAGGAATAGAGAACTTGCCGACGGCATCGGTGGTTGCTGTTCGATCAAATCCGCTGACGGGATTGCGGATCTCGACGGTTGCATTCGGGACGAAAGCGCCGGAAGGATCGACTACGGTACCAACGACCGAAGTTGAATTACCCGCGGACTGCGCGTAGCCGTGCAGGCCGAGCGTGAAAAAGGAAATAAGAATAAAAGCCGCGTAAAGCGAGCTCCTGTACGAAGCCAACATAAATTCCTCCCAAGGAATAGGTCTAAAAATTGAGACACGGAGCTGCGGCACCAAGGCCGCACTCACAAGGGATTGAACTCTGATTTTTAGACCGCAGGAGGTGGGCGAATATACAGAACGAAAGCTATGAGGTATTGTTTCGCGTCGGCAAACTGATCCGCGACGACGAATACCCGTCGAAAGACAGGTTTTGGCGCGCGAGAAGCGGTTGTCGGGGCAGTGGAATGCGCCGCAATGCAGACCCGGCAAGCAGAGGAATTGCCTTCCCTCGAATGGCTATGGGTGACTTC
>DATBIE010000202.1:0-11298 GCA_036557105.1 Terriglobales bacterium
GTGCGCTCGAGCGACTGCTTCACACGTTTACGCGTAATTGCCACCAAACCGAAATCGTTGAACTGAAGCACCTTGGAAGGCGATCGGTCGCTGCGCAAGGCTTCTTCCAGCGCTTGCATGACTTTCTGCCGATTACGGCGCTCATCCATATCGATGAAATCGATCACGATGATGCCGCCCAAATCCCTCAACCGGACCTGACGAACAATCTCTTTGATCGCATCAACGTTGGTCTTCACGATGGTATCTTCCAGCCGCGCGGTCTTGCCAACGTATTTGCCTGTGTTCACGTCAATCGCTACCAGTGCCTCGGTCTGATTGATTACGATGTAGCCACCGCTCTTCAGCCACACCTTCGACTTCAGCGCTTTGTCAATTTCTTCCTTCAACCCGAACTGCTCGAACAACGGCGTTTCCTTCGTGTAAAGTTTCACGCGCCGTACCAGCGCAGGTTGAAAACGGTTAGCGAAGCGCAGAATGCGCTCATATTCCTGCTCCGTATCAACCCACACCGCCGAGAAGTCGGATGTTACCTGATCGCGAAGGATACGTTCGACCACATTCAGGTCGTGGTAGATGAGCGCAGGAGACTTGCCGTTTTCGGCGCGTGTCCGAATCTCATTCCATAATCCTTTAAGAAAACGAATGTCAGCCCGTAGTTCATTTTCATCTGCTCCCTGCGCGGCTGTGCGAACAATGAAACCGCCGTGGCCATTTTCGCGTTCGCTCTGAATGATCCGCTTCAACCGCTGGCGTTCCTCTTCCGATGCGATTTTTCGCGATACGCCCGTGTGGTTGACTGTCGGCATATAGACCAGAAACCGCCCCGGAAGCGCGATGTGGCTGGTAATACGCGCACCCTTCTTCCCAATCGGTTCCTTGGCGATCTGGACCAGAATCTCCTGCCCTTCCTTCAACAAATCGGTAATCTGGGGAAGGTTCTGTGGTTCACGACGGCGAAAACGACGATTGCCACCGGGGCGCCGTCCGCGTCGCGCGCGCTCACGATCAAAACTCGGGCGGTACCCCCGTTGGGTATAGGCCGCAGTGGCCGTTGGCGCCCGCACTTCCGCGCGTGCGTCCACCGTGCCATTTGCCACCCCCTCGGCGGCGAGAAGAGCTTCGGCTTCCGCTTGTGCTTCTTCCAGCTCAGCTTCTTCTTCGGCGGCCTCGTCTACCTCATCTTCAGCCTGCACAATTTCAGCAGTTTCCACTGAAACCGGCTCCGCAGAAAACGGCACTACGTTCGGATTACTTTCCGATGACGCAGCTATCAAGTGCTCGGTTATGGGCTCTTGATCTTCGCCAGCCGCGTGAGTTTCCTCCTCAAATTCCTCAAACGCGCCATCTTCCTCGAGTTCTTCGACGTATGCGGAAATATCAGCTTCCTCTTCGTCGATCTCCTCTTCCTCGATGGTGCCGGCTGCGGCTACCGTCGGTTGATTTTCACTCGCAGAGACACTATCCGCAGGGTTCTCAGCTTGTTCACTGATCTGCTCTTCCTCAGTGTCGCTGCCAAATACCGCCGCAACATTCATCTCGTGTTGTCTTTTCTGTTGGCGCTCCCAGTCGTCAGAATCGACGTTTGACAAAGAATCCACCTCGTAAGGGATACCTTCCGTGCCCTGCCCGTGCTGCTCGGTTTTAGGGACACTGGCATCTTCGCCCGTGCTTCCCAAATCACTCGACACCGATTGGTCTTCCGCAAACAGCGGCTCATCCTGCGGGAATGTCTCGGAAACCGCAGCAGGCCCGCCCCGGACAGCCGACTCTGTAGGTCTCGTGTTCGCACCAGTACCTCGGTCGCGGTATTTCGAAATTGACTCGCCCGGCAAAATGATGGGCTCATACCCGGCCGGAGGCCCGTATTCTTCGCGTTCGGAGCGCGTTTCTGTCTGAGACGGACGGCTGAACCGATCACGACGTCCTCGCCGCCTGCGTCCTCGCCACGCACCGCGATCGCGTTCTTCCCTGCCGTTCGCCCTGCCATTTGCGCTCGCGGGCTGGTCCTCGATAGCGTTCTGCGAAGGTTGCGCCGCTTCACTATCTGTTTGCGCTGCCTCACCCGACGCCTGATGTGCATCACCTAACCCTGACACCGCGCGTGGCGTGGGGACTTCATCCAGATCCTCGTCCTGACTATCCAATTCCATAAAATCGGAAACGTAGAGGAATGCGTCGCGCTCTAACCCGATATCGACAAATGCCGATTGCATCCCCGGAAGGACCCGCGTCACTCGTCCCTTGTAAATGGAACCTGCGAGCGTGTATTCGTTCTCGCGCTCCAGATACACTTCTGCTAACTGGTCGTCTTCCACCATGCCGACTTTCGTCTCGTGCGGCGTGGAAGACACAAACAATTCTTTTGTCATTGAAACTCCGGTCCGCAGGCATTACTTCCTGCGGGTTCACCGAACCAGAGACATACACTTAAGGCAGGATGGTTGAAGCTGCGATGAGCTGGCTGAAAACAGACCTACGGTCGCCGCTCTCAAATTGAACGGACGTGTCTGAATTCTGAAGGTACAGAAATCTTTTCACTGATCGCAATCTGCCCGGGGTTGTGACCGCTCTCTCAGATACGCCATTCTGCGGCGCGTGCTCTCCGAGGGGGCCGTTACCTGCCCGAGGCTAATACTTCAAATCCTGCCCGGCTTGTCTCCGCTGCCGGTGAGTGCCCTCTTGACGCGAGGGCCATCGTGATTTTTCTGGGTCGGATTTTCATGTCCGACAACCATACAGCTGCACCTGCATCGCGGACGAAACATCTCCGCGATGCCCAGGCAAAAATTCGCTTCAATTCACGAAGCGCCGCATGCGGACGTTCATTACCATCCCCAGCGCAAGGAATATAAACAAAACCGATGACCCTCCGTAACTCATTAGAGGCAAAGGTATGCCGGTGACCGGCATAAAGCCAACCACCATGCCGATGTTGACCAGAATATGAAAGGTCAGCACCGCTACAACACCCATCACAATAAACGTGCCAGCACGGTCGGGTGCTGTTTGCGCGTTCTGGGTCAAACGCATCAGCACAATAAAGTATAACAGCAGCACACCCAGAGCTCCTACAAAACCATGTTCCTCGGAAAATGCCGCAAAGATGAAATCAGTATGCGGCTCGGGAAGAAACGCAAGGTGCGTTTGCGAGCCGGAACTGCTTCCCCAGATTCCGCCCGAACCGACGGCGATTTTCGATTGTCGAACGTGGTAGCCAGCGCCCTGAGGGTCGTTATCCGGCGCCATGAAGCTGACCAGGCGCTGTTTCTGGTAGTCCTTCAAATGATGCCACGCCAGCGGCATTGCCAAGCCGGCAAGCAGCACAATCGCCAGCGCCTGCTTCCAGCGAATGCCTCCGATGAAAAGACCGACCATCGCAATTGGCAGGTAAGTCAGCGCTGTGCCAAGGTCTGGTTGTGCAAGGACCATCAGCATGGGCACACCTACAATTGCTCCCGCTTTCACAAAGTCAGTCCAGGAAAGCTCTCGGCTTTGTAGATCAGCAAAGTACTTGGCCACCGCAAGAATCAGAATTAGCTTGACCCATTCCGATGGCTGCAGATGTCCTCCTCCCGGCATTTTTATCCAGCGTCGCGCGCCAAGATACTTCTGACCAATGTGCGGCACCAGGACCGCACCCAGCAAAGCGACTCCCGCAAGGTACATCCAGGGAACCCGCTCCAGCAGCGCCTGATAGTTGACCAGGCTGACAAGCAACATGCACCCAAACCCTGCCATGATCCAGTAAACCTGCTTGACATGCACGCCGGCGAATTTTGTGTGCAAGGTGGCGCTGCGGATCTCGATGACCCCCAGTGTGCAGATGATGAGCACGAAAGCCACCAGCACCCAATCGAAATCGCGCAATGACATGTTGCGAGGCATAAGTAAATCAGCTCTTAACTGTTGGCTCTAGCTCCTTGCTCCTAACCTTTACTGCAATCCCGGCGCCGCCGTGGCGATTGCGAGCGGCCTTTTCCCAAGATCAATTTGGAACCGTCCCCCGTTCAATTTGTCAGGACTGCCATTCTGATTTTGCGAGTTCCAGACTGCCCCTACTTCCACACTCCCGGGACTGTTTCCTTTTTTCGCGATGCTTGCTGGTTGTCGGCTCTGTTTCTGCGCATAAAACTTCACTACTTGGGCAGCGACACGCGCTGCGAGATATCCCTCATCGCCCGCCTCCATGAGAACGCAAACCACGATCTCCGGATTACGCCGAGGTTCCACACCCACGAACCACGCATTGTCGCGGAAGCGCGATTTATCGCTCGCCAGTTTCGCTTTGGCGGCGTTCGAAATAGTTTGAGCCGTACCCGTCTTACCCGCAAAATCGACGCCCTGAATATGTGACAAACCAGCCGTCCCGAGTGGGCTCACTACGTCGGCCATCGCGTCAGTAATCGTTGTCCAGTTCTGTGGATCCATAGGTATCTTAATTTCGTCGGGAACTCTAGATACCGGGACTACATTCGGCGGCAAATCTTTCGGATCTGTTACATGCGGACGAACCAATCGCCCCTCGCTCGCGATAGCACCGATCGCACGCGCTAACTGGATCGGGGTGGCAGCGATCGCTCCTTGCCCAATGCCGACCGAAATAGTCTCTCCAGGGAACCATTTCTGGCGGAAGTTCCGCAGCTTCCATTCTTCCGAAGGCATCACTCCACTCACCTCATCTGGCAAGTCGATTCCTGTTTTTTGCCCCAGGCCGAATTCCGTAGCATATTTCGCTATCCGGCTAATCCCAAGTTTCTCAGCCAGAGTGTAAAAAAACACATCGCAGGACTGGTAAATGCCCTTCGTGATATCCACATCACCATGCACCTGATGCCGGGCGGTGATCCAACACTTGAAATAACGCCCGTAAAACACAGCTCCCCCGTTACAGTTCACGTGCATGTTCTGGGCAACGCCCTCCTGCAATCCCGCAGCTGCCATGATGATTTTGAAGGTCGAGCCGGGCGCAAGTTGGGCTTGAATGGCTTTATTGAGAAGAGGTTTGTTTGGATCGCTGATCAGTTTTTGCCAGTCTGCCCGTCCGATTCTGATGGCAAAGTCATTGGGGTCATATGTCGGCCTGCTCACCATGGCGAGAATTTCGCCCGTCCGCGGATCCATAGCTACGATCGCACCATTCTTGCCTTCCATCGCTTCTTCCGCGGCGATCTGCAAATCAACATCGACCGTGAGCTTCAACGGTTTGCCCGCGACTGCCGGTTTCTCATCGAGCGGTTGTCCAACTTCCTTACCGTGGCTGTTCACGAGCACCTGGCGCGAACCGTTTTTTCCCATTAGCAGTTGGTTGTACTCCAACTCGACTCCCGACCGCCCTACCACGTCTCCTGGGTTATAGAACTCGAATTGCGGCTGGTTCAGCATGTCTTCGCTCACTTCGCCGACGTAGCCGATCAGGTGCGCAAGAAATCCTTTCTGCGGATACAGCCTCCGGTAGGCGCGAATCATGTCCAGTTCAGGCAGCTCGTTCTTGTGCGCCTCGATGAATGCGACTTCGTCGAGAGTGATGTCCTCTTTTAAATAAATTGGCTGAAACTGCGGCATGTAGGCAAAGTGGCGAATCTTGTCACGCACTTCCTTGGGATCCATGTGCAGTCCCTCGGCGATCAGGTCTGCATCGGCATTCAGATCGCGGGACGAGTCGCGCATGAGAAGCGCGGTGTAAGAGGTATAGTTTTCGACAATCGTCCTGCCATTGCGGTCTAGAATCTTGCCACGCGGGGCAAGGATAGGGACCTCCCGGATTCGGTTCTGCTCCGCCGCTGCGCTGTAGTAGTCACTCTGCGAAACCTGCAGCCGCCACAAGCCGTATGCGAGCAGTAAGAAGATCGCGAGAATGACGTATTGCACCGCCGTCAGGCGGATGTGTGAGGGTTTTTCGTCGCGGCCGAACATAAAAAAGCTTTTGTTGGTCTTTGCCGTCAGTCGTTGGCTTGATACCGCAGGTGAACGGGTTAACTGAATTGTAAAGCTTCTCTGGATTTGAGAGCAGCGAAATCAGTAACTAAGGTCACCAACTACGCAGCATCAGATAGCGACTTCTCATTCGCGCTCAACGGTCGACAGCTTCTAAGCGCATACCCCATATTGCCACTTTGCAATAAATATGGGAATATGGGAGTAATGAAGACGACACTGGACATTCCTGATTTTCTGTTTCGCCGCGCCAAGTCGGTCGCCGCAGAACGCGGGATTCCACTTCGTCAGTTCGTAACCGAGGCAGTCCAAGACAAGTTGTTGAAAGCTATGTCTCAAGAAAAGCCGTGGATGAAGCACTTGGGTAAGCTCAAACACCTGCACAGAGAGAGAAGGCTAATCGAAAAGCGTGTTGAAGATGCTTTTGAGCAAATCGACGAAGAACTCTGGAAATGATTCTGGACACGAATGCCCTTTCTGCCGCGGCAGATGATGATCCAACAATTATCGCCTTACTCGGTCGGGCCGAAGAATTGGCCATTCCGGTAATCGTGCTTGGCGAATATCGCCATGGAATCGTGCAGTCGCGAAATCGCACAACTTATGAGAAATGGCTTGAGGCTTTGATTCGAGATTGCATCGTCTTGGACGTCAACGAGCCGACTACCCGATTCTATGCGGAAATCGCCGTGGAGTTAAAACGGCTTGGCAAGCCTATTCCCACGAATGACATTTGGATTGCGGCACTATGCAGGCAATATTCCCTGCCACTGGTAAGCCGCGATCACCATTTCGATCTGGTTACAGGCACTAGGAGGATTGGTTGGTAATTAGCTCTTCATGCGCGTTGTTTCAATCTATCCATCAACGCAAACAGCAGCACTCCTAAGACTGCGTTCGCAACTGCTGATCCCAGTTCGTGCGACCAGCTCCAGTGCAGGTTGAGACGAACCATGGCCCTGGCCACAGTGAAATAGATTACTTCGTGAACTACGTAGAAAACAGGGGTAACGATCAGTCTCGTTCCAATGCTCTCAACGTCAAGCTTCACGCCCAAAGATGAAGCGCCATATCCGACAAATGTCTTGGCGATCCCGTACAACCCGATTGGTTGATGGGTTAATGAATCCTGCAACAATCCAATTGCTGCACCCGTGAGAAGACCGGTCACTGGGTTGCGCCGCGCCATGGCGAAGAAAATAACCACAAGCAGCGGCAAATCAAAGATCGAGAAGAATGGAAACCGCAGCGGAAGAAATGCCTGTAGAAAAATCGCGAATAGTGGAACCAGGATGGCAACCGGCAGACTGAAGCGGTAAACCTCGATCTGTTCGCGGGATGTGTAAGTCAAGGCCACGTCTATTGAGGAGCCCCTCCCGGATCGCCAATCGGCGGCTGTGCCGGGTCTGCAACTGGCTTTGGCTTAGGCGCTGGTTTCGTGCCTGG
The DNA here is from genome assembly GCA_036557105.1 of Terriglobales bacterium. GTDB lineage: Bacteria > Acidobacteriota > Terriglobia > Terriglobales > Acidobacteriaceae > Gp1-AA145. The sequence continues at coordinate 7,384 of DATBIE010000202.1, forward strand.
CATCACTGGAGTTACAGTTGCTGCCGGCTTGGAAGACGGCGTAAGCAGCGTCTCCCGCTTGGGTTCTGCCGGACTTAGCGCTGGGTTTACGGAGATTCTGGGGACCTGTACGGCGGTGGGCGTAACTTGAGGTGTGGTCGCTGCTTTCAATCCAACTGGCTCGGCGCTTGCAGGGTGAACACTCCCCTGTTGCTGCTGAGCGGCGGGAGTTGCAACTGTATTCTTTGCAGGTAAACTCGCCGGCGTGACCGGTTTATCAGGAACAAATGGTAGCCGTCGCGACAGAATATCCGCCACGCGCATCGCTGGGGCGGGCACGCTCGGCTGCCGCTCCTCTTTTTTCGTAATCACCAGAACTTCTTCCAGGCGATTCAGCGCGGTCGCAGGCTTGACTGCTATCTGGAGGAATTCAGGTCCCTTCTCGGCTTCGGTCACGGTTCCAACCAGCAACCCTTTTGGAAATATCAGATCACCCCCGCTGGTCAGGATTTTCTCTCCAGGCTTCACCTGCTCATCAGCCATGACCTTATCGATTACCAGTGCGCCTGATGCCTTTCCGTGCAGCACTCCGATGACGCGTGACTGCTCGAGAATTACGCCAACGCCACTCTGCTGGTCATTAATAAGCAGGACCTCCGACGTGCCCTTGAATACCGCCGTTACTTTGCCGACAATACCGCTGGCTGAGATCACTGGCATGTCCTGCTGAATTCCGTCATGCGAGCCTTTGTCAATGAATACCGACCGCGACTGTTCGCTGCCGCTTGAGCCAATCACCTGTGCGGCCAGGGTTTTCGCGATGAATTGTTCTTTGAAGCCAAGCAGCGCCTGCAACCGATGCGCCTGGCTTGCATCCTGCTCAAGCCGGACCTGTTGGAGTTGCAACTGTTCGATCTGGTCCTTCAGGGCGCGGTTTTCTTGACGCACGCCACGCAGGTAAACGTAGTTGTGCCACAAGTCGGACGTGCCTGTCTGAATGCGAACGATTGCCTTCTCGAGCGGCGTGACCGCGGAAACGGCCCAGACGCGAATCAGCCGGGAAGAATGATTCTCGCTTGAGCGCTTTACCTGCACTGCCAGGCCCAGAACTTGGACGAAAATGGCCGCCGCGAGAATGCTCACATTGCGATAGCGGCCCATAAGGTTGTCCATAAAGTCAGCCGTCAGCTATCAGCCTTCAGCCATTAGGAAGTCAATTTCCGCGCAGCGGAAGCTTGTTTCCTTCGTGAGACTCTGTGTCCTTCGTGGTCAAAGATTTTGCTCAGGACGCACAACGTGCGACCCACGACGGCTCTACTCAATCGAAATCTTCCTCAGCAGCTTGAAATCACTCAGCATCTTTCCCGTGCCGAGCACCACGCTGCACAGCGGATCATCTGCAATTGAAACCGGCAATCCGGTTTCTTCGCGGATGCGCTTGTCGAGATTTTTCAGCAGTGCGCCGCCGCCCGTGAGCACAATTCCCCGATCGCTGATGTCGGCAGAAAGCTCAGGAGGCGTACGTTCCAAGGCGACTCGGACAGCATTCATGATCGTCGAAACGCACTCGCTCAGCGCCTCGCGAATTTCACTGTCGTCAACCGTGATCGTCTTCGGTACTCCCTCAATCAAATTGCGGCCTTTTATCTCCATCGTGAGCGGCTTATCCAGCGGATACGCCGAGCCAATCTCCATCTTGATCTGCTCGGCGGTGCGCTCGCCGACAAGCAGGTTATATTTGCGCTTTAGATAGTTCATGATGGCTTCGTCCATCTGATTACCCGCCATGCGGACCGAGCGCGAGTAAACAATTCCACTCAAGGAGATCACGGCGATGTCAGTCGTCCCGCCGCCGATGTCAACCACCATGTTCCCCGAAGGCTCGGTAATTGGGAGGCCAGCACCGATGGCGGCGACCATGGCTTGTTCCACGAGATAAACTTCACTCGCCTTCGCGCGATATGCCGAGTCCATAACCGCGCGCTTTTCCACTTGTGTGATTTCCGACGGCACGCCGATCACGATTCTCGGATGCACCAGCATTTTGCGGTTGTGTGCCTTCTGGATGAAGTAGTTGAGCATCTTCTCGGTGACTTTAAAGTCGGCGATCACGCCATCCTTCATGGGTTTGATCGCGACAATATTTCCCGGTGTGCGCCCCAACATCTCCTTGGCTTCCTTGCCGACGGCCTCAACTTCACTGGTGTTCTTGTTCAGGGCGACGATGGAAGGTTCATTCACCACAATTCCTTTGCCGCGCGCATAAACCAGCGTGTTGGCGGTGCCCAGATCAATGGCCAGGTCGCTCGAAAAGATGCTGAACAGCGACCGCACATTGTGTCCGCCTGATGACCCGTTACGAAATCCGTTGCTTGACATACGTTGTCCCTTTAGTTGATCTACAACACTCCGGCACCGGCCCCGTACAGGACCGGGTCCGGCCGCAAAACGTAAGTTGTCTCTGGGTCTTGGTCCTCATTGTAAGGACTTTCGCGGCCCAGCGCTAAAAATTAAAGCTGCAAATTGCCCCAGCAAAGTGCCAGTTGGGGTAACCGTCACTGAATCACTACTTTCTGTTGCTCCGTGTTGACGCCGCCTTTGGAGTCCTGCGCCGTCACTGTTATCAAAGTTTCTCCCGTCGGAAGCGGCGGAGTGAAATAGTGAAAGCTGCCATCCGCGCCTACCACTGGTACCTCGTGCCCGTTCACCATCACGCGCGCGCCGATTTCGGTCTTGCCAGTCAATTCAATCACTCGCCCATGCTGGATGAACGGGTCAAGCGCCAACGCGATTTTCCCAGAATCGAGTTCCTTTGCGATGATCGTGAACCGGTTCTTCTCGCTCTCGGCAGATTCTTTCTCTTTCCCGTCATAGGACCTCACCATCCAGTAATAAGGGCCCTCCGTCAGGCCGGAGACCATCACGTCGGCTGATGTCACTTTGTGATCGACTATGAGAGACGAAAAATAAGGATTGCGTGACACCAGCAAACGATATCCCTTCGCGTTCGTCATTGGCGTCCATGAGAACTCGATCGGCTTGGGATCGTGGGAAATAAAGATCGGCATCATGTTCGCTGGAGAAATGGGCGTCGGCGGCCCGATTTCCTTGACTTTTTCCAGATGGCCGGAATCTGGTCTGAAGCTGGCCTTTTCCCAATTCGCAAGTTGTACCGTCTCCCCATTGCGCTCGACCGTGCCACTACCTTTCGTGATCAGCAATTCATCATGGTGAGCACGAACGTCCTTGCTTACGCGGGCGGCGCTGTCGGGAGCAAGCGAAGCAGTTGCGCCATCCAGGATGACTTCCGACTTCGAACCCTGCACATACGTGCCGGTGGCAAGATCTACAGTGCCCGTGTTCACGCTGACTGCAACACTCGTCTGTTGTCGCTCATTGGCCGAGTTCTCTTCGATCACAATCAGCGAATCCTGCTTTACTGTGTAGTTCGTGCCGTCATTGAAGACAATTTTCGCCATGCCTTCCGAACCGGTCTGGATCACGTCCCCTTTTTCAAGTGGAACGCTATAATCCGCGCGAACCCAGTCGTTGCTGGTCGCCTTCTTGATTCGGACAGTCCCATCGAGGGCGGTGATGTGCGCCTGCTGCGACATTTCGCCGGGCTTGGTGGAAGGCTGAGCGGCAACTCGCTCCAGCAGATTCGTGAACAGGTTTCCGACCGCTTTTTCCGTGGTGACGCTGAATTCCGGAAATGCAAACCGCGTCCCGATCACAATCGCCAGCACGATCACCAACGCAAAAGTGATCACACTGCGATACGTCACAGTCTTCCACGCGATCTGGATTTCTGTTCTGCGGTTTGAAGACACGACGGTTCTCTGCAGGGCAGGAGACCCCCTGCTTACCTCAAAATTATTACAGGCAGTGGGGAGGTAAGTACTTGTAAACCGCTTACTTGCGGTTACTTAGGTCATG
>DATBIE010000203.1:0-6245 GCA_036557105.1 Terriglobales bacterium
GTTGAGCCGCATAGAGCGCGTATCCAATATCGCGGCGAACTTCAGTCGGGAATGCTCGTATGTTTCTCCGGCTCGAGCCCATCCAGACTACTGGACGTTTGCTCCTCATCATTATACATCAATACGTATATACGTATATAAGTCAAGCGGAATCACCATTTTCTTGGTCGAGGCGTTCCAAAATGGAACGGTTTTGCCGAGTGCCGCACGCTTTGCGATTTCCGAAGGGCAGAGAAGCTACTCCAACGCCTGACGCCTCGGGCCTAATGGGGCCGGAATGTCTTTCCTGTCTCCAGCAGAGTTTTCAACCGAGAGAGAATCCGCGGCCAACCGTCCGCATTCTGAGCATAGGCAGGATCGTCGTCCGCAAAGTTGTCATTCGTGACCACAACTTTCACCGCCTCGGTTTCCGGAGTCAGCTCCACTTTCACTCTCGACATCACCTGCCCATCGCCCATGCCAAACTTGTATTCCAAGAGTTTCGGAGGTTCGGCCCGCAATACTTCGCCAGTCACGTAGCGCGTCGGCTTTCCATCCTTACCTGGCCCGGACCATGTCATCGCCCCGCCTGGTTTCAGATCGACCTCAAAATCCGCGCCCATAAAGATCTTTTGATTCGCCTCCTTGGAAATGAACCCATTCCATACCTTCTCCACGGGGGCGGCGATGTAATACGTAAACATCAGTGGCGCTTTAGCCATGTCACTTTCTCCAGGTACTCTTCTTAAAGAACCCGCCTGTATGAGACTCTAGCAGTCACCCGCTCAGATGACAGAGCTAGGGATGCACGATGCCCATAGTTTCTGGACGTAGCTCTCAGGAAGCGCTCCCGCCCCGTTTGACCTTAACCTCTTGCTACAGTTAGGATTTCCATTTGTCCCCGCAGTCCATCTAAATTCGTGAGCGAGGAGTCACATGGCAGCCGTTGATGAAAAAGTGAAGCAGATTATCGTGGAACAACTGGGAGTGGACGAAGGCGAAGTAACCCCAACCGCCTCGTTCGTGGATGACCTGGGCGCCGACTCGCTGGACACTGTCGAACTCGTCATGGCGTTCGAGGAAGCCTTTGAGATTGAAATTCCCGATGAGGATGCGGAAAAGATCCGCACGGTGCAGGACGCCGTCGATTACATCGGGAAGCACGCGAAAGCGGGGAAGTAACTGGTGCGGCGGGTTGTCGTAACCGGCTTGGGCCTGATCTGCGCTGTCGGCAACAAAACTGATGAAGTTTGGCGGAACCTGCTGGCAGGCAAGAGCGGCATTGGCCGGATCACGCAATTTGATGCCTCCAAGCACGCCGCCCAGATCGCAGCCGAAGTCAAGAACTTCGACCCATTCAACTTCATCGAAAAAAAAGAAGTCAAGAAGATGGGTCGATTCATTCACTTCGCGCTGGCCGCGGCGCAAGAGGCGATGTGCATGTCCGGCCTGCAGATCACGCCGGAGAATGCCGACAATGTCGGCGTGCATATCGGTTCCGGCATCGGCGGGTTCGACATCATCGAGCGTGAACACACTGCGCTGATGGAAGGCGGCCCGCGCAAGATTTCTCCTTTCTTCATTCCGGCGGCGATCATTAACCTCGCGGCTGGCCATGTTTCCATGCGCTTCGGAGCCAAAGGGCCAAACGAGGCGACTGCGACTGCCTGTACGACCAGCGCGCACTCGGTCGGCGACTCGTTCCGAATTATTCAGCACGGCGATGCTGATGTGATGATCGCGGGCGGCTCAGAAGCTGCAATTACTCCTCTCGGTGTCGGCGGATTCGCGGCGATGCGAGCTCTTTCTACGCGCAATGATGAGCCGGAAAAATCCAGCCGCCCCTGGGACCGCGACCGTGATGGATTCGTTATTGGCGAAGGCGCCGGGATTCTCATTATGGAAGAGCTGGAACATGCCAGAGCTCGCGGCGCCAAGCCCCTCGCGGAAATCGTTGGCTACGGCATGAGCGGGGACGCCTACCATATAACGCAGCCTGCGCCTGAGCACGAGGGCGGCTTCCGCGTGATGAAGAATGCAGTGCGGGACGCTAAGATCAAAACGAGCGATATCGGATACGTGAATGCCCACGGAACCTCGACACCGATCGGCGACGCGCTAGAAGCTCACGCGATCCGTAACTTCTTTGGCGATCACAAAGTTGCAGTAAGTTCCACGAAGTCGATGACTGGACATCTGCTCGGTGGCGCAGGCGGGCTTGAGGCAGGAATCACTGTACTCGCACTGCGCGATCAAATCCTTCCGCCGACCATCAATCTGGAAAACCAGGACGCTGAAACAGCAGGTATGGACTTCGTTCCTAACCATTCGCGCAAGGCGCAAATCGAATACGCTCTCTCGAATTCGTTCGGTTTTGGCGGAACGAATGGTGCCTTGTTGTTCAAGAGATGGAACGAATAGCAACACTCCCCACTTCAGCCATCGCGTAGATTTTTTAACCGCCCCGATATATACCTTCAAGAACATGGGGCGCAGAAAAAGATTTCCTCCGCGATCTCGGCTGTTATTCTCTGCGTTCTCTGCGATCAAAAGCTTTTAACCGCAGAGATCGCAGAGTAAACGTCGAGAACGCAGAGAAACAACACTACTAAATCGCGGACTATGCGGCTTTCCTTTCCTGGGCCGCGCTGTAGTTGATCCGGGTTTCGCCAAGTTGCGATAGCTTGGCATCTGCCGCTTTCTCTTCTTCTAACGTCTGTTGCAGAAGCTGCGCCGCGTCTTGCAGGCCGAGTTGTTTCGCGAAAGACGCCAGTGATCCATAGATTGCCATTTCAAAATGCTCGACTTTGTTGCCGCTTACAATCAGCGCGGCATCGCGGAGGCTTGGAGTCTTGATATCGTCGATGCAGTCTTTTGTGGCGCTCGCCATCTCATCAAAAATATCGCTGTCTTCACTCTTGGCCTCAGCCCCAATTGCGGAAAAAACGCGCTCCAACCGGCTGATGTGGGTTCTGGTTTCTTGCAGGTGCTGGTCGAGGGCATTCCGCAACTCGGGCGAACTAGCAGCCTCGATCATGGTCGGCAAACCCTTTTTCACCAGCTTTTGTTCGACATCATACGTATAGCGAAGTTCAATTTCAAAAAGATCACGCAAGCTCTCGATCTTCATTGCTGCTCCTTTATTTTTGGATTGTTGGTAAGTATGGATGACCGTAGCGCGAGGAGTGGTTGCGCTGCGAAAAATAGAAATTAACGAGCAGAGACTTGACAGTCGCGTGTCACAAATTTGCTGACCTAAGCTGCACGTTTTTTCTTCCTCTGAATACGTTTCGAGAGCAGAGTCTTGGCTTTTTCGAGCTCACGCCGGCGACTCGCACTTAGGTTCCGACCGCCGCGATTGATGAAATAGGTCAGCATCCTCATTCCCGAGCCCGGACCCTTTGGTGAAACCTTCTTCGAGGCCAAAGTGCGTGCGATGGTAGCAGCATCTTTTGCGAACAGACCCTCGGGAGGATGGGTTGAATCAGTGGTCACGCTTGCTACCCATCTTTTGCTGCTTCGGGCTTTGCTCTTCTTCTTGGCGGACATAAACAATTCTGCCGTTGCGGGAAACAAAGGCAAATCAGCGAGGAAAGGCACAAGCCTTCCCTCGCGATTGTCGTTCAATCAACTACGAAGACCGCGATCCGGATGCCAGGGTGCATCACGTCAAACAAATAGTATTGATCGTCAATGTAATCGATATAGCAATCATCGTCATAGGACCAATCGGCCGGCCAGGGATCGACTAGTTGGAATGAGTATCCGCTGTATACGACCACGGGTTGTGAAACATTCACGATTTCAGTGCGCTGTACATGGAACCTGTGCTCCCGTCCAAAATGGGAGTGAAACTGCTCATCCGGGATATGCCTGCCGCGATCGCCGGCCCGATGCTGGTGTTCATCGCCTCTCATGTCAGGACGGTTATCCGCAGGGTGGATGTGATCGCGATCCTGGCGATTGTCCATCGGGTGGTTTTCTCCCGGATGCTGATCGCGTTGCTGATCTCTCCCATTGCGATCTTGCTCCTGCTGCATTTTCTTGTCCTGCTTTTCTTGTTCCTTCTGGGCTTTGGCCCGGGCTTTCTCGTCCTGCTTATTCATCTCCTGTTGGGCCTTATTGTTGTCTCTGTCTATTTCGCCTTGCGGAGTGCGCTGGCCCTGTGGTTTGGCCTCATCCTGAGCCTTAGGTTTGTCATTGTCACGATCCTGAGCAACTCCACGAGTAGGCGCAATCAAAAACAAAAGGAGTGCCAGGGTGCAAAAAGTCCCGAGTATTCTCATGCGAACCTCCATTGATGCATTCATCAATTCCTTGCTGGACAGGTAGTCGGATGTGGTGAAAAAAGCGCGGGATGTATGTACGAATACGTACTTAGCTGCAAATACAGGAGAATTTTGAGCAATTTAAATGACGGGCTGCGGGTGCATTTCTCAACTTCCGCCACGACTCTGTTCCGCTATGGGTGGCCCTCGATGGATGACGGATGTCTCGCAGCAGTTAACAATTTTCGCTTCGGTAACACTTACACTCTGAGGAAATGGCACACGCGACAGCGCTGACGTGGGCACGTCCCCAGCGTGATCAGTTGAATAAGATTGCGGATCGGCGACTGTATCCAAGACTTAGCGATCCGAATTTTCTGGTGCTGCGCATGCGTCGAATTATTTTTGAGAAGTGGATTGCGGGGATCAGTGGCGAACAGCTAAGCATTCTAGATGTTGGCGGCAGATACCAACCGTATCGGCCACTCTTTGAAACGCGGTATGTTCGTTACACCGCGTGCGATATCGAGCGGACCGAACTGGTTGACGTACTCGGTAGCGGCGACTCGTTGCCGTTTGCGCACAATACTTTTGATGTAGTCATTTGCACTCAGGTATTCGAGTGCTTCGCACAACCGCGCCATGCCGCGAAGGAAATTCATGCGACGTTGAAGCCGGGTGGCGCTCTTCTGATGAGCGTTGCATCTGTCGCACCCCGATTTACTGACATCGAGTGCTGGCGATTCACTCCCAAAGGGATTCGCGAGACCCTGGCGGACTTTTCCGAGGTGACGATCGTACCGGAGACCTCAAGCGCGGGCGGCATTCTCAGGACTATTAACCTTGCGGCGCACTCCTTCTTGCGATCGCGAACTCTGAAGGCCGCCGCCTCAGTCACGGTCTGTCCATTATTGAATTTGACCGGGCTGGCCCTTGAGAAGCTTGCAGTAACCAGCAACGACCAATTCACGCCGAATTACAGCGTTTTTGCCATCAAGTAATCGTTCGGGTTTTCCGGCACTCCTCGATGGCGCCTTTCACTCGACGTCCCAGGAATTAATAGCCGGAGCAAGCCATTGCTCCGGCCGGTTGTCTCCGAACTTTTAGAAGCTAAAGCTTGTATCAAACTGAAATTTCTTTTGCCAATTCTCCAGGACGGGACTCTGGGCGGTGACGATTTGTCGTCCGATCAAGCCGGTAATTCCCAGTTGCACGTGAGAATCGGCCTGATAATAAGCTTCGATACGATGCTCGAGAACGTTTGTGGCTTGCCTCATGTCGCTGAAGTCGAAGGCGGAGAGAACTGCATCGCGTTCGATGCGTGCGAACGTGTAACCCAGGAGAATGTCACCTTTCTTTTTGGTCTGCCCGAATTTGAGCTCGGACCAATACCCGTGGCGCTGGTGAGGATCGCAGGTCGGAGCCGCAACTCCGGCAGTAAAGAAGCCTCCGATATTGTCGCAGGCCTGTGTGTTGTCTGCGTAATCAAACAAAGCATAGATTGGCCATCGCTTACTGCCGGTGTCGAAGTCCAACCGCGCGATTGCGTCAAATATCCCGTATTGAGAAGCAAAGACGCGTTTGCCGCCAATTACACCGAAGTTATTTGTCAAGGTGGCAGCGCCGAATCCGAAGTTACCGCCGCCCGCATTGGTGATCCCCTGGCTCGCAAGGCCGTTGCTGGGGCTTTGGGTTTGGTTTTGCGCTATCGAATCAGCGTTGTGGAAGTCATAGTATGCTGCATCGGCGGTCAGCTTTACCGCTGGCAGCAGGTTCCAACCGGTCTGCAACTGGCCACCTTCCATGAAAGTGTCGGCGCCACCGCCGGACTCAAATATTGGCTCACCGAAAGCGACGACACCGAAATGATTGAGGAAGTTATTCTTCCAATCCCAGGCCAGCGCTCCGCTTGCGCCCTCTGGGTTCAAATCATTGTCCCAAGTTAACTCCGTACGCAGCCAAGTGTAGGCAAACTTGCCTACGGTCAAAGTGAATGGC
>DATBIE010000204.1:0-6266 GCA_036557105.1 Terriglobales bacterium
GCTTCAGGAAAGGTAATGTTCTCGATCTTCTGCACGAAGCTGAATACATCGCCAGACGCGCCGCAGCCGAAGCAGTGATAGAACTGCCGCGTCGCATGAACCGAGAACGACGGCGTTTTTTCTTTATGAAACGGACATAGGCCGGAGTAGTTCTGCGCCCCCGCCTTGCGCAAGGTCACGTACTCGCCGACTACGCGGACGATATCAGCTTGCAGTTTCAGGTTTTGCGCGAAGTCGTTGGGATAGGCCATGCCGCTTAGAAGATTGTCGGCCAGAGCGGGCGTATTAGGAATATTAACCAGGGAAATTATTGTGAAGAATCTGTGGGAAACAGGGTTTAATGACTTGCTCACTCACAAAGAAACGGGGCTGCCTGCTTTTTCTTAGTCGCCGAGAAGATCCCATCGGACTTCCGTCCGTCGTCGAACTCAACGTGATAGCTCCCTGTCGCCCTCTTTTCCAGGTTCAGGTGCTTGAACTCGACACTTGCCCTGGCTGCTTCACATTTTCCGGATGCCGTGCACCAAGTCGCTGCGGCGGCGGTCAACTTGCGTATTTCTAACTTACGAACGACAAGGATATGCAGCGAAAGCGTTGCACGATTTGGAAGAGCGAGCTGAACGTTCAGCACTACTGGTGGAAGGCACTCGAACTCCATCGAACCTTGTGCCACATTCGTTTCGGGCAAAGTGTAAATGCTGAATATAAAGAGGCTAGCAAGTGCTACTGTCATCTGCCGAAGAAGAATTCTTGGATTCACGAAGACAGGCTTATTTCTTGTCGCCGGCGAGCTGTTTCGCGATCTCTGCCATTAACCGGGGCTTAAGTTCCGCGAGAACATTGTCCACAATGCTTGAGAGCGCGTCGCCACCGGTCGAAGATTGCACGGCGGGGGCTTCGGCGTGTTCAGAGGAAACCTCGGCTGGTGCTCGCGAAGGTTCTTCCTCGGCCGCGGCAACGTTCTCCTGTGCCATGTGTGCGACAGACTCTGCAATCGCTTCGGTCGCGTCGCGGGTCACGACAGAGTCGCGCATGCGCTGCCAGCCTTCCCATGCCGGTGTGGCTTTCGAATTTTCCGCAGGAGCATCGCTCGTGGAGCTCGAGATTGCCTCAACCTGCGACGAAGGTCCGGCAGAAGCTGCCGCAGCAAAAGCGGCGCCAGATTGCGAATCTGTTTCGGGAGCTGACGAGATGGAGGGCGCTTTCTCGATCGGAGGCTCAACTTCCTGTCGAACTTCTCCGTTAGCTGTTGCTTCAGCCGTTTGTGCCTCGCGCATTTCTTCATCCAGAGAGCGCGAAGCCTCTTCGGCCGACACCGTCACGTTTTCTGCAACCCAACGTGGTCCACCTTCAGCCTTCGGCACCGCTTCTGGTTCGGATTCACTCACAGCAGTGTCTTGGGAAGATACTGCCGGCTGTGCAGTGTCAGGTTCAAAAGCCTGAGGAGTCACTGGTTCACTGTTTTCGGGTACCGAGAATTCAACTTCGGCCCGTTCTTCCCGTTCCGGCTCGCGTTCGGCTTCTGCGTACCCCTGTGCTTCCAGCTCCGCGGTGGTGCCGACGGTAGCTTGCGCCTGCGGTTCAAAAATCGGGCCGGCTGCGAATGTGACAGGTTCAGCCGTTGGTTCCTCAATCGATGTCGGAATTTGCGAGTCGCGTCCCGCAAACGGATCAGCCGGGCGTTCAGTACGTGAATTCTGTGCTTTAGTCTCCGGAACAGCCGTAATTGCTTCCGCCTTTGGAGCAGCCTCGACCGGGGCCTCCGGCGCGGGAATCGCTGCCTCGCGATTCCTCTCTTGCTTCAAATACGAAATTTGCTCTGTATGGGAATCGTCAAAATCGGCGGCAGGATCGTGGGCCCGAGCTTTGGACTTTTTCGAATCCTTGCCTCGGAAACGCCACCCCTCCGACTTGGGAACGATTTTGTCTTCCAGTTTCGTCAGGGCCGCTAAGAGTTCGCTCGCATCGAATGGTTTGACAATGTGGCCGTCTGCACGCACGCGTTTCGCTTCGTCTGTCTTGAAAGGCTCCATCTTGCCTACTGTCAGTAGGACCGGAATCTTCATGGTCGCATCGGATTCTTTCAGTCGCTGGCAAACTTCGAGTCCGCCGTAGCCGGGCATGTAGACGTCGAGCACAATCAGGTCAGGCCGGCTTTCGTGAATTTTCTTCAACGCCGCCGAACCGTTATTTACGGTAATGACCTCGTAACCGGCATCGGTGAGTATGCGGCGGCCCATGTTTTGAGCGGTAACGCTGTCGTCAGCAAGCAGTACTGTGCGAGCCAAGAGATTTCCTTATCCGGGGAAGATACACCGAAGGTAACGTGGAGAAGGACTTAAGTCAATGAAACCAGAGGCTTACGAGGTTACGGCGGGACAATGCCATCACTGCACCTTCACGTCTAGGCCCCGCTGCTAGCCGCCTGGAATCAGCTTCCGCAGCCCCTTCTTTTTCTTATGTTTGCTGGAGGCCGCTAGATCCTGGTCCGTGGCCAGCTCCTGCCCCGAGGCGTTGGAGCCGTCAGGGGCCGTCGTCGCATTACCATCGTTCTGCTGAACCTCATTGACCTGTGCTGGCGGTGGAGCAGGCTGGTCTGACGGAACATTGGGTTTCAATTCATTGGGATCAGGCGCGGCCGCGGCCTGGGTCGATGAATCAGAGCCGGACGCGTTTGGCTTGAGCTCATTCGGGTCAGCTGCGGCGGGCGTTTCGGTCCCTCCGGTAGTTGCGGGAGATTCCGCAACCGGAGAATCCGACCTAGGAGCAGGCTGATTTTCACCCGGCGCGCCTTTTACTGGCTGTACTGTCAGCGAATCGTTGCCTTTCGTGCCCATCATTACGTGGCTGGCTTTTTCCACGATCTCGTGGGCGCTGATTGGCGTTGGGTCAGTCAATGTGGGCTCGCCGAGCTTCGCTGATTCAGCGGTATCGGGATGACGTTCGAATGCTCCCATGACTCGGCTGAGCATCGTCTGCTCGCCACGCGCAGACTCTTCCGCTTTGTTCAGAGCAAGGGCCGCTTTGGTAGGCCGTGGTATCGGTTGATGCAACGCCGCGAGCCGCAACCGCGCATCGTCAGCGCGTTCCATCGCGGGATAACGCGTAATAATTCTCGAATATGCGTCGGCCGCCTTGTCCGTGAAATCTGTGACCAGGCGTTCGCGTGCCAATTTGTCACGCTTGAGCTGGGCTTCGTTTACGTGATGGACTTTTTCCATCTCCTGGCGCTCGAGCGTATCCATCTTCTCGAGCATGGCAATTTCGCCTTCGTACGATTGCCCGAGCAGATATAGCGTTTCGTCTGCCTTGCTATACAACGGATACCGGTCAACGAGAGACTCTAGGCGCGCGATGGCGGCGGGGAACGATCCCTTCAGGTAATAAAAGCGCCCTACACGATATTCGCGCTCGGCGATGACTTCCTGTACCTGCAAGAGGCGTTTCTTGGCCTCCGCAACCATCTTCTTATTGTCCGGATATTGCAGGATGACCTTGCGATATTCCTGCTCGGCGCGCACCGCATGGGTGAAATCGCGGTCGGGCTTCTCCATTTGCTGATACTGAATGTTGGCGATCTTCACCTGGGCTTCGGCCGCTTCAGGCATGTTCGGAAAGAAAGTTTCGAAGTCTTCATATTCCGCTTCTGCCTGGGCGAGAGCGGCTGTGCCGCCCTCAGCGTACCAGGAGTCTGCAAGGGCCAGTTTTGCGCGTGCGACGAACTCTGAATCAGGATACGTGTTGATCAACGTCTGCATGTCCAAACGCGCGATGTCAAAATGGTTGTGCTTCATCGCGTCCATGCCGCGGTCGAAGAGAACTTTGTCCGGTTGCTTGGAATCAACTTTGGCGAGAGGGTTATTGACCTTCTTGTTTGTGCAAGCCGTCGTCAGCGCCAGCGTCCCGGCCAGAGCAATCACGGCTGTTCGAAAATGCATGAAGACCTCAGAATACTGCCAGAGTTAGGTTTCAACGTTTTTCAGGTTTCAAGGGTCTAATCGCAACCTTGCGAAACGCCTGAGACCTTGAAACTTTGAAACCTGTACTTACACTTTCTGCAGCGTTGCCTCAAACGCCGCCTTCAACAAATTTTGGGCATTAATCTTTGGATCGCCATGGCTGAATACCGCGTTGCCCGCTACCAGAATTTCTGCCCCTGCTCGTACTACTTTCCCAACCGTATCCAACGCTATACCGCCATCCACCTCAATCCTATAGTTCAAATGGCGTTGCTCACGCAAGTTCCTCACTTTGCTTAGCTTGTGCAGTGAGTTGGGAATGAACGGCTGCGCGCCAAACCCCGGATTTACCGACATTACGAGCACATAATCAACAATGTCGAGGACCTCGTTCAGCATCTCGACCGGAGTTGCCGGATTAATAACCACGCCGGCATGACAATCATGGTTCTTAATAAGGTTCAGCGTGCGATCGAGATGTCTGCATGCTTCCAGATGTACCGACATCCAGTCCGCTCCGGCATCCGCAAAAGCCGGTATGTACTCGTCCGGGTTTTCAATCATCAAGTGGCAGTCGAGCGGCAACTTGGTCGCCTTGCGCAGTGAACGCACCAGCTGTGGGCCAAGCGTGATGTTAGGGACGAAATGACCGTCCATCACATCGACGTGAATGATCGTGCCGCCGCCCTCGGCCGCCCTCGCGACCTGGTCTGCCAAATGGGCAAAGTCCGCCGAAAGAATCGATGGGGCCAGCTCAATCAAAGGTGAACCTGGGACGCGCAAGGAAAACTACTGCTCAGATTTTAGCACGCAGTCCCGGCCAGGAACCCTGATTGTTTCTGCCGCGAAATGGCCTGGATCGGCCTTGTCATCCGGTGCGGATCCCCTTCAGCTCTGTCATCCTGAGTGGAGTGAGTTCATTCGCAAAGCGAATGGATGAACGGAATCGAAGGACCCCACGAAATTTGAAAGCCGCATCGGCACATCAGGGAATTCTCCCTCCTTCGACTCCGATCCATTTTTCCAGCGAACGATCACTTTTCGCAGATGTCGAGTTTGCACACTCGAAAATTCTTGTTGTAACCTTCTTCACTTCCACCATGCGAACACTAACGATTGCCCTAGCGCTCCTGACCTCCATTCCCGCCTTCGCCCAAACCAAATCCAAAATTACCTTCGATGAATTCTTTAACTCGGTCAGCTTTTCGGCGCTTGAGCTCTCGCCAGACGGGAATTCCGTAGTCATCGGCACCGAGCGTGCCGATTGGGACAAGCAAATCTTCCGCAAGGACCTGTGGCTCTACCGCGTCGACGGGCAAAGCGGATCCCTTCTTCAATTGACCCAGTCCGGACACGATACCGATCCCAAATGGTCCCCGGACGGAAAGTGGATCGCCTTCCTCTCCGACAGAAAAACAGAAAAGGATTCCAGCGACGATTCCGGCGATGACGACGCCGACAATAACGAAGATGTAGATCAGATTTACCTGATCTCTCCCAGTGGCGGAGAGGCCTTCCCAATCACCGATGGCGCCGAAGAAGTCCACGATTTTGCTTGGTCGGCTGATTCGAAGACTCTCTACTACGCAACCCGAAATCCTTGGACCAAGGCGCAAAAAGATGAATACCGCAAAGAATGGAAGGACGTTGAGCAGTACCGCACCGCCGAGCGCGGCGACACTATCTTCGATTTGACCCTGGACACTGCGCTTGCCCACCATCGCTCTGCACCCGCAAAAACAAAGAACGAGAGCGACTCCGACAAGGAATCTGATCTCACTGCTGGAGCACGCGCTATTGCCACCTCTCCCTGGCGTATGGATGAACTCGTGACCTCACCCGACGGCACGAAGCTTGCCCTGATGGCCAATCCCATCAACAGGCGCGAAGAGAAATACGAAGACTACGAAATTTATCTACTCGATCTCGCCAATGGGCAAACGACCGTCTCCGACCGTCTGGCCCAGCCCCGTCGTATCACCCACAACCAGGCCGTCGAGAATGACCTGCAGTGGGCGAGCGACAGCCGCCACCTGCTGTTCAGGATCGATGTTGGTGACGTCACCGGCCCTTATCGCGATCTCCAGCCTCATCTCTATTCGGTTGATACCGCGAGCGGCTCGGTTGAGCAATGGGCCAAAGAATTCGGAGGCCCGGTCGATCACTACGTCGTGACCGCGGACGGAATCCTGTCGTCCGCGCGCCTCGGAACAGAAGTGCAGATGTACTCCGATTCCGCTGCCAGCCAGCCGTTTCATAAGATCAGCAACTGGAAGGGAACTTTCGAGGACCTCTCAATCGAGAAAC
>DATBIE010000205.1:0-6773 GCA_036557105.1 Terriglobales bacterium
CCGACAAGTACATCGTGCCCCGCCTTTGCCGCGGCAGCTTTTTTCGTGCCGCCAGTGCGGCGTGCTCGGCCGTGATACAGACAATGGCGATGATCTATTGATTGGACGGCATCGTAGATTGCGAGATGAACGATCGCAAAATCCAGAGCAGCAACCGGCGGTGCATGACCCGAGGTCCTTACAGCCGTTTCTGCGATCAGGTTCCAATCTGCAATTACATCTTCGGCTTTGGCGCTTGTCACGGCGACTGTGGCAAGCATGACCAAAGCAACTCCATGCGAAATTAGCTTCTTCACTGGGTCCTCCCTCTTGCCCGGCGTTGCGGGTCGAGGCGATCTTGAGGATTCAGCCCGCGACAAGCAATCCTTGGAACTCCAAATTTTTATCCGAGTCTAAGTTCCTCATTTCGCACGAGATCAGGTCCCATCTCCTAGGATTGCGATTTTCGTGATAGGCTTCGCTTCCGGAGTTCTTATATGCCGGACGCAACGCAAGTTCCCGCCGTCCGCCGCTTTGGCGTCTTCGAAGTCAATCTTCAATCGGGAGAGCTGCGCAAAAGCGGAATCCGGCTAAGGCTTTCAGGCCAGCCCTTCCAGGTTCTCGCGACACTGATCGAACGGCATGGAGAAGTAGTTACCCGGGAGGAGCTGCATTCCAGGTTGTGGCCAGCCGATATGTTTGTAGATTTCGATCACGGGCTGAATAACGCCGTCGCCCGGATCAGGGAAGTACTCGACGACTCCTCCGACACGCCGCGATACATCGAAACCCTTCCGCGACGCGGTTATCGGTTTATTGCGCCGCTAGCCGGTGTCGCTCCGGCCGTCGTTCCTTCGGACTCAGGGCAAAGGCTCGCTACTGTCGAAACGCCTCGACACTCGAGTATTCCTGAACCATCGGTTCCGAGTAGGAGTCGTATCTTCTCGGCGCGGAAAAGCGTCCTCATCTGGGGCGCAGTCGCACTTGTACTCGCGGGAATTGCGTTGTTTCTCTATCGGAGCAGCGCTGGTCACGGAGAGCAGCCGGTAGTCAGGTCCCTGGCGGTGTTGCCCCTGAAGAATTTGTCCGGCGATCCCGCACAAGAATATTTTGCCGATGGTATGACCGAGGAAATTATCGGGCGTTTGGCAGTGATCCGTGGTCTCCGTGTTGTCTCTCGCACATCAGTGATGCATTTCAAAAACACGAACGAGTCTGTATCAGAAATCGCCAAAACGCTGGGCGCAGATGCCATCGTCGAAGGATCTGTAATGCGCGAGGGCGATCGCATCCGCATTCACGCGCAACTGATTCGCGGCGCAACCGATGAACATTTCTGGTCTGAGACCTACGACCGCGAGTTGGGAGATGTACTTACTCTGGAAAGCGAGATAGCCCAGGCCATTGCCGACAAGGTCGAAGTGACGGTCAGCAGCCAGGAGCGCTCCAGGCTGGCAGCGGTACGCCAGGTCTCGCCCGATGTTTATGAGAGCTACCTCAAAGGCCGCTATTACTGGAATACGCGAACCGCCGACGGCTTGCAGAGGGCGTCCATCTACTTCCAGGAGGCAATAGACAAAGATCCTTTCTATGCGGCGGCTTACTCCGGATTGGCCGATTGCAATAGCGGGCTTGCGTGGCACGGATTCAGGTCTCCCGCTGACGCTCTTCCGAAAGCTCAAGCAGCTGCCCTCAAAGCAACCGAGCTTGATCCGCAGTCTGCGGAAGCGCATGCCTCGCTCGGTCTGGTTCTTCATCACAGATGGGATTGGTCTCGGGCTGAGTTCGAGTTCAAGCGTGCGATCGAGTTGGATTCCCGATACGCAAATGCACATCACTGGTATGGCGACTTTCTATCGGTGCATGGGCGGCATGATGAGGCAATATTCGAGGCCAAAGAAGCAGTGGAACTTGACCCACTGAATCGCATGATTGGAACCTGGTTGGCGCTGAGGTATTACTTGGCTCGCCAATATGATCTCGCAACGCAACAGAGCCGCGATACCGTTGAATTGGACACAAGTTTCGGAGCCGCTCATCTACTTCTCGGCCGAAGCTACCTGCAGACAGGACTGTACGACCAAGGTCTGGCGGAACTGCAGAGGGCAGCTGAGCTCTCCGGAAACAGTCCAATCTATCTAGCACAGGTCGGAGTGGCGTATGCCATGTTGGGGAGAAAGGCTGAGGCTCTTCGAACCGTTGGTGAACTCCAGAAGATCTCAAAGGAGCGGTATGTATCTCCCTATGGCATAGCGCAGATTTATGCCGCCTTGAACGACAAAGAACAAACTTTCAAGTGGCTCGAGATCGCGTTCAAAGATCGCGCCGTTTGGATGTCATATCTTGCCGTAGATCCCGTCTTCGACAGTGTTCACTCAGATCAGCGTTTCCAAGATTTGTTAAAACTTGTTGGCCTCGACAAAGCCAAATAGGGAGCGCCCGGGAGCGGAAGTACGCGCACGACGATTTCTTGCGATTTAGAGCATACTTTCATACGGCCTTAACAACGAATCGCAATGAAGCATGCGCTCATATGGCTCCTGGTCCTCGGTTCGTGTATCGCAGCCGCGCAAAATACAAACTCCTGCCCCGCAAGCACGTCTTCGAACACCCAATCCGAGCCGAAGGTTGAACCTATTTCATTCCCCACATCGGATGGCGGGCTCATATACGCGGACATTTACGGGAGGGGCGACCGAGGTGTGGTACTTGCGCATGGTGGTCAATTCACAAAGGAGAGCTGGCGGCCCCAGGCGGAATGCTTGGCACGGGCAGGGTTTCGCGTCCTGGCATTCGATTTCCGCGGATTCGGCAAGTCGCACGGCCCGGGTGATTCGGATCTCTTTTCCGCACCCATGCAACTCGACGTGCTGGCAGCCGTCCGCTATCTCCGGAAACAAGGAGAGAAAACAGTGTCTGTGATGGGAGGCAGTTTTGGAGCAACTGCAGCAGCAGATGCTGACGCGGCATCTGCACCGGGCGAAATCAGTCGACTAATTCTCCTCGCTGGTGCAGGCAGCGGTCCGGCGGAACAGATCAAGAGCCCGCTATTGTTGATCGTCGGCCACGAAGATGCAAACGCCGACGGCCCACGGCTGCCGCATATTCAAGCCTGGTTCCACAAGGCGCCTCAACCGAAAAGGCTGATCATTCTCGACGGCTCCGCCCATGCACAGTTTTTATTCCAAACCGACCAGGGAGCTCGCGTGATGCGAGAGGTGCTGGAGTTCCTCTCGAGCGACGAACACTGATGGGACATGTCGGGAAATTTTTCTCCTACACTCTGCGCAGAAGATGCTTCACTTCGTGGGCTGGTGGTTTATTTTCCTTTCTGCTTTGAGGTTCAGCCAGCGTCGAAACCACCATCCATGAGCGTTGGCGATTCATCCATACAAAGAACTATCGTCGTTTGCGTCGGACTTGGACCCGGGCCGATTTCCCGACAAGCCACCTGATACCTCATCTTCATCAACCGGTGGTTGTCCGGGTAAGATTTCTCGCAACGCCCACGCGATTCGCTCTACTGAAGTTTGCACCTCGTCCAGATGCCCGTGAACATAGGCGGAATCAATGATGGACTGCAGGGCGTTACGAACATGATGATTCATCAGCTGGATCGTCCTCAATTTTTCATCCATCCGTTGCCGCTCCCGTTGATACCAAAGCTCTATTACCAATACGAGCGCCGCGGTGAACACTGCCAGCAGGAACTCGTCCAGCAACGTCATCTCGGCATGCATTCCACGAGCAGCCATCCACTGACCAATTAAATAATTGACTAGAGCTACAGCTATGCCTGCCGCTATAGCGAGGAAGTACCCGCCAACGGGAGAGGACGAACTTCGCTTATGTACCACAGAGGGCCGCTTTGGTGAGATCCAATTGATTCTAGACCACCTTCAATGAGTGATATAGCGGCTTCCTCCCAACTGAGAATGCAATAATAAAAAAATTATGACGGCGGCGATTTTGATGCGAATGCCGCGTTGGCGCGGGCGCTTCCAATGACTGCGAAGATTCAACTTCGCTGCGCGACACCAAACGATATTCCAGCCTTGAGCATTTTGATTGACCTCTCCGTTCGTGCGTTGCAGGCACAGGATTATTCACCACTTCAGATCGAACTTGCGTTGAAAGTAGTTTACGGCGTAGACACTCAGCTCATTGCCGACGGCACCTACTTCGCTGTCGAATCGAAAACCGCCAGCGGCTCCATACCGGTCCTGGCCGGCTGCGGTGGTTGGAGCAAACGAAAAACGCTTTACGGCGGAGACGCGTGGAGCCGCCGCGAGGACGACTTGCTTGATCCTGCGCGTGATGCCGCGAAAATCCGCGCCTTTTTTGTTCATCCCGATTGGACACGGCGCGGCATTGGCTCAATGATTCTCAGTGCGTGCGAAGCGGCTGCGCGAGAAGCAGGGTTTGGGCGTTGCGAAATGGGAGCTACATTGACCGGCGTGCCTTTTTATCGAAGCAGAGGATACGCGGAACTGGAGCGGTTGGAGGTTCCCTTGACCGGAAAGGAATCGCTTCCCATCATCCGCATGGCGAAGAGCTTCTGAGTCCTGAATCGAAAACTGGTCGGGACGGGCAGATTTGAACTGCCGACCCCTCGCACCCCAAGCGAGTGCTCTACCAGGCTGAGCCACGTCCCGACTGGGTTCGAACCGGCGTTCGAACGGGGTTGACTAACAAATTCTACACTAGCGCGCGCTGATGCCGAGGACGCGCCGCACTTCACGCGGCTGCGCCCAAAGCGTTAACAGGAGTCACATTTAGGCGAGATATAGTGAGCCATTGTATGAGCCGCATTCCACAGCTCGATGGTCTTCGTGCCTCCGCGATCTCGATGGTATTTTGTACCCACGCTCTACATGTACCGTTGCTGTGGATGGGAGTTGATTTGTTTTTTGTTCTCAGCGGGTACCTGATTACCCGGATCCTGCTCGGGCTTAAGCAGAACCGAGATGATGGGTATTGGCAACCGTTCTATGCCCGCCGCGTACTGCGCATACTGCCGCCTCTTGCGGGCTTTTTGATTGCGGCCAGCTTTATGTCTGCGATCCCTTGGGCGCGAATCTGGTACTGGTATGCTTTCTTCGGCGCCAACGTCGCGCAATCTTTTGGAATGTCTCATGTGGCGTCGCTTTCGCCGCTCTGGTCGCTTGGCGTCGAAGAGCAGTTTTACCTTATCTGGCCCGTGATCGTTTTATTTTGCAGCACAAAAAGGCTGAAGGCGATTGCACTCACGATCGTTTTTGTTTCTCCTTGCTTGCGGGCTGTAGCCACACCCCTGTTTTCGAACCATTTCCCAATTTATTACTTGACCATATTTCGCGCAGATACCATATGTATGGGCGCGTTCGTAGCAGCCTCTGAAACTCTCGATTCCGAGTGGGTACTATGGCATCGTCAGTCGGCTCTTCGGTTTTCTGGATGTGCCCTGATAGTGTTCGTCACACTTTCGTTTCTATCGAATTTTCGAACCAGCGCCAACAGTGTCCTGTTCAACTCACTTGGATATTCGATGAGCACCATCTTTTTTGGCGGCGTTCTGGTCTACGTCCTGGGAAGAAGAGCTGGAGTGGATATCAAGATACTCACGTTTGGGCCGGTCAGGTATTTGGGGCGGATCAGCTATACCTTTTATCTTTGGCATGTTGCCGTGCTGGTTGAGCTTGGCAGATTCTTTCATTCACAGACTGCGACTGCAATGGTCGGATTTGTCCTGACAACTGCTTTGGCAGCGATTTCATGGCAATTTGTCGAGCGGCCTTTGCTGCACCGAGGTGCTCAGTTTCGGTCCAAACAACCGCGGGAGTTGGCCGCCGCGGCATAAAGCGGACGCCTCAATGCCTTGTCGTTAGCTAAGTCCTCTCATTTCTGCCTATGTAGGCGGCGCGGTTTCGGCTTCGGTTCTTCCATCAATGCAAACTGAATCTTCTTCTCCACCGGATCAATGCGGTCGACGATCACGCGAACTTGCTGTCCGAGACGGAAGATTCGTCGCGAGCGCTGACCGATGATTTCGCGCGTGTTCTCGTGGAAAATGTAGCGGTCGTCAATAAGCGTGTTAAGCGGTACCAGCCCTTCGACGAAAAGATCAGTGAGCTCTACGAAGAACCCGAATTTAGTCACGCTGATGATCAGGCCATCAAAGTCTTCCCCAATGCGGTCCTGCATAAATTTGGCTTTCTTCCATTCCATCAGTTCGCGTTCGGCGTCATCGGCGCGGCGCTCGGATTGGCTGGACTCTTCGGCAATGGCGTGCAGCTCATCGAGGGGGATTGGGCCCTCTTTCAGATCCACCTGTTCGCGTTCGCGGCGTTTGGACCAAGGGGAAGCATCCGTGTGGCGCAAGCGGTGCGAAGTTTCGGGATAGGATTTCTGTCGTCCCTCCGGGAGTCCGGTCGATTTGCCGCTTGTCCCAGCGCTGAAGCGCTGGGCGAAATTCTCCCGCGCCTCCGGAGCGGAAGTTGGATTCGGAACTGGGTATATGGACGTCCCTACCGGAGTTTCGCCATACCATGTTTCTGCCGATTCTTCGAGCGCTTGCTTCAAAATCCTGTGCACAATTAAATCGGGATATCGACGGATCGGCGAGGTGAAATGCGTATACGTGGTCGCGGCGAGCGCAAAGTGACCGAGGTTTTCTTCCGAATACCTCGCCTGCTTGAGAGACCGTAGCATTAAGTAAGAGAGAATCCGCTCCTCCGGCTTACCTGCGATCTTCTGCGTCAGCTTCTGGTACATACGCGGCGTGATGTGAACTTCTTTGGGAATTTCAATTTCCC
>DATBIE010000206.1:0-4087 GCA_036557105.1 Terriglobales bacterium
GGCCAGAGCTAGAAACCAAGGGTATAGCGCATATGCGGCGAGGAAGGCCATCGCCGCGCCTACTGCGCCACCAGTCCCCAGATGCTTCATGGACGTTGAAGAAACGAACAGAAGACTGAGGAAACCCAGCAGCATGCAGACTGCACTCCAGAACGATGGCGCAATCGTTTCCTTCACGGCACTCAATACGGCCGCGGGCCCGACTAACTGTTTCTGTCGACGAGATCTTATCCAGTTGAAAGTCAGAAAGACCATAGGTGACAGGGTCATCACGAACACCATGGTCGAGAGGGTCGCCGTGACAGGCCCTATTGGAATGTGAATACGCTGGTTGATGATGAGAGTCGCGGCACTCGAATTCGCGCACGCGACAAATGCGCCCAGCAGTATCCACGGTGAGCGAAAGAGGACGAACAAAATTACGCCAAACACGCCGACTGCAGCCAGGCTGAAGGTTCGCAGGTCTTTTTCCATCGTCCGCGAAATCATTTCGGTGACATAGGGCAATCCCGAGATCACTACTCCGAAGCCGGGCCGGTCGAATTTCCTCTGTAGCGCCTGCAGGTCGTCGATCGTACGTGCACCCACATTGTCGTTGACGGTCGCAATGACGGCAGTGGATCTGTGATCTTTGCCGATAAGAATGTCCGTCCAGAGTGGGCTGTCCAGTGCGTCCTTGAGGTCCTTCGGCCCGTGGCCTTTCGGTCCAGGGCTTAGCGATATGACTGCGGTAACTGCCGGAACTTTCGCCAGATCGGTCGACAATGCGTGGATTCGACCCGCATATGCCGCGGACGCGATATCGCCGCTAACAGTGAAGTCTATCTCGGTCATTTGCCCTGGGAAGGTCTTGGAGATCTCGTTGTCGGCGCGGACTTGAGGATCATTCTTTGAGAAGAAGAAAGATTCGCCCACCTTCGGCTTCAGATCCACGGAACGAAGGAACATCAGAGCAATGAGCGCGGTAACCGCCAGACACAGCAAAACCGGAACGCAGAGGAGCAAGGCTCGCTTCCACCGCGAAGACGATTTGTCGCCACGAATTGGCGTCACCATTGGCGCACGCCCGGTAAGCAATTAACGAAAGCCATGCAGCTTCCGATCGGCTTTTCGAGAAGGTAAGATGCCCTCGCCGCGCTTTAGGTTCTGTAAAGCACAGGAGCATTTAAGGTTGTCTACTGACGTCGGTAATCGGCACGGGGAATGTGGTCGAAAGTTGTCGCGTTAGCGAGTGTCGTCGGAAGTTGCTGGAATGATTTTCAATGTGATTCGCCGGACCGTACCTTCGTCCACTGAAACTTTTTCTCCGCTACTGCCGTAGGAGCTGCTGTAGAAGTGCAAGGGGAAAAGCGGACCACACAAAGGGATCCCACTCGTTGAACTTCAACTGCTTGTAGAAGGTCAACTGCGATTTCGGGTGGATAACGAGCAATCCCGAAGCTACGTCTTGTGATTTTCCGAATGCACCATTCGGACCAAGGCCCGTCTTTGGTTCGTACCGGCTAGTTTCGGCCGGAAAGGGCTGTGGCGGCCGCCACGCCCTGCAAAGCGCCGCGTCTTTCAGGAGCATTCGCCAAGACCAATTTGAATTCTTTCAGCGCGAGATCTGGACGTTTCTGTTCCAAGAGCAAATCCCCCAGTTGCTCGCGGGCTGGAAGGATCGGGCCCGGCGTAACTGGAAGCTTCTCGATTGAGTCTTCATCGTCCGCAGCCGCTCGCATAGTGGCCAGGGCTTCTTCTCGTTTCTGATCGGCTTCAGACGACCACGCTTCAATCTCACGACGAAGGATGTTGGTTTGAGCGGCCCAATAATCACGACCAGACGCACGAAGCTGCCGTTCAATCTCGCGCAACTGAGCAACATCTTTCTGCGCGCTGGCGCTGTGCCCAGCCCGAGCAAGTCCGATCCCATGCGACCACACAGCAATTGCTGCTACGTGCGCTGGGGCGGTTGAGGGCGCAATAATTGCCGCAGCATCGGCCCACTTGTGCCGCTCGACCGCGTAACGAATCGGCATGGCAGTAGACGCATAGGCGACCTTGAAATCCGTTTGATCCAGGTTGCCTATATTCTTGAGTTGTTGAATGACCTTAGCTGCATCATCGTCTCGCCCGATCTGCAGGTATGCGTAGACGAGATAATCCATCGCGTGCAGCTCTTCTCCTATATCGCCCTGCTGATGCGCTGCCCTTTGTGCCGCCAAGTTCGCGTCGATTGAGTCCTTCCACAGTCCAAGCCGCGTGAATATGTGAGATGGCATGTGCAAGGCATGCGGGGCTGAGGGTGCAATTTGCGAATAGGCTCTCGCCGCCGGCAGACCTCTTTGGCCCAGTTCCGCATTGTCGCAGGCATGGATCAGATAATGAGGTACCCCTGGGTGCTGTGGGAACTCGTGAAACAAAGGCTCAAGAATGTCCGCAGCCTCCTTCTGTCGTGCGTGATTTTTGTCGGCGGGAGCGGCGTTCGCCAAGAGGGCAAGCGCATAGAACACCCGGGCCTCAGGATCCGTTGGGTTCTTTGAAGCGAGATCCTGCATCGCGAGTTCGTAGTTTTCTGCTCTCGTGGCGTACGAACTGGAAGCAGCATCCTGATAGATGAAGTTCAACGCACGGATAAACTGACGCTCCCGCTCGCTAGCCGCTCCGATCTGTTGTGCCAGTTGGATTTCTTTTTGCGCAACCTGAAAAGATGACGGCGTAAGAGGCGGATCCCAAAGCTGATGAAAGTACGACATCGCGATTCCCCAGTGAGCGATGGCGCAATGAGGGTCTCGTTCCGCAACTCTGTGAAATGTATCTTCGGCGGCACTATAAGCAAATGAATGCAGAAGGGCGACGCCGTGATTGAACTGCTCTTGAACGGCAGGCAAGCAAGAAATCGAAAACGACACTCTTCCTAGCTGCTCGGGTGTCGGATGGCTATGTATCTCCTGCGCAGCTGAAACGCTGACAATGAATACAAGACAGACAATGCGCCACAAAGAGTTATTGCCTCCTCAAGTTCGTTGGGAAATTCTATATCGATATCAAACCGGCTGACCAATAACGGACCACTCGGGAATTGCCAGTTTTCGTGTTCACTCGCAGAAAAGCCGACCCAGAGAATTCAGACACAACTTCGCTGGATTCACCGCAATCCACTGGCCGATCTATTCTCCGGCAGCGCGTTGTCTTCTCAGTGTAGCTTGGGTGTGCAGGTCGCAGATCGCGATTGCGAGGGCATCGGCGGCATCGGCAGGCTCGGGGATCGATTCCAGGCAAAGAAGTCTCGCGACCATGAGCTGAACTTGTTCTTTCTCGGCGCGGCCGTAGCCCACGACGGAAGACTTGATGGTCAGCGGAGCGTATTCGGAAATTTCAATTTTCTGCGATGAGGCTGCGAGCATCGCTACACCCCGGACCTGCCCGAGCTTGAGCGCCGACTTGGCATTCACGGCATAAAACACATCTTCAATCGCGACCCGGTCAGGACGGTGTTGCTCGATCAATGCGCTCAGTTTCTGAAATACCGAAGAAAGTCTGACGGGCAACGGCTCTCGAGTGGATAAACGAATTCCGCCGAATGAAATGCATGCGAGCGTGTCGCGACTGTCGAGATCGACGACGCCGTAGCCGGTGCATTCCGTCCCGCAATCGATTCCCATCACGCGCATTTGCGATGAGTGTACTAGCTTTTTGCGATTGAGCGATGCTCTGCCATTTACTGTCTGAATCCGCAGCAAACACGATTACACAAATTACAAATTCCAATCCTGACGCGCCTTTCGCAGCAATGAGCAGGGTGGTACTCTAGTATTTCCGAGCATAACGAACGCACCTGTAGTGTATTCCGCGGTGTCCATTCTGAGATGACGGAAAATCCATCAGGCAAGCAGAGGATCATGCGATGAAAATCGGCATACTGACGGGCGGCGGCGATTGTCCGGGCCTGAACGCGGTAATTCGCGGCGTCGTCCGTAAGGGTGTCTTTCACTACGATGACAAGTTCACTGGTTTTCTCGAGGGCTGGCGCGGCGTCATGGAAAACAAGACGACGCCGCTCGACCTGCAAAGCGTTGCCGGAATCCTTCCTCGCGGAGGAACCATT
>DATBIE010000207.1:0-4845 GCA_036557105.1 Terriglobales bacterium
GCTCAGCGATCCTAAGCGCGGGCTGACGCTGAACGTCGGTAAGGTGAGTGGCGGGACCAGGTCAAATGTTGTTGCGGCAGAGGCGAACGCGGTTATTGACGTTCGGGTCGCAAGGACGGCAGATGCTCCCCGGATTGACGAGAGGCTCCGCTCGCTTAAGCCATTCAATCCCAAATGCCAGATCAAGCTCTCAGGTGGTATGAATCGACCACCAATGGAGCGGAGCGCAGGCGTGGCAGCACTGTTCGAGAAGGCGGAAGCTGTCGCTCAGGGATTCGGCTGGAGCTTGCAGGAGGCTGCGGTTGGCGGAGGGTCCGACGGGAACTTTACGGCGGCGCTCGGGATTCCGACCTTGGATGGACTGGGAGGTGTTGGGGAGGGTGCTCATGCGGAGCACGAGTCAATCCTCATTTCCGAGCTGCCACGCCGGGCGGCTTTACTGGCTGGCTTACTCTCCCGAATTTGACTGTTTCGCTTTGACTGAAATTGGCGGGTAGCCTAGAATTTCCACAGGACCACTACTGGAGGATTTATGGAGGGCTTGTTTCAACCGCTGCATTTACTTCTCATTTTCGGGATTGCTCTCCTCATTTTCGGACCCAGCAAATTGGCTGGGCTAGGCAAGGGACTAGGGGAAGGAATCCGGAATTTTAAGTCTTCGATGAAAGAGGGCACCACGCCGGACCCCAAGGACGAGCAGAAGAAGGCCTAACTTCCGACTGCGCCGTGCTCGCGTAACATCCGCAACACCAACTGAACAGGCAATCCCACTACATTTGAGTAGTCTCCTTCTATTTTTGTGATCCAACGGGAAGCCACTCCCTGGATCGCATATGCCCCGGCTTTGTCCATTGGCTCACCAGTCGCAATGTACTCTTCGATTTCTTCGGCGGTAAGTGCGGAAAAATAAACGATTGTCTCTTCAGACCGGACGTCTTCGAAGTCTTGACCGAGCAGGCAAACTCCGGTGACAACCTGATGTGCGCGGCCGGAGAGCAGGCGAAGCATTCGGGCGGCGTCCTGGGCATTCTGGGGCTTTCCTAGCGTTTCGCGGTCAACTACAACGACCGTGTCAGCTCCGAGAACCAGGTTATATCCGTGTCTCGACCCTACGCTCCTGGCCTTTTCAATCGCCATTCTTTTCCCGAATGCGCGCGGGGATTCTCCCTCGCGCTGAATCTCAGGGATATTCGCAGGCTTCACCTCGAAGTTGATTCCGGCTTTTTTCAGAAGCTCTTGTCGGCGCGGAGAAGCTGAGGCGAGCACGATCGGCATGAGTCAGTTCTTGGTTTTAACCACAATGTTGTCGATGAGGCGAGTGTTCCCTACGAAGGCGGCGACGGCAACGAGCGCGGGGCCGGAGATCGTCGAGATTGCCTTGAGAGTATCTGGATCAACGACGTCGAAGTAATCCAAGCGGACAGAACGCTCTTTCGCAAATTCCTGTTTGCCAGCTGCGATCAGTTTTGCGGGCTCCCTCTCGCCACGATCAAACAATTCATGTGTGCGACAAAGAGACCGGTGAAGAACGAGCGCTGACTGTCGCTCATGTGTGTTCAGATACGCATTGCGAGAACTCAGCGCGAGACCGTCTGGTTCGCGGAGAATGGGGCAGACTTCGATAGTGACCGGAATGTTGAGATCGCGCACCATGCGACGAATGATCGCCACTTGGGCGGCGTCTTTCTGCCCAAAGAAAGCGACATCAGGCTCAACGATATGGAACAACTTTGAGACTATGGTAGTAACTCCGCGAAAGTGCCCGGGGCGGGATTTGCCGCACAGCCGATCACTCATTCCTTCAACCGTGACCCAGGTGAAGGCCTGCTCCGGATACATTTCTTCGATCGCAGGAGCAAATACTGCGTTCACTCCTTCTTGTTCCAACATTGCGCAATCTTTGGTGAAATCGCGTGGGTACTTTGCGAAATCCTCGCTGGGGCCGAACTGGGTTGGGTTGACAAAAATGGAAACAGCGACAGCGTCGCACTTCTCACGCGCCGCGCGTACGAGGGATAAATGTCCTTCGTGCAGAGCGCCCATTGTTGGCACAAGTCCAAGACGCAAACCGCGTTCTCGTTCCGCCGCCCTGCTGAAGCGGCGCATTTCGTCAATTGTTGTAAACCGCTTCATTCTGCAGTCAACTCAAAGAATTGGATCTCTGACCCAAAATATTGTGGAGTGATATGAACTCCGGAAGCGATCAGTTCGGAAGCGAGATGCGTATTCTGCCCGAGTTGCGCGACACAAATTTTCGAGCCGCTTTCAAAATGATATTTTGCCAGCATCTGCTGCCACTGGTCGCGAAACGTACGCGCATCGAAGATGTAGTTCGCGGCGCTCGACATCGTAGTTGCTATTACAAGATGACCGCCGCACTCGTAACTGACAAAGCCTGTAACTGATTTGTCGTGCGTAACTGGGCGTTGATTGCAAAGATAGTGACCGAGCATCAGGTGGGTTTGAAAGTCCCCGAATAGAGGCTCATTCATCGGCAGATTGTGAATGAATTTCAGGGCGGCTTGCATTTTGGCAGTATTCTCATCAGCGGAGGCGAAATAAGGCGGCTTTTGTGCCGTGGTCAGACGACAAATTAGCGCAACCAGAATCGCGACAGCGAGCGCAGACGACATTCTTTGCCTAACTGCTTTACTCAGAGCAACGGATACTCCCGCCAGCGCAAATGGCAGCAGAAACGAAGAGTGGCGACTGCCCCCATAAGGATATACACCGGCCAGTGCAGCCGCACAGTTGATAGCAAAAGGCAGCAGCAGAAAGCAGCCCAGTTGGCGGGAAGTTATGCGATCGGAAATTGGGTGTTTACGAAAAATGAAAACTAGTCCAGCCACGAAGAACAGAAAGGCAATATCGCCAACGGCCAGCTGGCGAAAGGCGTACTGAAACACACTTACAGTCCGCGCAACGACAAACAGGGCTGGATTTACTTTTCCAGGAATGAAGTAGCCGTGGCCGAGATAAGCGCTTGCCATCCATTCGTGGGTCGCACTTTGTCCGGCATAGTAGTCGCTGAGATGTCGAATCTGAAAAAAGTAAAAGTAAGCGCACAACATAGCCGCGAATAGCTGAGTTGCGGCCCAGACAGTGAAGACGACGACCCTTGGATGTTCTGCCGACATTCTCCACAGCGTGTAAATGCCGAGCACAAGCACAAACAGGAACGCAGAAAAATGCGAGCAGATAGCAAGCCACAGGCACAGGCCAGACAGCAGCATCGCTTTCCCCGAGCTGTCAGCCAACGCCCGTTCGAGCAGATACGCCGACGCCATTGCGAACGCCAGAAACAGAGCGTATTGGCGCACCTCGGTCGAGAGTTCGATGGAAGTCGGAAGAAACAATGTGAAAGCGAAGATGGTCCAGGCTGTGGCCACGGAGAACAGCATCTGTGCCCAACGGAAAGTAAACCAGCAGAACGCGAGCCCTGCGATGATCGACGGTAAGCGAAGCACGATTTCGGAGGTCCCGAAAACGCGCCAGACGTGCAAAAGAAAGATCAGGAGCGGTGGGTGAGAGATGGCGAGGCTTGCTTCATATGTCTGCATCCATGAAGTTTGGTTCGCCGCCGCGAAGTGCATGACTTCATCGGAGTTGAGGAAGGTTCCGCTCGCATGCCAAATACGAAGGGCGAACCCGATGATTAGCAGCAAAGATGTCCAGAGGACCGTGTTCGACTGAATTGAACAGTCCAAACGCGCGAAAGGCCATGGCCTGCTCGCCAGCGGAGCTTGGATTTCCTGTGCGCCAGGCATCAGATGATTGGTTGAGGATAAATCATGGCGCGTCGAGCTGAAGCTCGCATAGCGGTTGCATGCCTGAACGCGGCCATAAATGGCCGCTCTTCCACGGTCACACGAAGCAAATGGGTAACCGGATCGGAATGCGGCGGATCTTTTGTTCGTCTCCGTCAGCAAATCATTGTTTTTAGTTTTGGGCTGGCAATGAGCGGGGCTTCAGTCGCGCGCTGCACATCTTCGAGGGTGAGACCGGGCGCGATTTCTTCCACTACCAGGCCGGTCGGCGTCACACGAATGTACGCCATCTCCGTGAAGATACTCTCCACAACCTTGGACCCGGTGAGCGGGAGCGTGCACTTCTTCAGAATCTTCGGTTCGCCTTCCCGCGTGATGTGTTCCATGGCGACAACAACCCGGCGCGCCCCAGCCACCAGGTCCATCGCGCCGCCCATGCCTTTTACCATTTTGCCGGGGATCATCCAGTTGGCGATGCTGCCTACCTCATCCACTTGCATGGCGCCGAGCACACTCAGGTCGATGTGGCCACCGCGAATCATCGCGAAGGAATCGGCGCTCGAAAAATAACAGCAGCCAGGTACTTCGGTGATGGTCTCCTTGCCAGCGTTTATCAGATCAGGATCTTCCGTTCCTTCCACTGGATAAGGCCCTACGCCGAGCATTCCATTTTCGCTTTGCAGCACGACCTCAATTCCCGGCGGCACGTGATTTGCGACGAGAGTGGGCATGCCGATGCCAAGGTTCACATAGAATCCGTCGCGCAGTTCACGGGCAATGCGCTTAACGATGCGCTCGCGCTTGTCGGTGTCTTTGGCGGGTTTAGTCATTGAAATGGTCGTGAGTCGTCGGTCGTGTGTGTCGTGCGCAAAACCTAAAAACAAACTGGTTCGGACAGCTATACGCGATAGGGTGCAGCATCTTAGGCGCCCGATCAAAGACGGGCGAAGCACGACGACTACTTCGCTTTTCTCACCGTCCTTCTTTCAATTCTTCTCTCATATTGTTCGCCCTGAAAAATGCGCTTCACATAGATACCGGGTGTGTGAACGCTATCAGGTTCGAACTCGCCCGCTTC
>DATBIE010000208.1:0-75576 GCA_036557105.1 Terriglobales bacterium
CAAACCTTGAGGATTCTACGTGAATTCTTATGGGGTTCGCATCGCGTTGTCTTTTACTTAAAACCAGCGCCTGCGAGCAGGTGGTATCTCGCTTTGCGACGTCAGTGGGACGATCGCCGCATAGTGGTTGGCACGATCGAAGCGACCATAGATTTTAGGAAAGAGCCAACCGTTCTCCCGGAATATATTCGGCAATGGGAGCAGACAATTCTTCGATCGGACTGTCTTTTCAGCAACTCTGCTTGTGTACAGAAGAGCCTGGCACGGGAATACCACATGAAGAGCGCAATTATTCCGACTGGTGTGGACACGAATTTCTTTTTCCCTGATTTCAACCGTCCGCCTAATTCACGCTCCAGAGTTCTGTTCGTGGGATCATTAAAGACCTACAAACAACCCCAACTGTTAGTTGACGCTGCTCAGCGCTTTCCGCAAGCTGATTTTCGTATTGCGGGAGCCGGCCCGTTGGCAATCGAACTTCGACGGCGAGTCGCTGAACATGCACTGCCGAACGTGCATCTCTTAGGTCCGCTCTCAGCGGAGGAGTTGCGCAGAGAATATCAAAGTGCTGATATCTTTCTCTTTCCGTCAAGATGGGAAGGATCGCCGAAAGTCATACTGGAAGCCGCAGCCTGCGGTTTACCTGTCATCATACGAAATGACTACTCCGCAGAAACCGTTGTTCACGGAGTCACTGGCTATCAGGCCGGAACAGACGAAGAGATTCTCCAATATCTGATTCTTCTGTTGAGTGACCCGCGACTTCGCGAAGAGCTGGGTAGACGCGGAAGAGAGCACAGCAAGAAATACGACTGGGACAAAATTACGAACAGGTGGGAAGAAGCTTTTGTCAATCTGGCGGCCGGCGCTCTTGCGAGGAAGGCCTCGTGACAAGTGTAGCAGCACAAACTTTAGCCGCAATCGAGGAATCCGCCTCCTCACAACAACGCCGTATTCGGGTGCTCACACTCACTCCGTTTTATCCTTCTTCGCTCGATCCAGCACAGGGTTTGTTTGTTTCCGATCCATTGCCCCTGCTGAAAGACTTTTCTGTTTCGAATACCACGATTGCGGTTGAACCCTTCTATCGCGTACGCTCCCGCCCGAGTGAAGCGCAACCAGCTGATTGGATACGATATTTTTCGCTGCCCGGCAATCTCGGACTTGCAACAGCAGGAGAGTTCCTCGCGGGGCGATTGCTGAAGCAGGTTTTTGGTGCCTCCCCCTCGTTTGATCTCATACACGCACACGCTGCTTTACCTTGCGGTCATGCCGCTTCCATCCTCAGCAAACGTCTGTCGATTCCCTTCGTTGTAACCGTCCACGGGCTCGACGCCTTCTTCACGCAGCAAGCCGGAAAAATAGTCGGCAGCTGGTGTCAACAAGTCGCACAGGATGTCTATCGTTCGGCCCAAATCGTAGTTTGCATCAGCGGAACAGTCCGGGAGCGCGTGCTAAGCCGAAGTGAAGTAAACACCGCTGTGATCTACAACGGTGTGGACTCAGAGAGATTTGCTCCGGCTGATCAGCCCACTTCACCGTTGGTTGTGCTCAGCGTTGGGAACCTGATTGCGATCAAGGGCCATCGCAGCTTGTTGTGCGCTTTTTCCCAGATTTCGAAAGAATTCCCCGGTTGTCTCCTCGAAATTGTGGGCGACGGCCCGGAGCGCGGCAGACTCAAGGAACTTGCGGCAGATCTGAACATCGCGAATGGAGTCAGGTTCTACGGACGACAATCTCGCGACTTCGTTGCAGATGCAATGACACGCTGTTCTGTTTTCGCGCTTCCCAGTGAATACGAAGGTCTCGGCTGCGTCTATCTCGAAGCCATGTCATGCGCCAAGCCGGCTATCGGGTGCTATGGACAGGGCATTGAAGAAGTGATCGAACACGGAATAACGGGTATGCTCGTTCCGCCAAACAACATCAATGAACTCGCCGAATCGATTCGGATCCTTCTCTCAAACAAAGACTTGCGTGCACGAATTGGTGCCGCAGCCCGCACGGGCATACTCCGGCGCTTCACGCTTCAGCATCAGGCAAGCGAACTTGCAAGGCTCTATCGGGGATGTCTGCCATGAAGCTATTGCTGCTCACCGAGATCATCGCTCCATATCGCATTCCAGTTTTCAATGCGCTTGCACAAGAACCACAGATTGATCTTCACGTGATATTTCTTGCTGAAACCGATCCTGCCAGCCGGCAGTGGCATGTGTATAAGAGCGAAATTCAGTTCGGCTACGAGGTCCTTCCATCGTGGCGTACAAAGCTGGGTTCGTATAAAGTACTTCTTAATCATCGCTTGTCACAAGCATTCGACCGCGCCGCGCCCGATGTGGTGCTCTGCGGAGGCTACAACTATTTGGCTTCGTGGCAGGCGCAACGTTGGGCCAAACGCCGCAAATCACCTTTTCTCTTGTGGTCCGAGAGCACCACGGCTGATCAACGTTCTCTTAACTTCGTGATCGAATCTCTAAAAAAGAGCTTCTTCAGCAGATGCGACGGCTTTGTGGTGCCTGGTACGTCAGCAAAGAAATATGCTCAGCAGATGGGAGCGCCTGCCGATAGCATTTTTGTTGCTCCGAACGCGGTAGACAACGCTCTGTTCAGTTTCAATGCAGCCGCAGCTCGCGGGGATGACCAACTGCGCGAAAGTCTCGGATTGCCCCCGAGGTACTTCCTTTACGTTGGACGTCTTGTTAAATCCAAGGGCGTGTTTGAGCTGTTGCAGGCCTATGCAAGTTTGAGCGAAGACCTTCGATCAGAGATCGGGCTGGTGATTGTGGGTGACGGTCCAGTTCGGGCAGAATTGCAAACTTTCGCCAGCACTGTTTCTACGGGCACCGTGCATTTTTCAGGTTTTGTGCACCGCGAGAAACTTGCTGCCTGTTACGCGCTCGCCGAGTGTTTCGTGTTTCCCACCCACACTGACACCTGGGGTCTGGTGGTGAATGAAGCTCTGGCGTGCGGCTTGCCCGTCATTTGCAGTACGGTCGCAGGTTGCGCCGCCGACCTGGTGACAGAAAAAAATGGCGCTACGGTGGCTCCCCATCGAGCTTCTGATTTGGCTCGTGTGATGCAAGAAATAGCGAACAGTCCTGATCTACGCCGGCGGATGTCATTGCAGAGCCAAGAGATTATTCAGAACTATTCTCCCGAGCGGTGCGCACTTGGAATCGCCGAAGCCGCCCTTGCAATGTGCCGAAGCTCAGCCGCTACGACCCACTCGATCTGTTCGACGCCACTTTGCCGCGGACGCCTGATCCGACGGTTCGCACCACGCGAGAGTCGGGCAAAACGAACCTCATTCGGCAATCGCGACGCGTAGACAAGCAAAAGTATGATCACAAAATGGTCCTGCCGCTCAGCGCCATGAACAAGCCGCTTTTTCTGACACTCTTCGTACTGACGATGGCAGCCCTTCTGTTTGCTTTCTCGTTTTTTCGGCCCACCTATCTCGCGGATCCCGAGGTTCTCGGTATCCTCATTATTGGCCAGATCGTTATTGCATGCCTTTGCAAGTACAAGCAATCTTTCTTTGGCGTAGTTATGATTGCTTTCTTGTGGGCAGGAGTGCGCCTGCAGATGAGTGGTGCATGGTTGCAAGGGCGCTGGATCGTGCTCGCGATAGGAGTTCTGGCAGGAACCATAATCTCCATGAGGGAGCGTTCGCATCTCTTCGAATCGATCCATCTGATCTCCTTCACGTGTGTCTTGTCGGCGGTGGTGTCGGCTACAGTCTCCGCGTATGCGAAAGAGGCGCTTCTTAAATCTCTGAGTTTATTCCTGCTATTTATGTACGGAGTAGTAGGAGCGCGGCTGTCCGTCCCCCCCTTTGAGCCAGAAAAGTTCTTTCACAATCTGCTGCGATGTTGCGAGTTTGCAACTTACGTGATTTCCATTGCCTATTTTGGATTGCGCTCGTCGTTTTTCGGAAATCCCAATTCGCTTGGTGCAGTCATGGGAGTGGTAATCATTCCTGTAATCTTTTGGGGCTTTCTCTGCGCACAATCGAAGGCTCAGCGTCATCGTCTCACATTGGAGCTATGTCTTGCCGCCACTTTGCTCATGAGCAGTCTTTCACGGGCCGGAATCGCAGCTGCACTGGTCTCCTGTCTACTGATCATGATCGCGCAGCGTCAGTATCGGCTGATTTTGATCGTAGCGCTTGGCGGCGTTGCCATAGCCGCCTTCGCGGTAACTTATGTTCCGCGCCCGGCCGAGCTTCTGGAGGACAGCCCTTCGCAATCTATTGCGTCACTGTTCCTGTATAAGGGAAAACCAAAGCTGGGCCTTTTAGGCTCGCGTCGCGGTCCGTGGGAAGACACATTGAAGGTAATCAAGGCCCATCCATGGTTTGGGAGTGGATTCGGAACCAGCGTGACCGGTGAAAGTGCAACTTACTTTGAGCTTACCCGGAGCCGCTTCGTCAATTCCAGAATGGTCCGCGAGCACGGCAACAGCTATTTGGCAATTGCAGAGTGGTCTGGGCTTCTCGGAGTTGTTCCGTTCTATGTCCTCGTGGGTAGTGTGATGTACTACGCTGTCAAGGTGCTTATTTGGCTTCAGCGAACTGGAAATATTTCGTCAGCCGCAGTGCCTGCCTCTGCGATAGCGATTGCGGGTTTAATTGGCGCTGGATTCGAAGATTGGCTTTTTGCAGCCGGATACTACTTGTGCGTGTTTTTCTGGGCAAACGCCTTCATCCTCGCTGACCTAGTCAACGTCCGCGAGGCTATGCCTTCGACCGATTCGCGAACGTTGGTTCCCGATCCACAATTCGCCCCGTCGATGGTGGCGCAATGATTCATATCTTCTTAAATGGACTTGCAGCCAGCTCTGGGGCGGGTCTTACCTATCTGTACAACGTCGTTCCGAAGGTGTCGAATTCGAGCGGCGTGCGCACAACTTTGGCAGTGCAGCCCTGGTTACGGCAGAAGTTCGAGGGGCTGCAGAATGTCCAATTGATTTCTCCGTCTGGATTATCGGGTGCCATAGAACGTTTCCTATTTGAGCAAAGGCGATTACCGGAGCTTATTCGACATTCAGGAGCGAACATCCTTATCTCCACCGGAAACTTCGCCCTGCGTAGATCACCAGTGCCCCAGATTTTGCTGAGTGGAAATTCGCTCTACACCTCCTCAGTTTTTTATCGCGACTTGCGATCGCGCCGCGAGTACGGCATGATGATTGGCACTTTTGCCCGCGGAATTTTTGCCAAAAGGTCCATACATTGGGCTGATCAAGCGATAGCGCCAAGTCAGGCCTTCGCGGATGAACTACGGCGGTGGACCAAAAGAGAAATCGCAGTCATTCACCACGGCTTCGATGCCGATATATTTTTTGGTGGGCATAAGCCGCTTTCGGAACAAATAAACAAAAAGCTTCGTGAGACCGAAGGTTGTCTCCGGTTGCTATTCGTAAGCCACTATAACTACTACCGCAACTTTGAGACGCTGTTTCGGGCCATGCCATTGATTCAACAACTCCTGCCCAAGAAGCGTGTGAAATTAATTTTGACTTGCAAACTGCAACGGACGACGAATCCGGGTAGTTACGATCCTAGACAGGCGGCAAAGCTAGTCCGTGATTTGGGCATTGCCGACAGCGTTGTAGAGATGGGCGCCGTTCCGTACGAGTCATTGCACCACCTCTATCGTGCCTGTGATATTTATGTCAGCCCCGCATACGCGGAGACATTCGCGCATCCGTTGGTGGAGGCTATGGCCAGCGGACTGCCGGTGGTGGCATCAGATCTGCCCATCCATCGGGAGGTTTGCTGCGAGGCCGCGACGTATTTCCCGCGATTCTCCTGCGAGTGTTTGGCTGATGCGGTTGCAAATATTGCAGGGTCACTTCAAGAACACTCAAGGCTGCCTGCTGGAAGAGAGAGAGTCATTAACTTTGACTGGGAAGAACACGTTCGACATCTGCTATGTCGGGCAGCAGCAATGGACCGCGCAAAAGACGGTC
Organism: Terriglobales bacterium; assembly: GCA_036557105.1. GTDB lineage: Bacteria > Acidobacteriota > Terriglobia > Terriglobales > Acidobacteriaceae > Gp1-AA145. The sequence goes on from DATBIE010000208.1 coordinate 5,974, forward strand.
CGCTGGAAGACGACAAAGCCTCCTACGTGACACATTTGCCTGGAGAGCGATTTCTAGAGGCCGCCAAAGGAACGGAGTACGTTCCTAATACCTAATGCTGAACTTGCGGCAAGGACCGGCATGACCACGCCCAGTGCCCAAATCACCCTCCGATCTCTGGGCATCCATTCCGCAACGGCAACGAACACAATTGGGAGCGCAGGAATTAAGAAACGAGAGAAATTGCTTCGTGCGAACACGGGATAGTTGTAGCAAAGGATGACGATTATGTAAGAGATCGCAAACAGGCTTTCTACTGGAAACTCCCTCGCATACGCACGAAAATCAGGCCGGCAGAGCATTAATACGATTGCTGATACTGCCGTACCGATCCAACAAAAGCTCAAAGCAAGGCTGGTTGTGGGAGCTTGATACCTGATCGTACCCTCGACAATCGCGTAGAACGGAACTCCAAATAGCGGCCGTTCGCCAACGTAGCTGTGAACTGTTGCTAAAGAATCGTGGAAGTAAAGGGCGAAAGGAAGGCAGTAGAGGCCGCCAATGAGCAATCCAATCATGACGGCGTAAGCAAATTTTTTGTATTCGCGTTTGAAAATTAGGTTCAATCCTATTGCTATCAGGCAGAGCACCCCCAGAGGCCGCACTACGGTGCTGAGCGCAGCTAGCAATACCGCCGGAAGATAACGTTCTTTGCGCACAAAGGCAAAGGCCGCGAAGATGAGGGCCACCGCTAGAGGCTCTGCTCCCCCAAGAAGTGATCGTTGCATCCAATCAAAGTTGAGAATAGCGAAAAAGCTCGCGACCCACCCTCCCCAGAGGCGATAGGCAAGAAAGACACTAATGAAGCAGCAGGTGGAAGAAATTAGTAAGAGAGAGACTAAGTCGGAGAGTCCCGTGAGGCTAGCAAACGCTGCGCAGACATATGGATAGCCCCAAAACTGCTTGACCTGCAAACCGTGAAACCTCCAATGCCTAATTGCTGAGACTACAGCTTCATAGGAAGCACTGTCTCCAAAGCCTTCAACCACAGAGCGATAGTTACGGAAATACAGAATGGTTCCGACAAATAGGAGACTCGCCACAGAAGAGAGTAGTACAACCTCCTTTAAATCGGGGCATGACTTCCAAAAAGGGTGATGAGTTCGTCGACTTGCAAGGATTGTCCCAGAGCTGCAATGTGAGTACCACAAAACCTCCGGCAGATTTTCTTCGCTTGAGCTCTTCCTCTGATCACACGATGTCACGGGTGACTCCTGGGCCATGTTGCCGAGATTCTTGTTCACAAGCCCGCTTGTCAAAGACTAAAGCACGCATTGTTGGAATGCCGAGTACAAACTTGTACACTCCCCGCCGTGTTTTCCGCGTGTTCTCTTCCGGTAAGATGTCCGCAGCTACCGGACAAAATGCATAATTGTGCGGCGTCTGCATCGCTGTTCAGCGAGACGGAACTCAGGGCCTCCAACGTCGGGGAGCCGTACAGTGTTCCCGCTATCACTCTTCCTATCAGCATCATCATTCCGACACGAAATGAGTCCCGCAACTTGCCACGCTGTCTGGAATCTGTACGTGGCGCGGGTGAAGTCTACGTCGTCGATTCGGAGAGTGTAGATGACACAGTTGAAATCGCACGCTCGTTCGGCGCACAGGTCGTGCAATTCCAGTACCGGGGTGGGTGGCCAAAAAAGCGTCAGTGGGCCCTCGATCATTTGCCGCTGAAATATCAGTGGGTGTTGCTATTGGATGCCGACGAGTCACTTACGCCCGCTTTTATTAATGAATTACAACGCGTGATCCGCAATCCTGACTTGGACGGCTACTACGTCAGGCTTGAGCTGTTCTTCCTCGGGCGGGGACTTCGCCATGGCGGGGCAAGTTTTTACAAGCTTGCTCTGTTTCGGCGAGGCAAAGGACGATTTGAATGCCGCTCGCGCGAACAGGACATTTCCATGTGCGACATGGAAGTCCATGAGCATGTAATTGTCGATGGTGCAACCGGACGGCTGCATTCCACGATCGTTCATCGTAACGTCGACACACTCGCTCGCTACATTCAGAAACACAACGAGTATTCGAACTGGGAGATGCGAGTCCGGGGCGAAGGCTCGGAATCGCAGGACACGATTAAACCTGCGCTTTTCGGATCACAGGCGCAAAGGCGGCGCTGGCTTCGCAAACACTTCTTTCATTTGCCCGGCTCCTCGTTAGCTCTTTTTTTGTACAGGTACTTCCTGCGCCTTGGCTTTCTCGATGGCGTACCGGGCCTGATCTATTGCGCATTTCAGGCGATTCAGTTTTTTCACGTTAAGGCGAAGCTGTATGAAGCGAGAATAGCTGCCGCCGAAAAGCCTCCTCTCAACGAACTACCCACATTTGAGGTTTCCGATGTGCGGTATTAGCGGTCTTGTAAATTGGGGCGACCGGGAAACACTGGCGCGTATGAACGCCATACAAGTACACCGTGGCCCGAATGATTCCGGGTTGTGGGACCATATCTCGCCGGACAGCACGTATTTTGGGCTCGCCAATCGGCGCCTTTCCATCCTCGACTTGTCCGCCGGTGGGCACATGCCAATGTCGAACGAGGACGGCTCCGTTTGGATTACGTACAACGGAGAGATTTACAATTTCCGTGCTCTACGCCGAGAACTCGAATCGAAGGGCCATTGCTTCAAGTCCCACGCCGACACAGAAGTGATCATTCACCTCTACGAAGAGGAAGGTCAGTCCTGTGTCAGATACCTGAATGGAATGTTTGCCTTTGCCATCTGTGACCTGCGTGGTGCACGTCCGCTCCTCTTCATGGCGCGCGATCATTTTGGGATCAAGCCACTCTACTATTCGTGCAGTGATGGTCGGCTGGCGTTTGCGTCGGAAGTCAAGGCGCTGCTGGAAATTCCAGGCCTTGAAGCAAACATCGATGTACAGTCGCTGGACCAGTACTTGACATTCCTTTGGGTCCCAGAGCCGAAGACCTTGTTCGAAGGAATCTTCAAATTGCCCGCCGGACATTCCGCGACCTTTTGCGACGGCAACCTGCATTTCTCTCAATATTGGGATCTGACGTTTCCCGCTGATGACCATCAGTTCCAATTTTCCGAGGATGCACTCACGCAAGAAATTCGCGAGCGCTTCGGGCACTCGATCGAGCAGCAGATGGTTAGTGATGTCCCAGTCGGCGCGTTTCTCAGCGCCGGCATAGACTCCTCAAGCATCGTCGCCTCTATGGCGGCAAGAGCGAGGAAGCCGGTCCGCACTTATACGATCACATTTCCGCAGCGATATCGCAAAGGGGAAAACACGCTCGATGATCCCAACGTTGCGGCCCGTCTGGCACAGCGGCTCGGCTGCGAAAACCAGCAGATTGTAGTGGAGTCCGACGTTTCCACTCTGCTGCCGAAGCTTTGCTGGCACATGGATGAGCCAGTCGCTGATCCCGCCATCATCGCCACCTATGTGGTATCTCGTGAGGCCAGTCGCCACACGACTGTCTTGCTTTCGGGAGTTGGTGGCGATGAGCTGTTTGCCGGATATCGGAAGTATGCCGCTCACTATTGGGCCCAGGCATACTCCATGATTCCGCAGCCGCTGCGGAAACGCGCCGAGGTCGCGATTGAATCAGTCCCGAGTGTGCGTGGCACCGATTCAAAGGGACGGCTTCGGCTCCTGAAGAAGATGTTGCGTTCGGCATCGCTCCCCCCACGCGAGCGTTTTGTGCGCAATTGCACGTATTTGACCAGTTTCCAACGAGCGGACCTTTACTCCGATGATCTGCACGATGAGGTTCATTCCCCACTCGCTCATAGGGCACACGAAATCGCGTTTGAGAGAGTCAGTCATGCCGATTTTCTTAACCAGATGCTGTATCTAGACACGAAAATCTTCATGAGCAGCTTGAATCTTAACTACAACGACAAGATGAGCATGGCATGTTCCGTCGAAGTGCGGGTCCCGTTTCTCGACCATGAGTTTGCGGAATTCGTCGCCTGGAATGTTCCGCCACACTTCAAGTTGCATGGTCGGCTTTGGCCGAGCACGAAACACATTTTTCGAAAGGCAATGCAGGACGTCCTTCCCACTGAAGTACTTCGGCAACCTAAGGCCGGATTCGCAATGCCAGTAGATTATTGGCTCGCCAGCGACCTCCGGGAAATGACTGACGATCTGCTGGCTTCGGCTCGACTCAAATCTCGAGGATTGTTTCGCGCACAGGCAGTCCGTCAACTCATACGTGAACACCGCAGCGGAAGGCGCGATTGGTCAATGCAAATCTGGCAATTTCTGACGTTGGAATTGTGGATGCAGAATTTTCTTGATCGCGCTTCATCGTCTATTCGTACTGAAACTCTGCAGGCGGCGATCGCGTGAAACAACTGGTTCAAAGTTCGAGAACCGGGCGAATCAAAGTAGAAGATGTGCCTGCTCCACGGGCCCTTCGCGGCTGCGTTGTAGTGCAAGTCGCAGCGTCATTGGTTTCGGCAGGCACAGAGCGCGCGGCGGCGGAATTCGCTTCCAAAAGTCTTCTTCAGAAAGCGCAGTCGCGACCTGATCTGGTCAAAGATGTTTTGGCCAAAGCTCGTCGAGACGGCATCTGGCCGGCAATGTCCGCTGTGCTCACTCGTTTGGATCAACCTTCGTCTCTCGGTTATAGCAGCGCAGGGACGGTGGTTGAAGTTGGTGCGGAGATCGATGATCTCCATGTTGGGGACCGAGTCGCGTGCGCGGGTGCAGGTTGCGCTGTTCATGCCGAGTTTGCGTGTGTACCACGAATGCTTGTGGCGCGAGTCCCATCAGCAAATGTGAATTTTGAGAGCGCCGCATTTACTACGCTAGGCGCTGTAGCGCTCCACGCTTGCAGGATCGCCGACGCAAAGCTTGGCGAAACAGTTGCCGTAATTGGACTTGGGTTGCTCGGACAACTTGCAGTTCAGATTCTTCGCGCAGCAGGGTGCGCGGTAGTTGGAATCGATCTGATGCAGGAGCGCGCCGCGCTTGCCGTACGAATGGGTGCTCTTGCGGCTACAACGTCGGAACGGGAATTCAAAGATCTCTGCCTGCGACACTCGAATGGATACGGAGCCGACTCAGTTCTGATTTCTGCAGAAACACCAAGCAGTGCCCCTGTTCTCTTGGCATCGCAAGTTGCTCGCGACCGCGGAATCATCGTTGCGGTCGGTGCGGTGGGCATGGACCTTGATCGCCGGCTGTGCTATCAAAAAGAGCTCGATTTCAGGGTTTCGCGCTCATACGGGCCTGGGCGGTACGACTCCGCTTTTGAACAGAAGGGTCGTGATTATCCGATCGGGCATGTGCGTTGGACTGAGACCCGCAACATGGAAGCTTTTCTGCAACTGATGGCAGACGGCAAGCTTAACCTCCAGCCACTCATTTCGCACCGATTCGCAATTGAAGACGCAATCTCGGCCTATGAGTTGGTGACCGAAAAACTCAAACAGCCACATTTCGGAATACTACTGCAGTATTCGTCCGGCGAGCCCAGCGAGAGTCGCCGGCTGGAACTAATTCAATCGAAGAACAAGCCTTTGCCTGACGTGCTCAGAGTCGGGATGCTTGGGGCGGGATCCTTTGCGCGCTCTGTGCTGATTCCTGCGATCATGAAGACAGAATGTGCGGAGCTAGCCGGAATTTGTGCTTCCAACGGACTTTGGGCACAGTCGCTTGGCAAAAAGTTCGGCTTTCAGTTCTGCACGACGGATGAAGACCAGATTTTTTCTGATCCGTCGATTGACACGGTTGTAATCGCGACTCGACATCACAGGCATACAGCACAGGTAATTCGAGGGCTCGAATGTGGAAAAAACGTCTTTTGTGAGAAACCCCTGTGCCTTACCGAGGACGAACTCCGCACGGTCGAGGGTGTTTATTCGCGAAACAGCAATCTACGATTGATGGTTGGTTTCAATCGCCGCTTTGCTCCGATGGTTCAACGGATGAAGCGATTTCTGGAGCAATCCGGTGGTCCATTTACGATGCTCTATCGGGTTAACGCAGGCGCATTGCCCGCCGATCATTGGATTAACGACCCCGACGTGGGCGGCGGACGCATCCTCGGTGAAATGTGTCACTTTGTTGATCTGCTTTCATTTTTAAGCGGCGCATCACCTGTCTCGGTGCAGGCGCGAGCTTCGGGATCTGGCGCGGCTCAGGACGTGAACGCAACTCTCGAGTTTGAAAATGGTTCGACTGGCACAATTTGCTACATCTGCAGCGGTGACCGGTCGTTCTCGAAAGAAAGAATAGAGGTGTATGGCTCAGGTTGTGTGGCTGCGCTCGACGATTTTCGACGGCTCGAATTGGTGCGTCACGGGGAAAAGCAATCATGTCGCTCGTGGATTCGACAGGACAAGGGCCACATCGCGGAGTGGGGGGCATTCTGTGAATCGATCCGGGCCGGCGCGCCCACCCCCATCCCCTTCGAAGAGACTATCGGCTCTTCATTAGCTACCATCCGCATTGTGGAGTCGCTTCGTTCTGGGTTCAAATTAAGCGTTATTCACGACGAAGTCACCGCTGTTCCTGCGCCACTCGTTTCCTGATTGTTAAGTCTCGTCTAGGCCGCGGGTAATCCTCTAGGTTCCGAGCCTCAGGGGCTGTTCTATTCGGTGCTATATTCGGCGCAGTTTACTCCGAATAATCGTGAAACTCAGCTATTATCGCCGCATTTTTCGCGCCTACCTTGTGCCCGGCGCCAGTCAGCTGAGTTTTTGGCACGATTCCGCGGAACTGAATAAGCGCGCTGCCATTCACGTTCTCGGTGAGTACTACATGACCTTCGCCGAAAAAGCCGTGTATACGGGTCCATTCGATGACTGTGGAATTCCGCTGCTTAACTATCACGGAAAGGTGGGGCTGCAGCATAACCCGATTGCAATTGCCCAGTGGGGGCTTGGAAATTACAACCTGCTGAAACGCACAGGCGATTTTCAGGCACGAAGCAAGTTTCTAAGGGCAAGTGACTGGCTGTGCGAGCAGCTGAAGCAGAACTCGCACGGAGTTCACGTCTGGAATCACTATTTCGATTGGGAATATCGGCAGAAGCTTAAGGCTCCGTGGTACTCCGCGCTCGCGCAAGGCCAAGGCATTTCTGTGTTAATCCGAGCCTACGCGGAAACTGGTCATTTGAAATACCTGAACGCTGCCACGCTTGCATTTGGCAGTTTTTTGCAAGACATTTCTTCAGGCGGCGTGGCCTTCGTCGATTCCGAAGAGAGCACCTGGTTCGAAGAGTACATAGTTTTGCCGCCTACTCATATCCTGAACGGTTTTATTTGGGCGGCATGGGGCGTTTACGACTACTTTCTAGCGACCGGATCGCGTGAAGCGATAACTCTGTTTGGGGCCGCGGTCAAGACTCTGCTGGCAAACCTCCAGCGTTACGACCTTGGCTTCTGGTCGCGGTATGAACTCTCAGGCACGCTTCTGCCAATGATCGCCAGTCGCTTCTATCACCGGCTCCACATCACACAGTTGCGCGTTATGCAGAACATCACCTCAGAGAACATCTTCGGCGAGTGCGCAGACCGATGGGAAGCCTACGCCGGCAGCAAGTCGAAACGGACGCGTGCTCTTTGCTACAAAGGCGCTTTCAAGCTCTGCTATTACTGAGGCTGAACTGAACATCCTCTACATTTCGCAATATTTCCCGCCGGAGATGGGCGCCCCCGCCGCCCGCGTTTCGGAACTCTCGCGACATTGGGCGCGACAAGGTCACGATGTTACGGTCCTGACTGGGTTTCCCAATCATCCAGATGGCGTAGTCAGGCCGGAGTACCGCAGACAATTTCGTCGTTTGAAATGTCGCGAAATCGACGGTTCTGTGAATGTCGTACGCACATGGCTTTTACCTTTTCCCAATCGCAAGCCGTACGAACGCGTTTTGAACTACATTTCATTCTTCGCCTCGGCCGCAATGACAGGCACGTTCCTCGAGAGGCCTGATGTTGTGATCGCCAGCTCGCCGCAACTGCTGGTTGGTCTCGCGGGCTGGTGGATCGCGCGACTGAAGCGGGTGCCATTTGTGTTTGAAGTGCGTGACCTTTGGCCCGAGTCGCTCGCGGCGGTTGGAATCGGCAAGTCCGACTCCATGTTGTATCGCTTGCTGAGAAGGATTGCCGGATTTCTCTACTCTAAAGCGGATCACATCGTGGTAGTAACTCCGGCGTTTCGCGACCACCTTATTGACAAGTGGAACGTGCCGTCGGGAAAACTATCTGTGGTCTCAAACGGAGTTGAGACCGGCGTTTTCAGTCCACGAAATAACGCGACCGAGTTGCGAGAAGAATTCCAGGTACAAGGAAAATTCGTAGTGTCTTTTATTGGAACGTTCGGCTTGGCACATGGCCTGGAAACCGTCATTGTCGCGGCTGAGCAACTTCAATCGATTGCGCCAGACATCCTGTTTCTGCTGGTTGGCGAAGGAGCAGATCGCGAACGCATCGCCAGCATTGCGACCGAAAAGCACCTCGCGAATGTGAGATTTGTAGCACAGCAGCCCCGAGAAAAAGTCCCTGAGTTCATTGCTGTGTCCGATGTCTGCCTGGTTCTGCTCAAGAAATCAGAAGTGTTCAAGACTGTGATTCCTACCAAGATGCTGGAATTCATGTCCTGTGCTCGCCCCGTAATTCTTGGCGTGGAAGGACAGGCGGGTCAGATCCTCGAAAACAGTCGTGCGGGAATTTGCATTCCACCACAAGAGCCTGCAGCTTTGTGCGAAGCGATCATTAGGCTTCGGGCCGATGCTTCCATGCGATCAACATTGGGAAGGAATGGGCGTGAATATATCTTGCGAAATTTTTCTCGCGAACGCACTGCGGTGGACTACATGAAAGCACTGAGTGAAGTGCTATCAGGGCCAGCAATTACCCAAGCCGTGGCTGCTTAGGGTCGGATGAACACAATACCCGCAGAAGTTGCGAGTTGGACCGCTGCTTCGGCAGTCCGCGCTTGCAACACTTTACGCGAACTTGTCGGCACGAACAGAATGTCGTCGGCCTGCATCTGCATGTCAGTGGCTTTGGCCTGCATCACTTTTTTCAGCAGCACGCGAATCGTGGTAAGCCCGCTGGGTCCTTTGCGGACGATCTGCGCCGAGTTCAGCTTTGCGGTCGGCATGGTTCCCCCCGCAAGCGCAATTGCCTGCAACACGCTGATGTGTCCGTCGTCCATCATCAGCCCACTCGGCCGCATGACATCGCCAACAACATAAACAACGTCGGCGCGCCTCACGATTACTGTATCTCCGGGAAGTACAGCGATGTTGCTCTCAGGATGGTCCTCGAGGTTACGGGAGATCGGCACCATGATCGGCGACTGTCCGCGGTGCGTCACGGTGATGCTTTTTCCCGCACGGTCTGTAAATCCGCCCGCTGCAGAAACCAACGTGAATAACTTCTGATCTCCGAGCGCGGAATAAATTCCCGGCCTGGCCACCTCTCCCAGGACGTTTACGCCTTGCGAGGTATACTCCTGCACAAAGACCTGAACGTGCGGACTTTTCACAAAGCCGCCTTTGTCCAGGCGACGCTCAATCACTTCTTCTGCCTCGTCACTCGTCAGCCCAGCAACGTGGACATCGTCAATCAAAGGAAGATTGATGTCTCCCTCATTACTCACGCGAACTTTCGTGTCCAGATCAGGGACGTTATAAACGCTAACCTGAAGCAAATCACCCGGACCTAAACGGGCCGCAGAATCAGTGATTGCCGAAACATTCCCTACTGGCGGCTGGCCGGGCACCGATTTTGCTGCTGTGTTCGCATTTATCGGATGACTGATCGCACCGCTATTGACCGGATCCAGGGTCGACGTTTGCGCCCCCGCCGATGAAAGTCCAATCGCGACTAACATCATGAAGCAATGAAAGACGTGAAATTTCGAGAATAATCGCATTTTGGCTGGAGTCTAGCACGGCAATTCGTTCGACGTGCTTTGATTTCGTCGCCCGTACACAATTCGGAAATACCAGAATCAACCGAGAGAATAGTCTCCGCGCCAGAATGGCTCTATAGTTTGCAATAGATTCCGCCTTCGTACTTCGCATAGGTGCACGCAGTTCTGAGGGGAACTGAGTGATCGTTCTTGTTGTTGGGTTTGGCAGCTCGCTGCTGCTTTCATTTTTATTGACGAAATTCGTCCGGGACGCCGCCAATCGCCGGGGATGGGTATCTTCTCCCGCGAGTGCTCGCCACTTGCATCAGGGCTCGATACCAAGGCTGGGTGGAGTAGCGATTGTCTTTTCTTTTCTAGTCGCGACAGCAATCGCTCTCATTTTGGAACGAATTCTGCCTTCGACGGCGCCGCGCGTATCGCTAGCGCCGTTACCCACGATCCTGCCACCAGCGATCCTGATTTTTCTGCTTGGAGTTTACGACGACCTTCGTTCGGCCAGCCCATATTTGAAATTTCTTGTCCAGGCGATTGCCGGGGCAATGCTGTTCGCTGGCGGCCTACGCATTCTGGATTTGCCGTTATTGCTCGGAAGACACCAATTTTCTTCATTCACGAGTTTGGTGCTGACCATCGTGTGGGTCATTGCAATTACGAACGCTTTTAATCTTATTGATGGCCTGGATGGTCTCGCCGCCGGTTCCGCGGTTTTTTCTACATTGGTCGTCTTTGTTGTCGCACTGGTTGGCCACACATCGTTGATCGCCCTCGTCACCTTGGCCTTGTCAGGCGCAATCATCGGATTCTTGCGATACAACTTCAACCCGGCAACAATTTTCCTTGGAGACTGTGGCAGCCTGTTCATCGGATTCATGCTGAGCTCGTTGGCGCTGTACGATGCTCAGAAGTCTCCGACCATCATTGCGGTCGCCATTCCTGTAGTTTCCTTCGGGCTCCCCATCCTCGAAACCTCGCTTTCAGTCATCCGCCGCTGGATCAGCGGCAAGCCTTTGTTTGGCGCCGACCGCGAGCACATTCATCACAAGCTGCTCCAGCGGGGAATGTCGCACCGCCAGGTAGTCATTCTCTTATACGGAGTGTCGGCGGTGTTTGCGCTGCTCAGTCTATTTCTGCTATGGCCGACAGGCAGCACTCTTGGACTGGTGTTAGCCGTGCTGTTCTGCGGAATCTGGGTCGGAGTACAGCGTCTCGGATATCTGGAGTTTGGCGAACTTCGGCGCGTGGCACAACGGACGATGGAGCAAAGGCAGGTCTTCGTCAATAATTTGGCCGTGCGTCGCGCCACCGAACAGCTAAAAACTGCAGCGGATTTCCAGGACCTCTGCCAGATTCTGACCGCTGCTTTCGCTTCGAACGATTTCGACGCCTTTGAACTCCGCGCCGAGCTTCCTTCGAGCGTGGATGGATTCGGCCAGCCCGCCGTTTGCCCGCATGTGCGTTGGAGAAAACCCGGAAGCTATGCCGCTCCCGGATTCGGGAACATGTGGAGCCTTCATCTCGACCTGGTCAGCACTGGGAGCCACTACTGCGGTACTCTGCTCATCTTCCGTTGTTATGCAAACCGTGACCTGCAGCTAGACATCAATCTGCTCACATCGGGCCTCGCCCCCGCACTTGCAGATGCCTTGCATCGAACCATGGCGACAGATTTGAACTTTCTGGTCGCGGAAACTCAGGAAGCGTTGCACGCTCGCGCCGGGTGATTTCCACAACCAGAACCAATCCCGGTACTTACAATCACAGCGCCATGAACTTTAATTTTGTTCCTTTCGTGTAGGGAGGAAGCTTGCCCGATGTCCGCTCGACTGCCGGGTTCTCAAATTCATTTTCTACCGCTGCAAACTGCCATCTTCTGTGTGCAATGCGAATTGATCAGCGCCAACACTACTCCGGCATGTCTGGCATGCGGGAGCAAAGCTGTTCTTAGCCTGTCGCGTTTATTCGGTGGTTCGCTGCACGCTCAACCTTTGGCACGCCTCATTCATGATGACGAGCTGAATCGTCTGGTTCGCGAACTGATTTCTACCGTTCCGGGCAGCGCAGTTCCTTATGAGCTCAATGATGACCGTGAGTTCGCTGAAAATGGTCGATTCCAGCGCTATCCCAGAATCAATTTTTCAACATCCGGCTTCGATGTTGAACCAGCCGTCGGTGTGATTACCGAGCGTGCGCAAGCGTTGACCGGGGCGACCGGCGCAGCTATAGCCCTTCGGAGCGGAGACGAAATCGTTTGTCGCGCCCGCGCCGGACGCACCGCTCCCGATCTTGGCATTCGACTTCAGACTGACTCAGGCATTTCCGCCGAATGCCTTCGCACCGGAGAAGTGGTGCTTTGTAATGACGCAGAGGACGACCCGCAGGTGGACTTGGCAAGTTGCCGGCGACTTGGTGTCCGATCCATTCTAGCCGCGCCGTTGCGGCGTTTCCAAAGAACCCTCGGCATTTTTGAGGTACTTTCCGCTACGCCGAACGCGTTCCATGATCAGCACGTCACTACCATGCAAATGCTTGCCAGCATGATGGTTGCGGCCATTTCCCGGATTTCCTTTAGGGGCGTAGTGCAGCGATAGTTTGAGGGCGTTACCACACCTGGGGGTTCCGGACTTCTTCTGCCGGTGTTGAAAATCCTTAGACGCACTTTGTGAAAAGCTTACTGGAAAGAACGCGGCTGACCGGCTCCCATTCCTTGTGGAGGCGGAGGAATGCTGATATCTACGTCTTTGACAGGCCCAAGCGATGAGAGCGGCTGGTCAAAATCGGACGCGTTTCCAACGACAAGTACCGCGAGTTGGTCTTTGTGCAGATACTTGGGGATGATCCGGGCAACGTCTGCAGTTGTCACTTTTTCGATCCCTGAGCGATAGCGTTCCAGGAAGTCCGCCGGATATCCATAGAACTCATAAGCCATGCGCTCGCGGAGGACCTTGTCCGGAGTGTCGAAGTTGAACACAAAAGCATTCAGGATCGCATCCTTGGCCCGTTTGATCTCGGAATCGCTCACAGGTTTGCTCTTCAGCTCATCGATCTGATCGTAGAGCGCTTTGATCGATTCGATAGTGCTGGCACTTTTTGTCCCCATCGAGAGCTGCAGCATTCCTGGGTGATCAAAGCGCGTGCCAATTCCTCCCCCCACAGCATACGCGAGGCCTTGCGCAGTTCGAATGCTTTGGATCAACCGCGATGAAAAGCCGCCGGCAAAGGCCTCATTGAAGACCTCAATAGCGTAGAAGTCGGGGTTGTCGCGCGTGGTGCCAAGCGCAACCATTCTAATGTTGCTCTGATCTACATCCTGCTTCTTTATAAGGTAGTAGCCGGGCTTGGCATGGTCGAAGTGAATATCCGGCTTTTTCGCAGCTTCGCCTTTTTCCCAGCTTCCGAAGGCATCGCGCAGCTTCGATTCCATCTGCGCTGAATCGAAGTCGCCAACAAAGCCAATGATGATGTTATTTGGATGGACGTAGGTCTGATACCAATTAAGCAAATCTTGGCGAGTTACAGCGGCAATGGTGGAATATTCCGGAACGCGTGCGTAAGGATTGTTCGGACCATACGCCAGCTTGGCGGCCTCGCGAGCCGCGATCGCGCGGGCCTGATCATTCCTTCGTGATATGGAATCGAAAGCTTCACCCTTGGCGAGGTCGAGCTTGTCATCGCGAAACTCGGGCGAGCGCAACAGTTCGTTAAAAATTCTAAAAACGTCGTTGAAATCATCCTTGAGGCAGGAAAGCGCAATGGTTGTTGAATCATCAGTCGAACCGGTCTCGACCTTGGCAGCGCGAATTTCAAGATAGTCATCGAGTTGGTCACCGGTTTGGGTCTTAGTGCCCCCCGTGCGCCAGACTTCGCCATACAAATCCATCAGGCCGACTTTGGCTGCCGGCTCCACGCGCGAACCGCCACGTATACGGGCGATGCCATCGATGGTCGGGAGTTCGTGGTCCTCTTGAAGGAAGATGACCATACCGTTCGGGAGTTGAATGCGCTTCGGTTCCTGAGGATGGAACGCGGGGAGCTGCGGAATTGGAATCTTCGCCCATGGCTCCTGAGCGCCCACTGGCAATAAGAACGTAAAGAGAAGGGCCGTTGTTAGGGTCAACCTGATCGAGAGGCGGTTCACTGGGCACCTCCGTTCGCCGCCGCAGCTTTTGCAGCGGAGGCGTTCTCGATGACGCCGACGGTACGGTTGGTCGGGATGAACACCTGGTTCGCTACGCGGCGAATATCGGCTTTGGTGACGGCATTGATGCGATCCACGGAGCGGAAAAGTTCGCGCCAGTCGCCATACAGAGTCTGATACACGGCCAGGTTTTGCGCCAGACCCTCATTGCTGTCGAGACTGCGTATTAGATTCGCCTTCGCACGGGTCTTCACCATTTTGAGCTCGTCGTCCGTTATGTCTTCTTTCTTCAGTTTTTCAATTTCAATGTGAATCGCGTCTCCAACTTCCTGTGGGGTGTGTCCAGGCATGGGGGCGGCGAAGAAGTAAAAGATGTGCGGATATTTCACCCCGGGGAAGCCAGTGCCTCCCTCGGCTTCCGAGGCGATCTTCTTATCGCGAACCAGTGCGCGATACAAACGCGAAGTCCGGCCTTCAGAGAGCAGGTCGGCGAGAGCATCGTAAACCGCGTCATCTTTATCGCGGTAGTCGGGGCGATGGTAGCCTTCGAGGTAGATCGGCTGGGAGTTCTCCAGCAGCACCACTCGTTTTTCTGAGTTTTGTGGCGGTTCCGTAGTAGTACGCTCGTCAGGTTTGGGCCGCGAGGGGATGGCGCTGAAATACTTTTCGATGACGGCCATCGTCTTTTCCAGATCAACATCACCAACCACGGCGACTACCATGTTGGACGGAATGTAGTACGTGTTGAAGAAGTTCTGCGCGTCGGTTGCCGAGAAGCTGTTGAGATCGGAAATGTAACCCACACCAGGACGATGGTAAGGATGGGCCGAAAACGCGGCTTCCACAAATTGTTCAACCAGGCGGCCAATCGGATTACTGTCCGTCCGCATGCGACGTTCTTCAATGACGACATTGCGCTCTTTGTAAAACTCGCGGAACACGGGATGGGTGTAGCGCTGGGATTCGAGATACGCCCACAGCTCCAGCCGGTTTAATGGGAATGAATAGAAGTAGGCGGTCTCGTCGGCGGCGGTGAAAGCGTTCATCCCTTCGCCACCGTTGCTTTCCACGATTTCACCAAACTGGTTGGGAATCACGTACTGTTGCGCTTGCTTCATTGCGTCCTGCCACGCTGCTTGCAGCTGCTTGAGCTTTTGTTCATCCCGATCGACACGCTTGTCGCGTTCGCGAAGGTAAGCGGCATAGGCGTCCTCGACCTTTTGTAGAGCAACTTTCTCAGCCGCGTAATCCTTCGTGCCGATTTCGGTTGTGCCTTTGAACGCTTCATGCTCGAACATGTGGGCCAGACCGGTCTTGCCCATCGGGTCCTGCGCCGAGCCGGCGTCGACGTTGGTGAAGAAGGAGAAAACCGGTGCGCTATCGGGACGCTGACAAACGACCGCAGTAAGGCCGTTGGGCAGCTTCTTGACCATGACGCGCTTTTCAAAAGACGTGAGGTCTTGAGCAGCACAAAACCCGGCGAGGATCAAAACTGCGGTTGCACACTTGAGGATGCGTGACATCATACCTCCAGAAAGACGCATGATTGCGGAACCAGACTGAGTTGGGAAAGCAATCTATTTTGGACGTGAAAGATGATTTGAAGTGAGCGCAGGGGAGTTTGTCAAACGAAGAAGAAGGGCAAGGCTTGACAGCCGGTAGATTAGCTAAGATAATTAGCTAATGAAGTACACGGTGCATCAGGCCAAGACAAATCTGTCACGACTGCTGGAAGAGGCTTCCGCCGGAAAAGATGTAGTCATTGCCCGAGGGCAGGAGCCAGTCGCTAAGTTGATTGCGATTGGAACGGCCAGAAAGAAGCGCATCCCGGGTAAGTTGGTTGGGAAAATCAGTGCGGCCCCGGATGCATTTGCGCCGTTAAGCGATGAGGAGCTTAAAGATCTCGGTTTTGAATGAAAGTCCTTCTGGATACGCATGTCCTGTTCTGGTGGTATAGCAAACCAGAAAAATTGTCCAAGAGGGCAGTCTCGATGGTTACTGAGGGCAGCAACGCTGTTCTGATTTCCGCAGCTACAGCCTGGGAGCTCTCAATAAAAGCAGCAATGGGTAAGGTGGACGCTCTTCCTCTCGTGGTTGACTTCTCGATGTTTGTGGACGATGAGGGCTTTACCGAGTTACCCGTAGTTGCATCCCATGCGATCAGAGCAGGCTTGCTGCCCCTGCATCACAAAGACCCTTTTGATCGCTTGCTTGTGGCGCAAGCCCAAGATTTGAACGTTCCGATCATTAGCAGTGACAGGGGGTTAGACGAGTACGGAATCGTGCGAATTTGGTAGGGAGTCCGTCCTCCTAGGTTCGTGATCCGATTAGTAATCCCAATAATTTCTTGGACTTACATTGACCACAGCAGAAGTTTCCGATAGCCTTTTTACAACCAGTAAGCTGGAAAGTGTATCCTTAACAGAAGGAAGATACGTGTCTGAAAACCAGAAAAGACTGCTTTTGCTGAAGCCGCGAGGTTTCTGTGCGGGCGTGGTCCGCGCGATTGATATTGTGCGTATTGCGCTTGAGGCGTTCGGCCCGCCGATTTACGTCCGCAAGGAGATCGTGCACAACCGCTTTGTTGTCGAAGAGCTTCAAGGGAAGGGCGCAATTTTTGTCGATTCGGTGGACGAAGTGCCCGAAGGCGAGCGGGTCATCTATAGTGCACATGGGGTTTCGCCCGACGTGCGCAGCGCCAGCAAAGAGCGGCGGCTGCGGGTGATTGACGCGACGTGCCCGCTCGTCACAAAGGTCCACGTCGAGGCAGTGAAGTTCGCCAGAGAAGGTTACTCGCTAATTCTGATTGGCCACCACGATCACGATGAGATTGTTGGAACTCTTGGAGAGGCGCCTGCGGTTACGCAAGTTGTGGGATCGCCTGAACAGGTAGAGTCACTGAATGTTCCTGATCCAAACCGCGTCGCATATTTGACACAAACAACTCTTAGCCTCGACGAGGCCAAGGACATCATTGAAGCTCTGCGTCGCAAGTTCCCGAACATCAAAGGGCCGCACGCACAGGACATCTGCTATGCGACGGAAAATCGTCAAGTCGCGGTGAAGCACGTGGCTGAAGACGCTGATTTGCTGCTGGTCGTTGGATCGGAAAACAGTTCGAACTCGAATCGTCTAGTGGAAGTAGCGCGCAATCTGGGCCGGGCTTCTCACTTAATTGACGACTGTCAGGACATTCAGCCGCAGTGGCTGGAAGGCGTAAACACAATTGCGCTGACCGCAGGTGCTTCGGCCCCTGAGTGCCTGGTAGAAGAGGTTGTTGCTTTCCTGAGGACAAAGGGATTCAACAATCTCCGCGAAGTTGAAGTCATGCCAGAAAACGTTCGCTTTGGTTTGCCCCCTGAAATCGTAGAAGCGATTGCCGCTGCGCCGTCGGCGGGTGCTAGCGCCGATTAGGAGCGTTTGGAAGTAAGTATGGAAGATTCTTCCTCCCCCATCTCAGCTTCATCTGTTCCTCAACTGCGTTTCGGAAAAATCGATGATCTTGCCAGCCGGGTAACGAGCGCGATTCAATCGGCTCGCGACTGGCTTTTCTCACAACAGCACGAAGAAGGCTATTGGTGCGGCGAACTGGAAGCCGATAGCACGCTTGAGTCGGACTATATTCTGCTGCACACTCTTCTTGGAACGGGAAATCCTGAACGTTTTCAGAAATGCGCAAACTACATTCTTCGTCATCAAAACGACGACGGCGGCTGGCCAATTTACAACGGCGGCCCGTCGAACATCAGCGCCTCAGTAAAGGCCTATTTTGGGCTGAAGCTGGCCGGATACAAGCCTGATCATCCGGTGCTCGCTCGGGCGCGACAGAAGATTCTTGAGCTCGGCGGAGTGACCAAGGTCAACACCTTCACCAAAATCTATCTTTGCTTTCTGGGTCAGTACGATTACGACGCGGTTCCGGCAATTCCGCCCGAGATCGTTCTCTTTCCCAATTGGTTCTGGTTCAACATCTATGAAATTTCGTCATGGTCGCGGGCAATTTTGGTCCCACTCTCGATTGTTTATGCCAAAAAGCCCTTCAAGAAGGTTCCCGACGAAATGCACATTGATGAGCTCTTTCTCGGCGGGCGTGACAAATCGCGCATGCGCTTGGAATGGAGCAAAAGCTTCTTCTCCTGGCGGAATTTTTTTCTAGTATTAGATCGGCTGGTGCACTGGTTTGAGGCCGTCCACATTCGGCCGTTGCGGTCGATTGCGTTACGTGCCGCGAAGGAATGGATGCTCGAGCGTTTTGAAATGTCGGACGGGCTGGGCGCGATTTATCCCGCGATGCTGAACGCGATCATTGCCCTGCGCTGCCTGGGATATTCGCTTGACGATCCGCAAATGATTCGCGCACTCGACGAGTTCGAGAAGCTGGGCATAGAAGAAGACGACACCTTCCGCATGGCGCCTTGCAAATCTCCGGTGTGGGACACTGCGTACGCTCTGTTTGCATTGGGAGAGGCAGGAGTCCCGGCCAATGATCCGCGTATGGTGAAGGCCGCGGACTGGACGTTGCAGAAACAGGTGCGAACTCCCGGTGACTGGATCCACAAAAACAGGAAGGGCAAGCCGGCAGGCTGGTACTTCGAATTCAATAACGAGTTTTATCCCGACGTGGATGATTCGGCAATGGTGGCGCTTGGACTCTCGAAGGTGGAGCATCCTAATGGAAGATATCAGCGCGAATCTGTGCAGCGGGCCATTGACTGGATCCTTTCCATGCAGTGCAAAAACGGCGGTTGGGCATCATTCGACAAAGACAATGACCGCATGGTGTTCGAGCACATTCCGTTTGCCGATCACAATGCTATGCTCGATCCTGCAACCGTGGATATCACGGGACGCATCCTTGAAATGCTTGCGACCTATGGCTACGACCGCAATCATCGCGCCGTAAAGAAGGCGCTGAAGTTTGTTCGCGAGGAGCAGGAAGCGGACGGGTCATGGTTTGGGCGCTGGGGCGTGAATTACGTTTACGGCACGGCGCTGGTCCTGCGCGGCCTCGAGGCGATGGGCGTAGATCATCACGAACCGTATATCCAACAAGCGGCCGAATGGATTCGTATGGTACAGAATCCGGACGGAGGATGGGGAGAAACTTGTGGTTCGTACGATGACCCGAACACGAAGGGAATCGGCCCAAGCACACCATCGCAAACCGCATGGGCGGTAATGGGATTGCTCGCGGCCAACGATACTCGTAGCGAATCCGTCGCTCGTGGCGTTGCATATCTGCTCAAAACACAGAAGCAAGACGGTTCGTGGGATGAAGCCTGGTACACGGGAACGGGCTTCCCGCGCGTCTTCTACCTCATGTACCACCTCTACCGGCAGTACTTCCCGATTATCGCGTTGACCACGTACAACAAGGTGATGGCAGAGAAGAATTAGCAACATTTACCTTCCAAAAGTTTTCTTGAGCTAAGTCAGTCAGAATCCCACCGCACCCGTGTCGCATCTCTTCTGGATAATATGCGAGCGGCGGGCATGATCGGTGGCCTCGGTCCTGAATCCACCATCGACTACTACCGAGGCATAATTGCTCGCTATCGCGAGAAGACGAACAGACCTGAGTATCCACACATTCTCATCAACAGCCTCGACGTCGATAGAGGCATTGCCATGCTCGATGCCGGACAGCTCGACGAGTTGGCGAACTATATCTCGACCGGCATAGAGCAACTAGTGCGAGCCGGGGCAGAGTTCGGGTGCATTGCCGCGAATACGCCGCATATCGTATTCGACGAAGTTCAGCGGCGATCAGCGATTCCGCTGGTGAGCATTGTCGCCACCGCGGCGTACCATGCGCGAAAGCTCGGCATGACGCGCGTTGGCCTGCTTGGGACCGGATTCACCATGCGAGCCAATTTTTATCCGGAAACATTTAAGCGTGCGGGCATTGAGCTTCTCGTGCCGACCGAATCAGAGCGGGAATACGTTCACCGGATATACATCGGTCAACTTTTGAAGAATCAGTTCCTGCCGGAGACGCGATTGGAAATTTTGAGCATTGCGAAGCGCATGAAAACAGAGCACGGCGTGCAAGCCGTCCTGTTGGCTGGCACGGAGCTTCCTATCCTATTGCGCAGTTCCGCTGAACGAGACATTACATTTCTCGATACCGCCGTTATCCATATCGAAGCCATTGTTGACGAGTTGCTGCGCTAAGCAGAGCGAGAGGGGATGAGCTGCTCTCATACTTTACGCTTCAGGCGACTGTCCGTTCATAATAGATTCAGCCATGCTGGCTCTTGTTACAGGTTCTACGGGATTTCTCGGCAGTCACGTCGCTCGCGCGCTAGCGCAGCAAGGGGCCGATTTGCGCCTGCTCGTGCGCGCCAGCAGCAACACGAAAAACATCGACGATTTGAATGCAGAGCGGGTGATCGGGGATTTGCGCGACGCGGCTTCGCTGGAGAAGGGAACTGCGGGATGCGATGTGGTTTTCCATGTTGCTGCCGACTACCGGCTCTGGGTGCGCGATCCTGAGGAGATGTATCGCGCCAATGTCGAAGGCACGCGGGCAATTCTCGACGCTGCTCGGAAGAATGGAGTCCGGCGTGTCGTTTATACGTCCAGCGTTGCGACGATGGGTTTCACTTCGAATGGCAAGCCCGCTGACGAGAATTCTCCTGTGTCGCTCGACAACATGATTGGACCGTACAAGCGCTCAAAGTTCATGGCAGAGCAGGTTGCGATGGAAGCGGCACGAGGCGGGCAGGATGTCGTCGTGGTGAATCCGACCACACCGGTCGGGAAACGTGACATCAAGCCAACGCCGACAGGAAGAATAGTGGTCGATTTTCTCAAACGAAAGTTTCCTGCGTACGTCGATACCGGTTTGAATCTCGTTGACGCGCGAGAATGCGCGCTTGGGCACACCGTTGCTCTCGAAAAGGGAAGACCCGGAGAGAGGTATATCCTTGGCGGCGAGAACCTCACGCTGAAACAGATTCTCGATAAACTGGCGGCGATTACCGGGCTCCCTTCGCCTAAAATCCGGGTGCCGTACGTGTTTGCGTTGGCGACCGGAGTCGTCGACGAAGTAGTGACGGGTCGCCTTCGCGGCAAGGAGCCTCGCGCTACGATCGACGCGGTGCGCATGGGACGCAAGAAGATGTTCGTCTCATCAGCCAAAGCCGAACGCGAACTGGGCTGGAAGTGCGTGCCGGTCGATGATGCGTTGCGCAGGGCTGTGGAATGGTTCGAACAAAACGGCTACGTAGAGGCGGCATGAATGGCCCACATGGCTGACCTGAGTCCCTATCGTTACGGCCCAGCCGAGCCTGACGTTCCTGCCGACAAGCTCCTGGCGGTCGGTTGGCTCGATGCAAAATTTCGATACACCAAAGGCGATATCGCAGAGAGGGATGTGGTCCTTCGCAGGCTGCGGCAACTCGCGCAAAAACCAGTGAACATTACCTGCGGCTTTCACATATGCGAGTTCTGCCGGCTTAAGAGCTATGACTCAGCTGTATCAGCTAAACAGGTGGGGAACGGCGAGATACGAGTCAAGGGGGCGAACGGTGTGGTCTATGCCGCTCCGGTTCTGATCGCACACTACATAGAAAGGCACGCTTATCGCCCACCCAGCGAATTCCTGGAGGGCTTGCAGGGATTGCCTGAACTGCGCAGGATTGTCATCATTGCTGCGCTCAAGCGCGAAATTCGGCCACTGGTTAAGAACTGGTCGAAAGAAGAGTTCAGCCATGAAGGCCGGCGATTCTCCTGCTATGAAAGTGACTACGCAGTGGTGGTTTGTGGCGGTATTGGACCTGAGTACAGCCGGCGCGCTGCAGAGGCTGCGGTCGCCAAATACTATCCGCAACTCTTGATTTCCGCTGGTATAGCTGGATCCGCCGTGCCAGAACTCCACGTGGGAGAGACGATTTTCCCAGCTGCCGTGGTCGATACTCGAGACGGTAGCCATCACGAAACCGCAATCAATCATGCTGCGCTCAGCAAGACGCCTTTGGCGAGAACCGTGCTCGCAAGCTATCCGGAAATCGCCGGTTCGGCCCAGAAACGGCAGCTCGCGAAATCATATGGAGCGCACGCTGTGGATATGGAAGGAGCTTCGGTAGCGCGTGCCGCCCAGTTGCACAATCTGCCATTTCTGGCGATTAAGTCAATTTCTGACGAGCTGGATGTCGATATTTCGCAGCTGAATCGCTTCATTCGTGGCGGGAAATTTGCTACAGGGGCATTCGTCTGTTATCTGGTTCTGCGTCCGTGGCTCTGGCTGAAAATGAGTCGCCTGGCGCGGAATACACAACTTGCATCTGACAATTTATGTGCGTGGCTGCGCGAAAGTGCGCTGACCAATACAATATTGCCAGGGACAGAAGAAGGAACGCGCGGGGACGCGCGTGCCTCGAGACTTTGAGTGTCTGTCTCAGACATTAGTTCACAGACAGAATGCTGCCCCACGACCCTTAAAGATGGCCATCGCGCAACAGTTACCCGCAAATCGAGCTCCCAGCGAAATTCCAAGGACAATGCTTGCCGCCGTGTACCGTGCCAAAGGAGACGTGCGGCTGGAGACGGTTCCTGTTCCTGAGATCGGACCTGGCGAGATTCTGATCAGGGTCCATACATGCGGCATCTGCGGAACTGACCTGAAGAAGATCGCGACCGGTTCTCATTCCGCCCCGCGAATTTTCGGACACGAAACTTCTGGGACAGTGGCGGCCGTTGGTCTGAATGTTTCGAAGTTCAAGCCCGGCGACCGCGTGATGGTGTTTCATCACATTCCCTGCGGCGAGTGTTATTACTGCAGGCACAAAACTTTCGCGCAATGTGAAACGTATAAGAGAGTGGGATGCACAGCGGGATTTGAGCCTTCGGGCGGCGGATTCGCCGAATATGTCCGTGCGATGGATTGGATCGTGGAAAAGGGAACGGTTCGCATCCCCAACGGAGTTTCTTTCGAGCAGGCTTGCTTTGTCGAACCCGTGAATACGTGCCTGAAGGGGATTGAGCGCTTGTCTCTGCAGCGTGGCGAGACAGTTCTGGTGATCGGGCAGGGGCCAATCGGTATCATATTGAGTCTATTGGCCAAACGGACGGGGGCTGGAGTGATAACTTCCGATTTGTATGATCCGAGGCTTACAATAGCTGAAGACTTCGGACTCAAAAATGCGGTGAATGCCGCTCACCAAGATGTCGTCGCGGAGACACACAGCCAAACTGATAGTCGAGGCGCCGATGTCAGTATTCTCGCAGTCGGCGGAAATACATTAATCCGAACTGCGATGAATGCGGTGCGTCCGGGCGGGCGAGTGCTGCTATTTGCGCAGACCCAACATGGTGAGGCGTTGTTTGATCCTGCTGCGGTTTGCGTTGACGAAAAAACGCTGATCGGATCGTATAGCGCGTCAATCGATCTTCAGAAAGAATCGGTACAGGTGGTGATGGGACGCGAGTTGGAATTGGAAAAATTAATCAGCCATCGCTTCCCGCTCACGCGCGCAGTAGAGGCACTGGAGCTTGCGGCGCATCCGCAGGCCGACTCGATGAAGATCGTGATTCAGCCCGGGCTAAAGGCGTGAGAGCTGAAAGGTAGAAGTGAACGGCAAGATGACAGCAGCCGTCCTCTACGGCAAAGAGGACGTGAAAATTGAAGAAGTGCCAATACCCGGGTTGGGGCCGGGCGAAGTTCTAGTCAAAGTACAGGTGGCTCTCACCTGCGGGACCGACCTCAAAGTTTATCAGCGCGGATATCACGCCCGTATGATCGTTCCCCCGGCTCTGTTTGGGCATGAGTCGGCGGGAGTCATCGAGGAAGTCGGTCCTAACGTTCGTGGCTTCAAAAAAGGAATGCGGGTAGTGGCGCTCAATTCCGCGCCTTGCCAAATTTGCTTTTATTGCTCCCGCCATCAGGAGAACCTCTGCGAAGAACTACTTTTTAATAACGGCGCTTATGCGGAATACATTCGCGTGCCACGCCGCATCGTTGACCTGAATATGCTGGCCATTCCGCCGCGTGTGAGTTTTGAAGAAGCCGCAATGGTTGAGCCGCTAGCGTGCGTGTTGCGCGGCTTGCATGAAACGGGGGTTGAGATCGGGGACACAGTGGCGGTGATCGGTGCTGGACCGATCGGGCTGATGTTCGTTCACGTGGCGCAGGCAATGGGATGTAACGTCATCGCGGTGGTCAAGCGCGAGGCCCAGGTTGAAGCGGCACGCAAAATGGGTGCGCATGATGTAGTTCACCTTGAGGCTGTGAAGGACCCCGTAGAAGCGGTGCGCAGGGTGTCTCCAGCAGGTCGAGGCGCAGATGTGGTGATCGAGGCCGTGGGGCGTCCGGAAACATGGGTCTGGGCCACGGAAATGGTGCGAAAGGGAGGGACGGTCAACTTCTTTGGGGGATGTGCGACGGGAGCAAAAGTCGAGCTTGATACCAACCGCCTGCACTATTCGGAAGTCACATTGAAGGCGACGTTCCATCACACGCCCGATGCGGTACGGAAAGCGTTCGCGCTGATCGCCGAGAAGAAGATCCGTCCTACCGATTACATTACTGGAGAAGCGCCCTTATCACGGCTCCAAGCCGTTCTGCAGCACATGAAGAATCGTAACGGAGACATCAAAACGGCGATTATTCCAGGACAATAAAGCAAATTTTGTAATTTGGTAATTGAGAATTTTGCAAGTTCAGGAGCCTTCTTCGCCGGGCGAGGAATTTCAATTACCAAGTTATTTGATTACTAATTGCGCAATTCTGTATGAGTGCCGCTCCCCCAATCTGGTCGCATGTTCCAGCCGAGTATGCGATTCCGTCACGCGCACCATCGGTAGAAGAAGCCTGCGCCTATTGCGAGCGGCTGGCGCGCACTCACTATGAGAACTTCTCAGTAGCGACCTGGTTCTTGCCCAAACGGCTGCGGCAGCATTTTTTTAACGTCTATGCGTATTGCCGGATATCGGACGATCTCGGTGATGAAACCGGGGACCCGCAAGCATCACTACACTTGCTCGATGAATGGGAAGCGGAACTGAACGCGTGCTATGAGGGGAGCCCGAAGCATCCGGTCTTCGTGGCCATGGCTGGAACGGTCCGCGAATTCGAGATTCCGAAACATGAGTTCGTCGACTTGCTCACCGCCTTTCGGCAAGACCAGACGGTCAGAAGGTACGAAACCTTTGACGATCTCCTTGGCTATTGCCGTTATTCTGCGAACCCAGTTGGTCATCTTGTGCTATATCTTTGCGGGTACCGCGATGCGGAGCGGCAGCAGCTTTCCGATTTCACCTGCACGGCGTTGCAGCTGGCCAATTTCTGGCAGGATGTTACCGTCGATTACGAGAAAGGCAGAATTTATCTTCCGCTTGAAGACCTTAACAAATACGGCGTTACCGACAATGATATTTCAGCAAAGAACAACTCGCAGCAATTCCGTGAGATGATGCGTTTCGAAATCGCGCGTGCCCGTGAATGGTTTATTCGGGGCCTGCCACTCGCCTCACAGGTGGGACGCGAACTCGCGATTGATATTGAACTGTTCACCCGCGGAGGCCAGGAAATTCTGAACGCAATTGAAGGTCAACATTATGCTGTACTGGGGCGACGTCCGGTAATTTCGAAGCCGCGCAAGCTTGGCCTCGTGGCCCGAGCGGCGCTGCAGAAGCTAATATGAGCACCGTGGCCCAGGTCCCCACGCCATTTCTTCCTACCGAATCACAGTTGGCAGTTGCCTACTCAGTCTGCCGCGGGATCGCGCGCACACAGGCAAAAAATTTCTACTACGGTTTTCTGGTTCTTCCCAGGCGCAAACGTCAGGCGCTGAGCGCCGTTTACGCATTCATGCGGCATTGCGATGACATCGCCGATGATCCCGGGTTATCAGCAGAGGTTCGCAGACAGAAACTCGATGGCTGGGTCGATTCATTTCACTCGGCGGAGGCTGGGCTGCCGACGGACGATCCTGTGCTGCTCGCGCTGGTTGACGCGCAGCGCAGGTTCAACATTCCAGTCGGATTGCTTGATCAGCTTGCGTTTGGGACGGCAATGGATGTCGAACAGGGCACTGACCCCAATTTCCCGAGGCGTCCGATCCAGTACCGCAGCTTCCAGGAACTGGAGCGCTATTGCTACAACGTGGCATCGGTGGTGGGTTTAGTTTGCATACACGTTTTTGGATATCGAGACCCCGCGGCGGAGCGACTGGCGGAGCGCTTGGGCTTGGCATTTCAGCTCACAAATATTATTCGGGACGTGAAAGAGGATGCTTCGCTTGGGCGAGTCTACCTGCCGGAGGAAGACTTTGCGCAATTCGGAATTACATCCACGGAACTCTCTAATACGAGCGACCCCGGAAAGATTCGTCCGTTGCTGGAGTTGCAGGCCCAGCGCGCCTTCGAGAACTATCAAGCGGGAGACGAACTTCTGAATCTGATCTCTGAAGACAGCCAACCAGCCCTCTGGGTCTTGGTCACAATCTATCGCGGCTTGCTAGAGAAAATTGTGCGCCTCAACTACGATGTTTTCACCCGCAAAGTCAGCCTTACTCTTCCCGAAAAGCTCAAGATCTTCGGCAAAGGATTTGCCAAGCGAATTCTCTGATGGACTCCGCGCACTTGATGGAACCAAACCAGAGCGGAGTATTTGCCGGCGGTCTGCGCGTCGCGATTGTGGGCGGTGGACTGGCCGGACTTGCGGCGGGATGCGCGCTTTCTGAAAGCGGATTTCAAGTCACATTATTCGAGCGCAGGCCGTATCTCGGTGGCCGCGCCTCCTCCTATGAGCATCCCGGCACCGGCGAAGTTGTCGATAACTGCCAGCACGTTCTTTTCGCGCTATGTACGAACCTGATCGATTTTTACAAACGAATCGGAATCGAGGAGAAGATTCACTGGTTCGACGGCATGACTTTCATTGAGCCGGGCGGAAGGCGATCGATTCTCAAATCTGATTTTTTGCCGGCTCCGTTTCACGTAACACCCGCTTTTCTGCGATTCAGGTTCTTGAACCTGCACGACAAGTTTGTACTCTCACGGGCTTTGTCGGTGCTGATCACACAAAAGTTTGCCGATGATGGGAGTTCTTTTCAGAAATGGCTTTGGAGGCACCGTCAAACACGTAATACTATCGAGCGTTTTTGGAAGCCGATACTGGTCAGCGCATTGAGCGAAGATCTGGACCGGATATCTGTTCCTTATGCGGCGCAGGTAATTCGGGAATCGATGAAGTCGCGGGGTGCGCGGCTGATGGGCATTCCTACTGTGCCCCTTACACAGTTGTATGGCGCAGCGCGGGACTTCATAATCGCCCGCGGGGGAACAGTGCGCCTGCGAAATAGCGTGCAATCGTTTATGCCAGCGGAAGCGGGAGTGAGGTTAAAGCTGCAGGATTCCGAGGAGGAGTTCGACTATGCGGTGCTGGCCGTTCCCTTCGATTCATTCACGAAGCTGTTGCCCGATGTGCCCGAGTCGTGTGAGTTGAAAAACGATCTGGCGCACTTTGAAACGTCTCCGATTACAGGTGTGCACCTCTGGTTCGACCGGCAAATAACAGATTTGCCGCATGCGGTGTTGCTCGATCGCACCATTCAGTGGATGTTCCACAAGTCCTTGCTGCTCTCCAGGCCCCGCAGTTCGAGAGCGGATTACGGCCGCAGTGAGGGAGAAATCCCAAGCTATGTTGAGCTGGTGATCAGCTCATCCAAATCGCTGATTGAAAAATCGCGTCAGGAGATCATCGATCTCGCTCTCGGAGAATTGAGAGAATTTTTTCCGGCAGCGCGCGCGGCGAAAGTCGTAAAAGCGACAGTGATCAAAGAACTCAACGCAACGTTCTCGCCGAAACCTGGAATCGATCAATATCGGCCAAAACAACAGAGCCCCTGGCCTCGCGTTTTTCTGGCTGGAGACTGGACGGCCACCGGGTGGCCGGCAACTATGGAAGGCGCTGTGCGGAGCGGATACCTCGCCGCGGAGGCGATTACGCGTACTCTGGGACGAGATAAGAAATACATCCTGCCGGATCTTCCCCCCAACGGACTGATGCGCTTTTTTAAGTAGGCAGCTACGAACTCGTAAGGTTTCGATGCTGAGGTTCGCTGAGTGGCACAACGCTCAATCTGCCTTGCCGAACGAGGGGCGAATCTCCGAAGAGCTTGTTTGACTTAATTTCCGCAAGGCTTGTGGTCTTAGGCAACGGTCTGCCCGCCTTTATTTTCACGCGCGGGTTCTTCTGATCTCCTGCATCAACTGAAACGACGGTTGCGCTTCCAACCGCGCTCTTCACGTTTCCGGTTTCGTAGATGATCAACTGATCGCCTGATTTCATTTCTCGCAAATGTTTCAGTGCGACAGGATTTGAAACGCCGTCCCAGATTGTCGTACCGTCGCGCTGGAGATCAGCGAAGGAGTATTCGGAGGGTTCGGTTTTCAGAAGGTAAGGCATAGATGTAGATTTCTGAGCGTTACGAATTAAGGCTACGAACCGACGAATGTCTCAAAATTCGAATCATCCACAATTCGGCGATTTTTGTAAATTCGACGGTCACAATCCAGAAGCTACTGTGGCTTTGCGGTGCTGTTGTCACTGCTTTCGTTCGGGTGTTCTTCGTAGATGGAGTACTGCTTAGCCGGACGTTTGAGTTTAATGGTGATATTTACGTTCGGCTGAGCAATGTCATAATCATCGCCGTAGGTCTGGAACCCATGCGCGAGTACCTGAATCCGCATCTTGCCATAGGGAATTCCATCGTAGCCGATCTTGCCTTCCGCATCCGTCTTTAGTTCGATCCCGCCGCGCTGCTGCTCGCCATCTTCATCAACGGGATGAATAACAACCGCAGCATTGCGGACAGGCTTATTGTTCTCATCGCGCAAGACAACAAAGTTGACGCTCGCCAGCGGCGTTTCAGGTTTTTTCTTGCCCCAGGCAGGCAGGAGCAGTGTCAAAAGCAATGGAAGTACAGCAATGCGGAGTTTCATCGCGGTTATTTTAAAAGATTTTAGCTGCAGAGTCCGCTGAGTTGTTGATGGGGGCCGCAAAGGAGTTCCTCTTCACTGTATCTGTGCTTTCCTGCGATTGCCAATGAAGCACTCGTGGATGAACCGTTTTGTAAATCTCTGCACCACATCCGACGGAATGCTGTCTTCATCGAGTTCTTTAAATTCAAATTTGATTGTTCCGGGTGTTTTGCCTTGAGGGTTTACAGTGGCAAGCAAGTATCCATAAACATTGGTCTTCGCGGCCTTCGCGTCACCTGCGGCGGGAGGCAGAGGATAACGTTCGGCGCCTGCGGTACCGATGATCCACCCCGGCAAGACTCCGCCATGTGTTTTCCAATACGGTGTATTGAATGTGCCATCCATGAAATAGTGCGAATGGCTGGCCAGCACGTAGACGGTTTTGTGAGCTTCATTTTGCATCTTGAGCAACATCTGATAAACCTGCCGGCCGGTTTCCACGCCACTTGGATATTCGTTCATGCTGTGGTTTGCCGAGATGCTCTCAGGCAGCGCCTCGTGCATTCCTACAACGATGGTGTGGACTGCTGAGTCGTTTCGATCGCGCTCAAGAATGCCTTGAATCCATTCCATTTGCGCAGCGTCGAATTGATCTCTTGTGGCATTGTCCATGTTGATGAAATCAATACCGTCACGCATCCAGTGATAGTAAGTCTTGGGGCCGCCTGCGTTGGGATCGTCCTTCAGCCGCTGCTCCCGCAGCTCAGGCCGGTCGAGATACTTGTGGAATTGCTCTACGAACATTTCTCGCGTTTTCGGCGGCACGGTTTCATGATTTCCAATGCCGAGATAAAACGGAGTATCTCCCCAGGGCTGGATTTGGTTGACGATAAAGTCGTCCCATGCGACATCGAGGTAGTCCGACATATCCGTGGATTTGCCTTGCAACTTGCGTTCTTTGACGAAGTCCTGATCAGGGCCGTGGATCGCACGTAAGTCACCCAGATGCCAGTAGAACGCGACGTCATGTTTCAATGCATCCGCCGCGATGGCGGGCATCACCACATCGCCGCAGTTGCGTGAGTCGCCTGACACTGCGAAGTACCAGGTTTGAGAAGATGCGGGAACTGGTGCCGCACTTACGGAGACCGTGACAGCTAAAATAAGCGTAAGAAGAAGAGCTCGCCGGAGCATATTTTAAAGCGTTTCTAATTCGCATCTTAACAGGATCAGATTGATGTTTCTCTACACGAAAGCTTACCTGCAATCTCGCCGCGGTCGTCGCATCTTGCAACCTGCTGCGTTGCTGTCGCTGGTTTTGCTGTGCGGGCAAGTTGTTGCTCAAACGGCAACTCCCATCCTGGTTGAACTCTTTACTTCGGAGGGCTGCTCCAGTTGTCCCCCGGCGGAAAGCTTTCTGCGAGCGCTGGACTCCGCACAGCCGGTTTCCGGAGCCCAGTTGATCGTGTTAGAGGAGCACGTGGACTACTGGGATGATCAAGGATGGAAGGACCCATTTTCGTCACATCTGTTTACCACGCGCCAAAGCGACTATGTAGACCGGCTGCGAGTGGACCGTGGGCCGTACACACCGCAGATGGTGATCGACGGTAGTGAAGCCTTTGTGGGAAGCGACAGGGCGCAGGCGGGTAGAGCAGTCGGCAAAGCTCTGAAGGAAGCGAAAGTGAAGGTCGAAATCACGTCAGTGAGAGTTGAGAACGGAAAGATCTCGCTCCACATCAACACCGGGCCCCTCGCATCAAAAGCGGATGTTGTGGTGGCGGTCGCGCTGGATCACGCAGAATCGCAAGTGCTTCGCGGAGAAAATGGCGGACGGAAACTGGAACACGTTGCAGTTGTCGAACGGCTAACGACAATCGGCAAAATCAGACAAGGAGACGCGTTTTCAAAAGATGCAAATGTAGATATGGGGCACGACGGGCAGGAGCACCGGATCGTTATCTTCGTGCAACAGTCCGGACAAGGCAAAATTCTTGGCGCAGCAATGGCGCGAGTGCCGCAAAAATCGGGATAAGACGCGAGACGTAATTTTCATTGCATTACGCCTCGCGCTTCATTAAACTGCCGCGCCCGCCGGTTCGGGAAATTCCACTTCAGTTCGATCAATTTCCTCGAGTGCTACGTGCCGCCGCGCAACCAGCATGTAGATTGAGGGAACGACGAAAAGCGTGAACGCAGTACCGATGATCATTCCGGTTACGAGCATGATACCGATGCTGTTTCGCGCGCCGGCGCCCGGGCCGGTTGCGAAGACAAGAGGCAGGTGGCCGAATACAGTGGCCGCCGTTGTCATCAGGATTGGACGAAGACGAGTACCGGCAGCCTCAATTACAGCATCCAGCTTTGAATGTCCAGACTCCTGCAACTTGTTCGCGAATTCTACAATCAGAATTCCGTTCTTCGAGACCAGACCGACAAGTGTGATCAGTCCGACTTGACTATAAATGTTCAGCGTCGTGAATCCCAGGAACGAGAACATCAACGCGCCTGTAATGGCGAGCGGCACCGATCCCGCGAGAATGATGAAGGGATCGCGGAAGCTTTCAAACTGCGCCGCCAACACCAGATAAATCAGAACTCCAGAGAGCAGGAATGTTCCCAGGAATTTACTG
Source organism: Terriglobales bacterium (assembly GCA_036557105.1). Taxonomy (GTDB): domain Bacteria; phylum Acidobacteriota; class Terriglobia; order Terriglobales; family Acidobacteriaceae; genus Gp1-AA145. The sequence goes on from DATBIE010000208.1 coordinate 37,576, forward strand.
CCTTCGACGCGCAGCTGGCGCGATTCACCCGCATAATCGAAGGTAAATCCTTGCGGCAGCATTTGCTTCGCCGTGTCTTCCAGGAACGTGAGCGCTTTGTCGAGCGGAACTGGAGGCGGAATCACGCCCTGAATGCGCACTGCATTCAACTGCTGGAACTTATTCAGTGAACGCGGCTGCGTGGTCGTGTTCAAACTGGCAAACGTGGAAAGGGGAACCAGTTTGTCGTTGGAACCTTTGACGTATATATGTTTAAGCTGTTCGGGCGTAAGACGGTCTTCACGCTTGATCTGTGGGATGACTTTGTAGCTCTGCCCTTGAATGCTGAACCGGTTGACGTAATTTCCGCCCAGCATCGTCGAAAGGTCCTGTCCCGCCTGACTCATGTCAACGCCTTGGGAGCGGATCTTGTCGCGATCGAACACAACTTCAGTTTGCGGTTGGTCGAACTTCACATCGGTATCGGCAAACATGAACATGCCGCTCTTCATCGCCTTTCCGACAATTTGTTGCGCGAGTTCACTGACCTCTTGCGGTTCGGCCGACGATTGAATTACGAAGTCTACCGGGAAGTTCCCGCCACCGGGCAGGGCCGGAGGCGTCAGTGGAATTACGCGAATGCCGGGAATCTTCGACAGCTTGGCACTTGCCTCAACCAGTAGCTGCTGCGAAGTCTTCTTGCGCTGGCTCCATGGCTTGGTTACCATGCCGCCGAAGCCGCCGCTGGGCTGCGTGATTTGGAAGATGCTTTCGCTCTCAGGAAACGAGTGATACACGTCATAGACTTGCTGCGTGAAAAGGTTGGTCTGGTCCAGAGTTGAATTTGCGGCCGACTGAATCACGGCAAACACAACGCCCTGATCTTCCGCAGGAGCCAACTCGTGCTGCGAGAACATATAAAACGGCACCATCAGCAGCACCACGATGACCCATAACGTGATAACCACAGGCCGATAACGGAGCGTGCCCGACAACATCCGCGTGTAGCGGCCTCGCACACGCTCGAATTGCCGATTCACAATGCCTGCGAACCCGCGCTCGGTGTCGCCTTGGCGCAAGAGCTTGGACCCCATCATGGGTGAGAGGGTTAACGCCACAAACCCGGACACAAGCACAGCACCAGCGAGGGTCAGGGCAAATTCCCGGAACAGAGAACCCGTCAGTCCTCCCTGAATTGCCACTGGGGTGTATACGGCCGCCAGTGTGATGGTCATCGCGATGATCGGACCAACCAATTCGCGGGCCGCGTCGATCGCGGCGCGGAGTGGTGGTTTACCCATGTGGAGGTGCCGCTCCACGTTTTCCACCATGACAATGGCGTCATCGACGACCAATCCGACCGAGAGCACGATGGCGAGCAGCGTCAGCAGGTTGATGGTGAATCCGGACACCATCATCAGGAACACCGCGCCAATGAGAGAAATAGGAATTGCAATGACTGGGATTAATACCGAACGGAAAGATCCCAGGAACAGAAAGATGACAAAAATCACGATCAGCAAGGTCTCCGTCAACGTATGGAGAACTTCGTTGATCGCATCCTGAATGTACTTGGTGGAATCGTAGGGGATTCCAACGTTCATGCCTTGCGGCAATTGCGCCCTGATCCCTGGAATTTCATCGCGAACATGCTTGATGACATCCAGCGAATTGGCGGTGGGAAGCACCCAGATGCCCATGAAGGTGGCGCTCTCACCATTGAAGCGAACGTCCGAGTCGTAGTTTTCAGCGCCGAGCACCACATCGGCAATTTCGCCGAGTCGCACCACGACGCCATTCTGCTGCTTTACCACCATCTGGCGGAACTCGTCCGCGGTTACGAGGTTGGTGTTGGCTACAAGGTTTACAGAGACGGCGTCACCCTTGGTGCGGCCGAGAGCAGAGAGATAGTTGTTCTTAGACAGCGCATCGCGGACATCGGAAGGCGAAACCCCGCGCGCGGCCATCTGATTAGGCTTCAGCCAAATGCGCATCGCGAAGGTACGACCGCCGAGGATGTCAGCGCGCTGTACACCGCTGATCGCTGTCAACTTCGGCTGGACGACCCGCGTGAGATAGTCGGTAATCTGGTTCTGGTCCAGGTCCTTGGACGAGAATCCAATGTACATCGCGGCAAACTGATTATCTGCAGTTTGCAGGTCGATGATTGGCGCTTCAGCTTCAGGCGGCAAGTCGTTGCGGACCTGCGCGACTTTGGCCTGAATCTGAGTCAACGCGGCATTGGTGTCGTAGTTGAGCTTCAGGTGCACGGAAATCGTGCTGAGGCCCTGCGCGCTCGTTGACTCCATGTAGTCGATGCCGTCTGCGCTCGCAATCACACGCTCGAGCGGAGTAGTAATGAATCCGCGGACAAGGTCGGCGTTCGCGCCTACGTATACCGTCGAGACCTGTACGACTGCGATGTCACTGCGCGGATACTGGCGCACGCTCAACGAACGAATGGCCTGCAGACCGGCGATCAGGATCACCAGGTTGACGCAGATCGCAAGAACTGGGCGCCGTATGAAAAGGTCCGTGAACTTCATTAGCTGTCCTCAGGCTTGGGCTTCGGGTTGTTTGGTGGTTGGACTGAGTTGTTGACTAGAACGGAGCCACCATTGCGCAGCTTGAAAACGCCCGAACTGACGACTTCGTCGCCAGGGTTGAGACCCGATGCGATTCCCACCTGATCGCCGCGCGAGCTATCAACTTTCACGAACTGCTGGCGCACCTTGCGATTCCCCTTGGCGTCTTTTTCGTTGGTTACAACAAAAACCGAATCTCCGTAGGGAGCATAGTTGATGGCGGATGCAGGCAAAGTAATCAGGTCGCGGTTTCCACCCATACCCAGTGCAACTTGCACGAATGTCCCGGGACGCAGACGGTCGCCAGGATTTTGCAGAGTCGCCTGTACCTGGATGTTGCGTGTGGTCTCGTTCACGACTGAGTCGATGGCGGTGACGCGTCCGGCAAATTCAACGCCGGGAAGGTCGTCGCTGGTCAGGTGAACAGTGCGGCCCACCTTCACGCGTGGCGAGTCCTGCTGCGGCACACCGAAGTTCACATAAATCGGATTGAGCGATTGCAAGGAGACGACGGCCTGTCCGGCCGATAGATACTGTCCCAGATTGATCTGGCGAATCCCCAGAATGCCTGAAAACGGCGCTTTGATCGTTTTCCGGTCGATGGTTGCTTTAATCTCGCCGACTTTTGCCTCTGTAGATTTTTGCTGAGCTTCGGCGTTGTCGAACTCTTGTCGCGGGATGACACCTTCCTTCACGAGTTCTTGTTCACGCTTGTAATTAATAATGGCGAGATCGCGGTCGGATTCTGCGGCTGCGAGTTGCGCCCTTTCCTCGCGCGTGTCCAGTTCGACAAGAACATCACCTGCGTGGACTCGCTGGCCGGATTCAAATTGAATCTTGGCAACCGTGCCAGGCAAGTCGGCGCTGACGGTAACACCTTGGATGGCCGCAGCCGTGCCGATCACATTCATGGTCGAGGGCCATGTCTGTTTCTTCGCAATTGCCGTCGTGACCGCATCCGGTGGGGGCGAAAAGCTTTTGCCCATCGCAATAGCGGCGGTCACTTGTCGGTATTTCACAAAACCCAGGCCGGCGATCACGATTAGAACCACCGCCAGCATCAGCAACATCCGTTTTGCCATGTTTTCCCTCTATATCCTCGTACGCAACGTCTTTCTCAAAGTTCCGTGGAATGGTGACCGCTGTGAAGGATTACCTACGATCAGAGTTGAATAATTGGATGTCGGGCGAATCCGCCGGGCTCCAAAAATTCATGCGCTGAGAACCAGAATTTGATTGCGATGCTGCGAGGCTTGAACTAGCGCGGGAATGATACGAACTTCCTCGCGAAAAGCACTAGTGTCTCTAGTTTACCTGCCGACATTCAAGGCATTCAAACCCTATGCGCACCAAAGCGGTGCTCCAGACTCGCGCACCCAACATCCCCAATCCAACTGTAACCTAACGGTTACATATTATCAAGTCTATCCAACCCCCGAAAACTTGGACGTTTCGGGCCCAGGAAAAGGTATCAGCCGACTTGCGCAAGTTGCATTCTGCTAGATTGTGAAGTCCATGAAAGCTACAAGAAGCTTCGCAAGCGATAACAACGCAGGTGTTCATCCGGAGGTTTTGGAGGCGATTGCGGCGGTCAATCAGGGCCACGTAGTTGGATACGGCGACGATCCATATACACAGGCGGCCGCGCGGCTGTTTAAGAAGTACTTCGGCAGCGATATTGAAGTGTATTTTGTATTCAATGGCACCGCGGCGAATTGTTTGAGCCTGAAAGCTCTGACCAGCTCGTACCATGCCATTATCTGCGCCGAAGCGGCACACATATATGTGGATGAGTGCGGGGCGCCGGAAAAATTTACCGGGTGCAAACTCATTCCGGTCCCGACCCGAAATGGCAAGCTGACGGTCGAAGCTGTCCGGAGTGCGTATCACGGGATTGGCGTTGAGCACCATGTTCAACCACGGGTGATCTCAATCACACAGTGCACCGAAGTAGGAACGGTGTACAAACCAAATGAAATTCGTGACTTGGCCCGCTTCGCGCATGACCACGGAATGTTTTTGCACGTGGATGGTGCGAGGATCGCCAATGCCGCGGCGGCGCTGAATTTGGGCTTGCGTGAATCGACGCGGGACCTTGGGGTGGACGTGCTTTCGTTCGGCGCTACGAAAAATGGCGCGCTCGGGGCGGAAGCGGTGGTCTTCTCTGATGCGAAGCTGGCGGCGGATTTCAAGTTTTATCGTAAACAGGGAATGCAGCTGGCCTCAAAGATGAGGTTTTCGGCGGCGCAGTTCGAGGCTCTTTTGAAGGACGGTCTTTGGCTGCGGAATGCGCGTCACGCGAACCGGATGGCACAGTTGCTTAAGCGCGAAGTGAGCAAAATTCCACAGCTCAAGCTTGTTTACAGCGTTGATGCCAATGGAGTATTCGCGCAAGTTCCCCGCGGCGCAATTGCGAAGTTGCAAAAGCGGTATTTCTTCTATGTATGGGATGAAGCGAAATCCATCGTGCGCTGGATGTGCTCTTGGGACACAACGGAGCAGGATGTAAAGCAGTTTGCCGACTTCGTTCGAAAGACTGTGGATTAGCCGCAGAGATGCCTGACGATGGCCGGGCACGGTTCGCAATCAGACCAGGAGAACCTGATCGCTGAACGGCCGTTCAACTACTCGCGCCACTTTCCATCCTGCAGTCACGGCCAGACGAGTAAAGACTTCCAGGCCACGCGGTTTGATAGCGGCTGTGCTGCTTTGACGCAGCAATTCGACTGGTTCGTCTGCACGCGTGACCGAACCAACTACCCCTAAAACTTCAGAATAGGGACGCAGGACTTTCAAATTCATCTCAATGTCAGTGTCCGAGCCGTACTCGAATAGCCCTCCTTCGGAAGAGCAGAGGATAAATGCGCCCTGTCCGTGTGCCGCCTCGAGCCGTTCCTTCAACGGTGTGGTATTAGACCAGTCATAGTGAACATGCCGGAACCCGATGTTGAGGCCCCGCAGCGGCGCGTTTGGAGCGCAAAGCGATTCAAGTGCCGCTTGGCCGAAAGCAGGACCGCCATCCTCCAGGTCCAGGACTTCAATATTCACTTCGCGACTAGAAATGAGCGCGCCGTCTCGCTTGCTCAGAAGGATCAGGGTATTCAGTGTATCGATCGCCGGGCCGCCGGCAATATTGATGAACCGAAGGGGACGGGTCGCGTCTGTGACCAATGCCGGCTGCAAAATATCCGCCATGAGATAAGCCATGTCTTGCATGCGCAGCCGCACCCCGAGCACCGGAAGCGCAGCCGCAATCTTCCGATCTACGGGAGTCGAGTAGGCACTCCCTAGCATTTCGGGGCCAAGTTTAAGCAAATATGTGTGCATCCCGGTCATGAAGCCGCCCTCAGACTGACGGATGCCTTTCGCGAGAATGGATTTGCGAAGTAGGAACTGCAACAGTCCTCTGCGCAATGCCTTGGGAACACCCGCTAGAGGCACACCTCTCCGCACGAACTCCTGTGTGAGTGTTTGCTGTTCGGAATGGCTGACAGTCAGAGCAAATGCCGGATGCGTAACATCGACGACCGGGAGCTCGATACCGTCCGGCGAAATTGCATAGTGAACCCCGGGTTTCTTGCTTTTTTCAAAGATTATCTGCACAAAAGATTAATACAATACTGGCGCGACGAGAACGGCAGACCTGGCCCATCACAGAGATTAGACATCGAAGACACGGTAGACAGCTGATGGGTTTTGCGCTTGAAGAAGGGTGATTGCGACATTGTGAACAGGTACGCCGCCTGGTGTCTGCCCGTCGCATTTGCCATTATGGGCGTGGCCATGCACCACCAAGTCTGCACCGTGCCGGTCGATGACTTCCGCTAACCGCGATGTCCCCAGGAAGGGATAAATTTCCGGAGCTTCGCCTTCCACCGTCCGGGCCACGGGTGCGTAGTGAAGGACGACTACTCGCTTCCTGGTTCGAAGTTGCGACATAGCGCGCTCTAGTTTCAGCGCCTCATCGATGCTGGCGCGAACGAACGTTTTGATTTCAGGTTCGCCAAAAGCGGTGAGCACGCCACGTCCGAATCCACCCACGAATCCTTTAGTTCCTGCAAAACCAACGCCGTCTCGTTCGTAGGCGCTTCCATCCAGCACCTTGATGCCTTCCTGGGTCAACATTCGGATAAGATCAGACTCGCGGCCGCTCTCATAGTCGTGATTACCCAAAACGGCTATGACAGGTAGCCGTAACCGCACGAGTACGTTCAGTAGCGGTTCCATTTCATCGGGTCGTCCGTAGTTCGTGAGATCGCCGGCGAGTACAAAGACATCAGCGTCATCACGCACACGGTTAAGCTGGTCATGCAAGGCGCTGAAGCGTGCTGGCGTGAAATGAAGATCAGCAGAGCAGGCGACTCTCATCGTTTCTTTCTCATAACTACGTGCCCGATTTGCGAATTTCCGTGACTGCCGGAACCCTCGAAGGCAATTTCTGAAGCTGCCGCTCCCGGTAACCCGCTTGTAAGTTGTCGAGACCCCAGTCTTTGATATCTACGGAAAACATGTTTTCGTCCACCAGACTCCCCCGGAAAGGAGCCTTACGATCGGGGTGTTGTACCAGATGCATATAGCGAGACAGCAGTTCCTGCCACAGTGGGGCGGGGACATAGTCCGTGTGCGCGGGGTACGCATAACGGAACAGCATGAGCGACCAAAGTACAAGCTCCCAGTGCTCGCAGGACAGGTGCAAGATGCGTTGCCAGTCGAGTTGTCCGTGCGTCCGGTAAATGATATGGGCGATATCGGCGCCGTCGAATCTTTCGCGACGCAGTACAAACAGCTTGGAAGCGATGAGGTCCTCTGCGGAGATGATTCTCGATTGCACTCCTGCGATTCTCGCCGGCTGCGTGCGTTGCATCCATGTGTCATCCACCATAATGACGGCATTGCTCATGCCGGAGATCAAATCAACGAAGTATTCTCCACGGTGCGCTTTGGAGAGCCAGACAGGGTCGAGTGTTTCACAGTGGAAGCCCTGAGTGCACAGGTGCTCCAGGGCTGCGGGAACGTCGCTGGCTTTCATGAACAGATCAAGATCTTTGGTTAGCCGCCAAATCCCGGTGTATTTCTGCAGAGCGAAAGCGCCGGCAACAGCGTAAGGAATGCCGTGCTCGTTCATGGCGAGCAGAACGTCGCGATACAGTGAGAGCGCCTCCGGAGGGAGAGGCGTCACAGTCGCAGAGGTAAGCGACGCATCAACCGGCTTTGGCGACTGTTCCGCCATGAGCCGCTTGGATGGGATCGCAGAAGCAACGGTTGTAGATGGTTGCTACGGGTTTCCTCTATGTGGCCGAATTGCTCTTTTCCATTGTTACTCGGCGGTTACCGAGGACCGCGGGCGAATTGATCCAGGCTGCTCGAAGCGACACCCAACTTGCAGAACGCAACGCTACTCTGGAAATTCGCATCTTTGAGGTGCATCCTTTTTAGCCTCATGAGTCCCGTCACGGAATCGTCCCATTCCACTTCTTTGAGTGCTCCCGACCGCTGCCAGCTTGCGCAGCGGATCTCCGAGCTGGGTGACTGGTTTCACAATTTGAACATCCATGGCGTGCCGACGGCCCCCCACCATTTTCTTGGCGATTTTCCCAATATCAAATGGAGGCAGATCGCGAGTGCAATTCCAGAGGACTTAACTGGCGCGACGGTACTCGATGTGGGCTGCAACGGTGGCTTTTATTCCATCGAAATGAAGAAGCGGGGCGCTAAACGGGTGCTTGGAATTGATGTCGATGAGCGCTATTTAAGTCAGGCCCGATTTGCAGCTGAAACGTTGGGGTATGAGATCGAGCTGCAGAAGTGTTCGGTGTATTCAACGGATGCTTTGTCAGGACAGTTTGATTTCGTCCTTTTTATGGGGGTCTTTTATCACCTTCGATACCCGCTCTTTGCCCTGGACAGCCTGATTAGGAAGGTTGGCGGCAAGTTGGTATTTCAAACCATGGTACGGGGCTCGGGCGAGGCCCGCGACTGGGAAGAAGATTATCCATTCTGGAATACGCAGATTTTCGAAGAGCATGATTTTCCCGCCATGTACTTCATCGAAAAAAGCTACTCGCATGATCCAACGAACTGGTGGATCCCGAATCGCGCAGCGGTAGAAGCGATGTTACGAAGTTCAGGGCTGGAAATTGAAGCGCATCCTGAGCCGGAAACCTGGATATGCGCGCCTAAAGCAGCTGTTCGTGGCGGACGCTACATTCTGGATCATGAAATAGAGGGAACGCTCTAAAAGAGACCACAGGGATTCAACGACAAAAGTTCACCAAGGAAACCATGATCGAAGCTGTGATGCTGTGGAACGAACCGAATAATCTTTCGCACTGGGACTTTAAAGTTGATCCGGACTGGAAGATGTTCGCCAGCATGATCATTGCGGCTGCGAAAGAAGTGCGCAGGATCAATCCGGAGTTGACGATTGCGCTCGGTGGGATGTCGCCTATCGACCCGAATTTCGTGAAGCTGCTCGGGGGGTATGGCGTGCTTGACCACGTCGATGTAGTCTCCATTCACGGATTTCCGCTTGATTGGAATCACTGGAACATCAACGATTGGCCAAAAAAAGTAGACGAGATACGTTCGGTCACTAATAAGTCGGTATGGGTTTCCGAGGCTGGCGTTTCGTCGTTCGGCGCAGAAGAAGTGCAGGTATTTGGAATTCAGCGCACGGCGGAGTTATTGCTGCCGATTGTGGACCGTATTCACTGGTACAGCCTGTACGATCTTCCAGCAACCTGGACAGCCACCACGCGCCACAAGGAAGCAGAAGGCAGCGCGTATTACAGGCACTACTACATGGGATTGCTCAGAGAGAATGGCGAGCCAAAGCAGGCCTTGACGCATTTCCCTGCGGGCCTTGGAATTTGCCAGTGGTTCCATTTTGAGGATCACCGTCTCGATGACTCGGTCGAGTGGCTCCGACGAATGGGAGTTACCTATTTGCGAACTGGCCTAAGCTGGGCGGATTCATTCCGGCCAAATGCTGATCTGTGGTTTGATCGACAAATGCAGGCCATCGAAGAATTCTCAACCACGCTGACACTGTGTTTCACGCCCGAGCACCTCGGCCTTGTTCCGCACTACACGAGTCCGCCGAAAAACTCTGAAGATTTCGCCGAATTCACAAGACGAATGATCAGCCGCTACGCTCCGCGCCAGACACGAAGGCCAAATCCCGCCATCTCTGCGGAACGCAGCGAAAGTTTCGTTCAACTTGGCTGAAGAACTTTGGCGAAAGCGGGCCCCTGCTGGAGTGCGCTGGACGGCTCTCGATTCCTTCTCTCATATGCCTCACCAAGACATCTCACTTCCGGTGACATACATCCAAAGTTCGCGGGAAGGTTCCCGAGTTGCAGCACTTCCAGTGCACACTACAACACTCTGAGCACGTGATAGTTGCGGGCCGGAGTTAAGGCTGATCAGGAAGAAAGGACGCGAATTGAACGCGAAACGGATTCTTGTCACAGGCGGCGCCGGATTTGTGGGATCCCACACTGTCGATGCTCTGCTTGCCGCCGGACACCAGGTGCGCGTTTTCGACAACCTCATATCGCAGGTGCACCAGGGCGGCCAGTTGTCGTACATCCCACCAGACGCGGAGTTCATTCTGGGCGACATGCGAAACAAGAGCCAGGTGGACAAAGCCGTTCAGGATGTTGATGTGATCTTTCATCTTGCTGCGGCTGTTGGTGTAGGGCAATCGATGTACCAGATCGCGGACTACACAGCGACGAACAATCTCGGTACAGCCAACCTTCTTCAGGCAATTCTCGATGCCCGATTGCAGCCGGAGAAAATCGTGGTCGCGTCCTCCATGTCGATTTATGGAGAAGGGAAATATCTGTGCTCGGAGTGCGGCGAAATGGCGCCCTCGCCGAGGCCACTTTCCCAGTTGAAAGACAAGCAGTGGGAGACATTGTGTCCGCAATGCGGGGAGTCTCTGGCTCCAGTCGCCACACGCGAGGACAAGCCCCTGCAGTGTACGTCAATCTACGCGCTTTCAAAGAAAGATCAGGAAGAGATGACGCTCCTCTTCGGCCGTACTTACGGGATTCCAGTGGTCGCGCTGCGTTACTTCAACATTTACGGGACGCGGCAATCACTTTCGAATCCTTACACCGGAGTTGCTGCCATCTTTGCCTCGCGATTAATGAACCACAAGCCACCTGTGATTTTCGAAGATGGTCAGCAGATGCGTGACTTTGTCAGTGTGCATGACATAACTCAGGCGAACCTGCTGGCAATGGAAAAGTCCGGCGCCAATGGAAGAGTCATGAACATCGGCTCGGGCCAGCCGGTCACTATACGGGAAGTGGCTGATGAATTGGAGCGGGCGCTCGGTTTAAGCGTGCCAGTTGAAATCACCGGCAAGTATCGAGCCGGCGACATCCGGCACTGCTTTGGTGATATTTCACTAGCCACACAGCTCCTGAGTTATCAACCAAAGACGCAGCTCAAGGAAGGAATCGAGGAACTGGTGGCATGGCTGCAATCACAGCAGGCCAGCGACAATGTGGATGAAGCCATGCGATGGCTTAACGCGCATGGTTTGGTGGCCTAAACAATCTCGCTTGCCGTAGCACAGGCGTGCTCATCCGGGTACGGCTGCCATGAGGAAGAGATGAATAAGCTGTTGTCGTTCCGATCCGCGCTCATCTTCGGAGGAGCGGGATTTGTAGGTTCGAACTGGGCATATCATCTGTTGAAGACGACGGATGCGCGCATACATATTTTTGACAATCTGTCGCGCAGGGGAGTCCACCGCAACCTGGAGTGGCTTCGGCGGGAGTGCAAAGATCCAGAGCGCCTGAAAATTACTGTCGGCGATGTTCGTGATGCAGCGCTGGTGCAACGTGCGGCGCAGAATGCGAGTGAGATTTACCAATTTGCCGCTCAGGTTGCGGTTACTACCTCCGTTACCGATCCCCGCGAAGATTTTGAAATCAATGCTATTGGAACCCTGAATGTGCTGGAGGCAGCGCGCAAAAGCGGTCGCCAGCCTTTCATCCTGTTTACCTCAACGAATAAAGTCTACGGAAATCTCGCGTCTAAACAGTTGGTGCTGACCGGTAAGCGATATTGTGCTCTCGATGAAAAGGGAATCAATGAATCCCAGCCTCTCGATTTGTATTCTCCATACGGATGCTCGAAGGGCACGGCTGACCAATACGTGCACGACTACAGCCGGATGTTCGCTCTACCGACAGTTGTTTTTCGCATGTCATGCATTGCAGGCCCGCAACAATTTGGGAATGAAGACCAGGGTTGGGTAGCCCACTTTCTTTATTCCGCATTGGAGGAGAAGCCGCTCACGATTTACGGCGACGGCAGGCAGGTGCGTGACGTGCTTTCGGTGAAGGATTTGGTACTGGCTTTTGAAAAAGTACGCGGGCAGGTGGATAAGACCGCCGGTGAAATTTATAACATTGGCGGCGGAATCAAGAACTCGGTTTCGTTGCTGGAAGTGATCGATATGATCGAGCAGATTACCGGCAAGCCGGTGCGGTACTCGATGCAACGAACGCGTCCTGGCGACCAGATCTTCTACGTCACTGATTTTGAAAAGCTCACGCAACATACCGGATGGAAGCCCAAGATCAGCGTGCGGCAGAACATCCACATGATCTGGAATTGGTGGAAAGAACAGCGCGTTCAAAAAGTGGAGGAGCCGATCATCACGAGCGCACAAGCTGCGTTGGCACATGTTCCTGAGGCAGCATCATGAAATTCGCTCTGATCAATCCGGCCTGGACGTTCGAGGGCTCGACCTACTTCGGGTGCCAGGACTCGCACTATCCGCTGGAATTGCTGTTCGCCTTTGATCAGATCAAGGTGGCAGGGCACGAGCCCTTGCTGATCGACGCGCAACTGCATGAGCTCGGAACCCGTGAGGTGAAGTCTCAGGTTGATGCGTTTGATCCTGATTTTCTCGTGATTCCGACTGCGCCGTCGTATCTGTTCTGGCGTTGTCCACCACCCGAGTTGCGGGTCCCGCAACAATGGTTTACGGAACTTGGCGGACGCGCGGTGAGAGTGGCCATTGGGCCGCATCCTTCGGCGACGCCCGCTGCGACATTGCGAAAGTTAAATTGCGACGTCGCCATGCGAGGTGAACCGGACCAGACGCTTCCACAACTTGCTTCCAAGTCCTGGTCGGACATTGAAGGTTGCTGCTGGCGCGATGAATCTGGCATTCATCTCAACCCGACTCTTGGCGTTGCAGACATGAAGAAGCTTGGTGCTTTGAGCTTCGAGAACTATGCGGTTGAGGCGCATTCACACCGGCATCACGTGTTCCATGGTTCGGGCCGTGGCGCAGAGCTGGAGTTTGCTCGCGGGTGTCCCTGGGCGTGCAGTTTCTGCAACAAGACACTCTTCAGAAATAAGTTTCGTGAGCGGAACCTCGATGCGGTGCTTCAGGAAGTGGACTCACTCATTTCGCGCGGCGTGGACTACATCTACTGGATCGACGAAATCTTTGGAGTCGGCAAGCCGGTCCGCCGGCTCTTGCAGGAGCTTGCGAAGCGACCGATCACGATAGGCCTGCAGACGCGTATCGACTTATGGGATGAACAATCGCTCGATCTGCTTGGCTCAGCGCACTGCATTTCGATGGAGTGTGGGATTGAGTCAATTACGGACGTGGGACGCGATGAACTGAACAAGAACTGCCGGATTTCGACCGAGCGCATCGCTGAGTTGCTGATTTATGCCCGCCAGAGAATTCCCTGGGTGCAGGCGAATTTGATATTAACCGAGCACGATGAACGCGATAGAGTTCGGGCTTTTCAGGAAGACCTCCGCAAACACGGGGTGTGGGTCAGCGAGCCAGTTCCGATGTTCGCTTTCCCGGGAACGCCGGACTACCTTCAGCGCTTCGGCCCTCCGGATGATTACGCTTGGGAGCGGGCGCATAAACATTATCTTGCCGCGTTCCGGGAAAAAGGATTCAGTGACATTCAGGACCAGCAGCCTGTTTCCATAGAGGAACTGGAATGCACGTACTGATCACTTCCGACACCGTCGGTGGGGTCTGGACTTACACCCAGGAACTTGTCACCGGCTTGGTGCACGCGGGTCATCGTGTAACGCTAGTCAGTTTTGGCAAGTTGCCCGCGCCACATCAGACCGAATGGATGCAAACTCTTCCTCGCGTCGATTATCGTCCCACCGAATATCGCCTTGAGTGGATGGAAGTCGCAGACCGTGATATCGAGGACTCGAAACGCTACCTCAAGCTGCTGATCGATGAAGTGCAACCTGACGTGCTGCACTTCAGCCAGTATACCTACGGCGATTTCGAGACAGCGATTCCAAAGATTGTGGTGGCCCACAGTGACATCGTGAGCTGGTGGGTCGCTGTCCATGGTTGCGAACCGGATGACACTCCGTGGATGCGAAATTATCGGCGCACGGTGAACAGCGGGCTGAGTGGAGCGGACCTGGTGGTTGCGCCCTCGCGCTGGATGTTGGAACAACTCACCAAATATTACGTGAAGCCCGCGGCCGGACTTGTCATCTACAACGGAAGAACTCCTGAGCTGCTAGAGCCAAACGCAGAAAAGCAGGATTATGCGCTCTCGGTCGGGCGGGTTTGGGACCCTGCGAAGAATATCTCGCTATTATTTGAGCGGACGCAATCGGCGTGCATCCGCGTTGCCGGTTGGGAAGAGGAGCCGGGCAGGGAACGACAGGGTAGCCGCGACCAGTTACCCGCGAACGTTAAGCTGCTGGGGCCGAAATCGCAACACGAATTGCGCGAGCTATATGCGCATGCCGGCATTTATGTTGGTACGTCCCGCTATGAACCATTCGGATTGGCCCCTCTCGAGGCTGCTCTTTCTCGGTGCGTTCTGTTGTTGAACGACAATCCTGTATTTCGCGAGCTCTGGGGGAAAGCAGCAGTTTTCTTCACAACGGACGACGCGGAAGATCTTGGGCGAGGGATTACCGAATTGCGTAACGATCCCGATCTGCGAGCGGAGTGCGCTGATTGCGCATATGAAATTGCTCGCGAAAAGTTCGGCGCTTCGCGCATGGTAGGGCAATACGAACATGCATACGAAGAAGTCTCGTCAACAGCGAACATCGCATGAGCTCTGGCAAACTCAGCTTTCGAATATTCGCGCACTCGTGGATTTCCGATTGGAACCACGGGAACGCGCACTTTCTGCGAGGGCTGGCCAGTGAACTGGCCAAGCAAGGACATGAAGTCCGCTGCTACGAGGAGGGTGATGGCTGGTCGATCCGTAACCTTGCACAAGAAAACAATGATGCCGTAGAGCGCGCGGCAACAGAGTTCCGCAACGCTTTTCCTTCCCTTGATGTTCGCGTCTATGCGAATGATGGCGATCTTAAGGAATTCCTGATGCGGGAACTTGCAGGCTCGGATGTCGTTGTAATCCATGAATGGAATTCGCCCGAGGTGGTTTCAGGCATTCTGTCCCTTAAACGCGAACTTGGGTTTCGCGCGCTATTCCATGACACGCATCACCGCGCGTACACCAATCCGAGAGAAGTACTGCGGTTTCCGCTAGCGGAGTTCGATGGAGTGCTGGCATTCGGTGAAGCGATCCGCCGAATTTATCGGGAAGTTTTCGGCGTTAAGCGTGTGTGGACGTTCCACGAAGCCGCGGACACGGCGCACTTTTTTCCGCGGGCGAGCTCAAAAGACACAGACGTTGTATGGATCGGGAATTGGGGCGACGAGGAACGCACTCAAGAGCTACAAGAATTCTTGATGGGGCCGGCCGCCGCCTTACGGGATTCGAAGTTTGCCGTGCACGGCGTTCGTTACCCTGACGACGCACGGGTCAGACTCGCTGAATCCGGAATCGAGTTCCGAGGTTACCTGCCGAACCTTCGTGCGCCGGAGATGTATGCGCGCAGCCGAATCAGCTTGCATGTTCCGCGCAGGTTTTATGCGAATGGCTTGAGTGGAGTTCCGACGATCCGCGTTTTTGAGGCGCTCGCGGCCGGCTCGCCGCTGGTGTGCGCTCCGTGGTGTGACAGCGAAGAATTGTTCCGTCCCGGGCAGGATTACCTGTGTGTCCCTGACGGTGCCGCAATGGTTGCCGAGCTGCGCTCTCTGCTGCGCGACGGGGAAGCCTGCCGGCAACTTGCGGAAAATGGGACCGAAACAATTCGGGCACGACATAGCTGTGCACATCGCGCAGAGCAGCTTAGGGAAATCTGCCACGAACTGGAGAACTGACGGATGAAGATCTACGTGATCGGATCCAGCATTACTTCGTGTTACTGGAACGGCGCGGCCACGTACTATCGCGGCATCTACAAGAACCTGCACCGACTTGGGCACGACATAACCTTTGCGGAGCCCGACGTTTATAACCGGCAGCAGAACCGCGATTGTTCAAATATTGAATATGCCACTGTGCGCGTGTACCAGACACCACGAGATCTGAACAGCATGCTGGCTGACGCGTGCGCCTCGGATCTGATCGTAAAGCATAGCGGAGTTGGAGCTGATGACGAACTGCTCGAGAAAGAAGTTCTGCATTGTAGATCGGCTTCAACTCGGATTGCCTTCTGGGATGTGGATGCGCCGGCCACATTGACCAGAGTTGAGCAGAATGAGCACGACCCGTTTCGCGAGCTGATTCCAAAATACGATTTCATCTTTACGTACGGCGGTGGCGTTGCCGTCGTTGAGAAGTACACTGCTCTGGGCGCAAAAAACTGCTTCCCGATCTACAACGCGCTTGATCCGGATACTCACCACCCCGTGGCCCCCGAAGGTAAATTCAAGTGCGATCTTGCCTTCGTCGGAAACCGGTTGCCGGATCGAGAGGCGCGAGTGGATCAATTTTTCCTTGCAGCAGCAGAACAAGCTCCCGAATTCCAGTTTTTGCTCGGGGGTGAAGGCTGGGGAAGCAAGAGAATGCCGGCGAATGTGCGCTGGATTGGACATGTAGGAACGGCGCATCACAACGTGATCAACTGTTCGGCGCGAATGGTACTGAATATTAACCGTGAGTCGATGGCACGAGTTGGATTTTCTCCTCCCACGCGTGTCTTCGAGGCAGCCGGAGCTGCTGCTTCCCTCATCACAGATGCCTGGACCGGCGTGGATTCGTTCTTCGAACCCGGACAGGAGATTCTGGTCGCCGATGGCGCCGAAGGTATTGTCAGCTTTCTCCGCGGAATTTCTTCCGATGGAGCTTGCAAGATCGGCGCCGCAATGCATCGTCGCGCACTCCGAGATCACACGTATGAACTGCGCGCCAGGCAAGTGAACAGCATTTTGCAGGGCGAGATGGATGAAAATTCAGAATCGCTGGTCCAGTCGGTAGCGTAAGGAACAACGTGAAAATCGTTATTTGCGGGCTGTCCATTACCTCGTCCTGGGGTAATGGACACGCGACCACGTTTCGAGCGCTGGCACGAGCGCTTAATGCGCGTGGACATCAGATTGTGTTTTTCGAGCGCGACCTGGAGTGGTACGCCTCGAACCGTGACATGCCGGAGCCGCCGTTCTGCCGCGTTCACATCTATGAGACGTTCCAAGACGTGGCGAACTTATGGCGCAGGGAACTGAACTCCGCGGACGTTGCTATGGTGGGTTCCTTCTGTGCGGATGGCGTTCGAGCAATCGACGAAATGCTCGAGTCGAATGCGGGGGCAAAGACGTTTTACGACATCGACACGCCGATTACGGTTTCGAAGTTGCGTGCGGCCGATGCGGAGTATCTTCGGCGTGATCAGATACCCGGCTTCGATGTGTATTTCAGTTTCACGGGCGGTCCAACGTTGCGAGAATTGGAGACCCGATTCGGGGCAGTCCGCGCCTTGCCGCTGTATTGCTCGTTTGATCCCGATCGCTACCGGTCACTTGAACCAGATCCACGCTATGCTTGCGACCTGAGTTATATGGGAACGTATGCCGCCGATCGTCAGCCGCAGCTCGAAGAGCTATTCTGTAAGCCCGCTCGCGAGTTGCCGGCAAAACAATTTGTGTTGGCGGGCCCGCAATATCCCGCGGAGTTCAAGTGCACACCTAATGTCCGGCGGATTGTTCACCTCGAGCCGGAATTTCATCCCTATTTTTATTCATCATCGTTGTTTACGCTGAATTTAACGCGGAATGAGATGATCCAAGCCGGCTATTCTCCATCAGTACGATTGTTCGAAGCCGCAGGCTGCGGCAGCGCTATTATTTCCGACAAATGGCCGGGGATGGAAACATTCTTTACTCCTGGTGAAGAGATTCTTTTGGCGAACTCATCAGCAGATGTGACGTCGTTTCTGACCCGCTTCACTGAACGCGAAGCGCGGTTGATGGGGCGACGCGCACAGATGCGAGTGTTGGCTGAGCACAGCGCGGAACGGCGAGCAATCCAATTCGAGCAGGCCATCGCCGTTAAAACAGAAACGCAACTTGCGCCGAGTTGATCTTTGCCTTGTGCAACCCACTACTTCGACTCGACCGTAACTCCCTCGATTGATTCCACAACAGAGTCGGCGAACTCTGAGGTTCCGGCCTTGCCGCCGACATCTTTCGTCAGCTTGTCGCGGTCGCGATAGACCCTCTCCAGAGCGTTGCGAATCTTTAGTGCTGCATCAGACTCACCGATGTGGCGCAGCATAAGGAGTGCGGAGCGGAGCAGGGCAGTGGGATTGGCAAGATTTTTTCCTGCAATGTCAGGGGCAGAACCATGGACAGCTTCAAATATCGCGCAGTGGTCGCCTAAATTTGCGCTCGGCACCAGACCGAGTCCGCCCACAAGACCGGCGCACAAATCCGAAATGATGTCGCCATAAAGGTTTTCCATCACCATTACGTCATACTGATACGGATTCATCACCAGCTGCATGCAGGCGTTGTCGACAATGTGCTCTCCGTAAGTGATCTCGGGAAACTCTTTTGCCACATTGCGTGAACACCGCAAGAACAGGCCATCGGAGAGTTTCATGATGTTGGCTTTGTGGATGGCATGAACTTTCTTGCGCTGGTTCCTTCGCGCGTAGTCAAAGGCGAAACGCGCAATGCGCGTTGAAGCTTTTTCCGTAATGATCTTCAGGCTTTCAACAACACCCGGCACGACTTCGTGTTCCAACCCTGAGTAGAGGCTTTCCGTATTCTCCCGGACGATCACCAGGTCGACATCCGGATACCGCGTGGGAATATGCGGCAGGTTCCGCACTGGACGAAAATTCGCATAGAGCTCGAACTGCTTGCGAAGCTGAACGTTGATGCTGGCAAAGCCGCCACCGACCGGAGTGGTGATGGGGCCCTTCAGAGCAACATGCGTGCGCTCGATGGATTCAGTAAGAGCCTTCGGGATGTACTCCTTGTATTTTTCGAAGGCTTCAGCGCCCGCTTGAACGGTCTCCCATTCAAATTTCAGGCCAGTCGCTTCCAGGATGCGAACGACTGCTTGCGTGACTTCCGTGCCGATGCCGTCGCCGGGGATGAGGGTGATCTTGTGGGTCATTCGGATTGAATTGTTGAGTGAGTAAATCTCACATCGGCTTCGCTGTAGCCTTGGCTTGAGAATCCGTTTCCTTGGTTTTCAGCAGATCTTTCAATTCTGTCATGAACTCCTGCACGTCTTTAAAGTCGAGATATACCGATGCGAATCGCACATAGGCAACCTTGTCATATCTGCGTAGCCGGCTCATGATTAGCTCGCCTACTTCACTGGTTTTGCGCTCGCGCTCGGGGGACTCGATCACAAATGATTCGGCTTCGTTCACGATCTGTTCCAGTTTGCTGATCGGCACAGGCCGTTTTTCACAGGCGCGCAGCAGTCCATTCAAAACTTTTTGACGGTCGAACTTTTCCCGCCGTCCGTCCTTCTTCACAACCATGTAGGGGATTTCGTCGATGCGCTCGTAAGTGGTAAAGCGCTTCTGGCATTTCAGACACTCGCGACGGCGGCGGATGGAATCGGCTTCCTTGCTCTCGCGCGAGTCCACGACCTTGTCATTGGCAAAGCCGCAAAAAGGACACTTCATGATGATTGGGAACTGAGTGCATTGTAGCAGCAGCGCAGCACACAGCAGTCAGCACTCAGCATTCAGCCAGTCAATGTCGATCACGCGAATTCAGCGCTCCGGGTTGGTTTGACTGATTGCTGACGGCTGATTGCTGAATGCTATCTTCGTGACTCGCCTTCGACAGCTTCCGCAACGATAAGTGTCCCTGATGCGCAAAGGCCAAGCCGACGGGGATGCACGACATGAACGTGACCAGCCACAGCAGAATTCCGCAGCTCAAAGCGAGTTCCGGTGGTATGCCGTAGATCACCTGAAGTGCGCTTATCACGGCGAGTTGGCTTCCACCGCCAACCGCCGGAAGCTGCACAACCGACCCGATCATGCTGAAGCCCATGAGCAACAACACGTGGGGGACGTCCATGTTTGCCAGGTGCGGACGGTCGCCTACCTTCTTTATTCGCTTGTGCTGCCGAATCAGCCACACATCGCCGTTTACTACCTGCAATCGGTATCCCTTCTCCTGCAAAGCCGAGTCGAGGGCAGCAACGGTTTCATCGGTCAAAGGCTCGCCCGCGGTTTCAGGAAGCGTCGCAAGATTCGCGGTTTCGACGTCTACGGCAGCCGGTCCATGGTCAAGAGTCTCTTTCGGATAGGAGTGCGCCACCTCACGATAGGACAACGCGATCATGAACCACATAAGGAGCGAGATTGCGATTAATTTGAGCAACGATTTTGCTCCGGAAATCGTGTTCAGTCCTTCACCGAATGCGCGCACCTTCTGGTCAACCGCATGGGCCAGTCGCGCGGAGAATCGCGAGGTGACTCGATGCAGGAAGGCTGCGACCTTGTGCCCGCGCGTGCGAATCACAAACGCAATCGTGCTGGCCATGGCAACGAGAGCGCAAAGGGCAATTGAAGCGAGGCGAAATCTATGCAGATAAGGGTTGGCGCGTAGTGCCGAAGAGGAAAACACATCGACGGTCATCAGGACGGTGAATGCGCCGATGTCGAATATGCGTTCAACCGTCCATACGCCGATCTGGGAGGCGACCGGCAGGTCTTCTTTTCGCGCAATCAGATATGGACGGATGAACTCTCCCGGCCGCCCCAGCAGCGCCAGTCCGGTGAACCCGATGAAGGTGGGGGGCGTGAGCTTCCACATGGAAGTCTTGCACACCGGCTCCAGGAACACCTTCCAACGAAGAGCACGCAATACATAGGTGAGATAGATGAGAGCGATCGCTGCGATGATATGAAGCGGCTCGACCCGGCTGGCGCTGCGGAAACGCGCCCAATCGAAGCTGCGCCAGTGTTGCACCTGGAAATAAATCAGCACGCCGAGAATGCCGATCACGATTGCGGTGGTCAGGATGCGTTTCTTGCTCATCGGCGCGTGCTGTCGATCTGCGGCGATTCCCCTGTCAAGTTATATGGGACGGTGGACATGGTCAATTGAGAGCCACTTGGTCAGCGGGAAGCAGTTTGTTGGCCCGCCGAGAGAGAATGTTCTGCTACGGTCTGTGCCCGCGTTTTTGACGGAAGTTTCGAGGCTTTGTTAGCGACTCGCGCCGTCCCGGCCTTGTGCGCCAATGACGGATTCTTAGCCAGCTTCTTCCGGTTATAGTCGCGAATAATTTTCGCTACGTATGTTTGGGTTTCGAAATATGGAGGCACGCCCTTGTAGCGGTCCACACGGCCAGGGCCGGCATTGTAAGCGGCGAGCGCTTTCGGAACATCGTAGTTGTACTTTTCCAGGAGCTCGCGCAAGTACCTGGTTCCGCCTTCGACGTTGGCTTTGGGATCGAAAGGATTCGCCACCCCAAGCTGCGATGCCGTCCCCG
Source organism: Terriglobales bacterium (assembly GCA_036557105.1). Taxonomy (GTDB): domain Bacteria; phylum Acidobacteriota; class Terriglobia; order Terriglobales; family Acidobacteriaceae; genus Gp1-AA145. The sequence continues at coordinate 58,946 of DATBIE010000208.1, forward strand.
GCATGAGCTGCATGAGTCCCTGGGCGCCCTTTCGCGAAACAGCCCGACTATGGAAGCCGCTCTCCGCGTGGATGACGCTGTTGATGAAATCAGGATCTATGCGGTGCCGCTGGCCGACGTTGTTCACCAGAATATTCAGCCCCTGCTGGTCAAGTGTCGCGCCCCGCGCAGCGGTTCCGACAGGCGTTTGCGCTTGCGGAGAAGAACGGACGGCAACCATGCTTGGAGACTGTTTGGGCACAGGGGACGGATCTGGATCTGCTTCGAAACGCAAAATCTGGTCGGTAGGAATTTCAATATAACCGGTCGACGAGTCGCCTAAATAAAGGCGCGTGATTGCGCCGAAAACTTCCCGGTGCTGATGCCGAATCGAATTTCCGTTGCGCAAGATGGCAAGATCTTCGGCCTGTGAACTGGCGCACGCGGAGGCCATGATTGAGATCACTACGAGTTTGAGCGCGAACCGCACAGGTCAAGACACGAGAGCCGATGAAAAATCGAAAGTGTCGTTATTGAGCTTCTGCAGGAACCTGCTCTTTTTCCAACACCCGCTCAATTGCCGCCGCAACTCCGTTCTCATCATTTGAAAACGTAACTGGCCAGCCTCGTGCCTTCAATTCGGCACAGGCATTTCCCATGATAAACGGCAGGCCGGCGAAGGCAAGCATCTCCAGGTCATTAAAGTTGTCGCCAATGGCCATGACCTGCTCGCGCGGTATACCGCGATATTTCGCCCAGCGTTCCAGAGCATGGCCTTTGGAACATGCGCGATTGAGCACGTCCACGATACATAAGTCGCGCAACGGATATTCGGTTCGCACCACGGTGGTTCGAATGCTCACCTCGCTCGATCCCAGCTTTTTCAGCGCTTCGCGCATCCGGGAGATCGGGCCACAGAACATTGCCTGCACCGGGTCGCTGACCAGAGCATCCTCGAGCGGAACCACAAAGTCGATAAACTGGAGGTTTTTCTCCAGCCATTTTTGAATGCTCGCGGTCAATTCATCCATACGCTCCAGCACCAAGGCGCCTTTCGTTTCCTTGTCGAATGTAACGACCGTGTTGCCGCGGAAATCCCGCATTGATGCGCAGAGTTCCCGGCAGGTTTCAACCGGCAAGAGATCTCGATGAAATGTTTTTCCTGTGAGCGAGCGTGTAACTGCGCCGTTAGAACTGATTAACCAAAAGTCAAACCCAAGTTGTTCGGCGATCGGCATTGCGAATGTATGCCGCCGGCCAGTGACCAGAACCACTTCAATGCCCTGAGCATTAACTTGGCGAAGCGCCTGCAGGTCTCGTTCGGAAATGTGAAATTGGGAGTTCAACAAGGTGCCATCAATATCGATGGCCAGAAGGCGGATGGGTGAAGTCACTGGAGCGATTTTAGCATCGCGTAGCAGGATCAGCGATTTAGTAGCGAAGTGGTCAACGGCTGGTACGGGCGGCCGTACTAAGAGGTATATTTCGCTTTCATCTCTGACTTACCACAAGCCGCACACTCGCCAATTCTACCGGTCACCGACCAATAGCCACTAGCCACTAATTACTGCCCCTGTTATATTTCGCTCACGCATGGGATTCCTTTACCTATTTCTGTTTCCCTGGAATTTCATTCTGCAGGGAATCGCCATCGTGCATTTCATCCGGCGAAGGCCGGACACGTATTGGCTTTGGATAATTCTCATCGGAGGTTGGATCGGGGCCTTGGTTTATATCTTTGCCGAAGTTCTGCCTGACGCCGGACTCCTTCGGCAGTCGTTCAAGACATTTCCACGGCGCAGGCGAATTCGCGAGTTGCAGGCGATTGTTCTGGATAATCCTGCAGCCGGAAACTATGAAGAACTTGCCGATCTTTACCTGGACGAGAAGAGGTTTGCCAAAGCGCGTGAGTGCTATGACAAAGCGATTTCGTCCCGAACGGACTCTCCCGATCCGTTTTACCGCCGTGGGATTGCGGAAATTGAGCTGAAGGATTTTCCTGCGGCAGTGAGCGACCTCGAGCGCGCGATCAAGGCTGACCCGGGTTATGATTTCCATCGCGCCGCCGGACTCTTGGCTCACGCCTATGCCCAGACTGACCAGCCGGAAAAAGCCGATGCGCTCTTCCGACAGGCAACGCAGATTTCAACACTCTCGGAAACTTATTTGCACTACGCGAGCTTCCTGGCTTCGCAAGGAAGAAATGCGGAGGCGCGCGAGTGGACCCAACGAATTCTTGCAAAAAAACCTACGCTTCCTGGATATCTGCGCCGTCGCGAGCGTCCCTGGTTTCGAAGAGCCAAAGGCTTGCTGAAGCAGTTGCCGGCATCTTGATCCCGCCTAGCACAGCGCCGTGGCGGGCTCTTTTCAAGCTAAAATGCTCTCCTATGCGCGCCTTAGAAATCAGCCTGAACGGGAGAAACGTCTGCGTTGCCGGACTCGACAAGAACCAAGAGTTGTCGGCAACAGTCAAGTCGGCGGCAAACAGCGGGGATGGTGATCTGGTTCTAGACATCGGAGGGGTGATCAGTCAAACAGATCAGAACTGGAGGCGCGAGGAACCTCTCTGGGTCGGCGATGAAATTCAAATACGAGTTGTCGAGGTATCTCAACCTGATGAACCGAAAGAACAGCATCGCAGTAAACACCCCGCACCGCGTCAAATAGGCGGGATCATCGGTCCATATTGACCACTGTCCGTTCGCAAGACTTCCTTCCCGTGGGGCGGATCGCGGAGCAATGGCCGCCTTCAGGTGCTACAGTTTTCCTAGACACTCGCCACCATGGAATATCGCCTCATCCTGATCAATTTGCTGGTGAAGCTTGGCGTGGCTGCCGCCATTGCAGCGGCACTGGTGCGCTCGGTCGAATTCAAGTCGCTGCTTTTTCGCGAGGAGCGGTCAATCAAAGACCGCATGTATCTCGTGCTGTGGCTCGTGATTTCGGCGTGGCTCGGATTTCATCTTGCGCTAGGTATCTGGATCCGATTTGGAGCCGAGAGTACGTTCTCGGGCGACCTTTCATTGGAGACAACGATTCTTTTGGGAGTCATTGCAGGCCGGTTTGCAGGAGTTGCCGGGGGCGCCCTGCTTGCCGTCTTCAATGAGGCCTGGCTGATGCTGCCGGTGAACATCATCATCGGCCTGCTTGCGGGCCAACTGCGTCAATTTGCTCCCAATCGTGAGGAAGTGTGGCGGTTCTCTCCGTTTAACTATCTCAGTATCTTTCGCTGGATCAAGCGTGCGGAATTTCGCCTCCGTTTTCCCGATTGGCAAATGATGTTTCTGTTTACGATCATCGCGCTACGACTTTTAGAGACGCAAGCCTCTCGCTGGCTTCCGGGTCACGTCTCGACGCAGTATCCGCTTTGGGTAGAGGTTCTGATCTATGCGACGTCAGTCACCATGATCGTTGTCGAATTGAAAATCTGGAACGGCGTTCGTCTGCAGATCAAGGTCGAGGAGCAGGAAAAGATGCTGCTCTCAGCGCGCATGGCGGCGCTGCAAAATCAAATTAACCCACACTTTCTTTTCAATACTCTGAATTCCGTCTCATCGCTCGTCCGCGTGAATCCCGATACGGCTCGCCAATTAATCCTGAAGCTCGCGACAATCTTGCGCCGCCTGCTCCACAGTAGCGATGCCTTTGTTGCCCTACAGGAAGAAATCGCTTTCATCGACAACTATCTGGACATCGAAGTTGTGCGTTTTGGGACGGACAAACTGCGGGTTGTGAAAGAACTTGATCCCGATTCGCTCGATGTAATGGTTCCGAGTATGTTGCTGCAACCCCTTGTAGAAAACTCCATCAAGCACGGACTCTCATCGAAGATTGACGGAGGCAGCATCTATTTGCGTAGCAAACTCTTCAATTCACAGTTGACTATTGAAGTGGAGGACGATGGGGTCGGTATGGGATCGGCCCAGTTGCTGGAACCCCCATCCGGTCTGGGTGAAGGTGGAATTGGAATGGCCAACGTAGCTGAGCGATTGAAAGTCTTGTATGGTGAGGCGGCTCGTATGACCATCGATAGCCGCAATGGCACCGGCACGCTCGTTCGATTACGCCTGCCGGTTTTGGTGGGTGATTCGAAGCTGTCTGCAATACACTATGAAGAGCGTTCCATGACCCGTCGATAGAACTCCTCGTATTTCGGGATAATGATCGTCGTGCAAAACTTGGCCCGGGCAGCCTCGCGGCATTGCTTGCCCATTGCTCGTAGCCGCGTTTCGTCCCTTAGAATGTCTATTGCGTAACGCGCCATAGTGTCGATGTCACCTACGTCGGCCAGAAAACCGCTTTTGCCGTCTTCAATAACTTCCGGGACGCCGCCAACCCGCGTCGCGACAGGAATGACCTCCGATGCCATGGCCTCAAGCGCTGCCAGGCCGAAGGATTCCAGTTCGCTAGGCATGAGTAGCAGGTCAGACATGGCGAGCGTTTCATAAACTTGCTCGCGTTTCCCAAGAAAGATTACGTCGTCATGGATCCCCTTCTGCATGGCCAGCCACTCCGCGGGAGAGCGATCTGGGCCATCGCCCATGAGCAGCAGTTTCGCCGGAATCTGCCTTCTGACGCGATCAAATATTTCAATCACGTCAGTTACGCGTTTGACCGGTCGGAAATTTGATATGTGGACCAGGATGCGTTCTCCATTGGGAGCGAATTCCGCCCGCCGCTCTGAGGAATTCCTGCTGCGGCAATACACATCACAATTCACAAAGTTGTAGATCACTTCGATGTTGTTCGTGACATCGAACTCGCGAATCGTGCGCTCGCGCAAATACTGCGAAATCGCTGTCACACCATTACTTTGCTCAATTGAAAAGCGCGTAATTGGCAAGTAGGAACGGTCTTGCCCGACAAGGGTGATATCGGTGCCGTGCAGCGTGGTCACGAATGGCAGCTTTCTTCTCTTCGGGCCGGCAGCCAGCATCTGTCGCGCGAGCATTGCGCTTACGGAATGAGGAATCGCGTAATGAACGTGCAATAAATCGAGCTCGTAGAGTTCGGAAACCTCAGCCATCTGGGTGGCAAGCGCCAAATCGTATGGAGGATAGTCGAAGAGCGGATATCGCGAGACCTCGACTTCGTGATAGTGAATATTGGCTGCGGGCCGGTTCAGGCGGATGGGCTGAGCGTAAGAGATGAAGTGAATCTCGTGGCCGCGCTGCGCCAATTCGAGGCCGAGTTCGGTAGCGACTACACCGCTGCCTCCATAGGTGGGGTAACAGGTTATGCCAATCTTCAGCTTCTCCCGCATGTCCATTCGATGGAAAAAGCAGAGCCAGGATTCGGATTTTGCAAAATTTGATTCTTTAAGTGAGAGGCTCGAGTGAGAGACTGGCGGCTGGAATCAGCGGCCTTCGGTTGCGGCTTTCGAAAAGCCTTTGTCTATTTTTTCCAGGTAGTCCTGCAGGCGTTGCTGAATTTCCGTCTTCAGCGCGGTGAATTCAATGCCCATCCCTACTCCCGGATCGCTGGTCCGCACGACGGCGCTAGTGCGAATCTTGTCCGAATCAAGCCAGAAGGTGACGTAAATCGCGGAATTCAATTGCAGGGGCGAAAAGGTTTCGATGTAGCATCCACGGCCGCCGATATCAGTGGCGCTGCACTGCATGTGTGCGCGACGCTCATCTTCAAAGCTGATGACCACAGGAAAACTCACTTTGTGGCGAATGAACCGTCGTTTTTCCGCACCCGATTTAGCCGGCGCACGACGGTTTTCTGTGGTGATGTCGGTCCACGGCGTGCTCTGATCGGGAAGTATCTGTACTCCGGCTTTGTTCTTCCGTGGAGCGCTGGATGCGTGTGCCCAGATCACCTTGAACCGCGCCTTTTTCTCGCCGTACTGAATGCCGATAATGTCGCCGATCTTCAGGCAATGATGTAGCTCTGTGAGTTGAGCCCCGTCGCTGCTCAAGCTGGCGGCTAGGGCACTCTGGAAGAAAGGCTTGCCATCCGCATCCATTCCCCAAATACGAACAGGGATATCGGCTGTGACCCTCGGTTCTGGTCTCTTATCCATAGCTGCGCACAATCATAACGTTCGCTGCACGCAACCGTAAGTAACCGTTAGTCACTGTCTGAAGTACTAAGGTGCTACGCCCTGCGGGAAGGCCTTGCAGAGCAGGGGGAAATCGCGATAGGAAATCAGCTCAATCTGCTTGCGAGCCAGCAACTCTCTAGCTTCGTCGGAGGTCAGTACCGCGAGCTCCTTCTGCCGCGATCCGCGCAAACGAGTCTTGATCTTACTGAGGTCGGCATCGTTATATCCCGGGTGGCTGACGAACTCCCAGGTGCCTTCCGGAAGGTTTTCAATCAACTCTCGAAATATGTCAAGGTTTAGTCCTCCGGTCGCGACTATGCCAATGCAACCGTCTGGCGTCACGATTCCAGTGTCGCGGAGAGCGCGTCGAAAACTGCTGCGAAACGATCGCAGAATTCCGAGCTGAAAACTGCGCTTCCAGTTTCCCTGACTGGTACTAGCGAAGATGAAAGGCTCGAACGGATTGCGAACTGCCAAAATGCCGCACTTTTTCGCTGCACGCAGCATTGACCTGAAGACAACCGGAAACATGTGCGTGTGTTTATGTGAATCGAGGTGAGAAACCTGAATGCCCGCCGATTGCAGCTTGCGAATTTGCGCGGTGATTTCGGCTTCTATCTGATCTTCATTCAGCTTGCGCATCGTTGCGAGGCAGGCAAAGCTCATGGCGTGTTCCCTGAATCGTGGCAGACCCGAATTCCCGCGGACAAGAGTTGAAATTTGCTGAGAATCGAGTATCGGGCACGCGTCAACCAGAAGCACGTGACAGCCGACGCTTAAAGACGGTGTTTGCGCGGCAAGAGAGATCGCTTCATCGAAACTCGGGCCACTCGCCATGAGCGTGGATGAAGTTACAATTCCGCGTTCATGTGCCTCGATAATTCCGCGGTTCACACCAGAAGTAAGCCCGAAATCATCCGCGTTGACAATCAGGCGCCGCACGATGCGAGTTTAGCAGCTGGAGTTGCGCGGATCAGATGAGAAGAGTTGTGCGCCCAGCTCTCGTGTGTAATCACTTCTTGAAAAATGTATTACAGACAAGGTGTCGCGCTCACGTCAGCTCACTAATTGTCTTGTGAACCGCCTGACTTTCGGGGTATGCTATGACCGCTGTACGCGAAAAAGTGGACCCAATCGCGATGGGAAGTACGTGGTCCCCCCACCTCGCTGCATCGTCCAACTCCGCGAAAGTAGGTCGACGGAATTGAAAGTGTAGCGTTAAGCCCGTGCTACAAAGTGCAGCTGGCCAGCGTTGAGCGCGACGCGCACATTGATCGCGCCCAAGTGCAGTGGTTTGCTACACACCAGCTTGTTTGGGCCTCTTGCCTGTATGGTAAAGGGGGTCTTATGCAGCCAAGGCACTTTGGCGGACGGGGTATACTGCAACTTTCAATCCTGCTGTCAATCATCCTCTCATCGGTTGTCGCGTCATATTCACAAGCATCCGGCGATTTCACCATCGTTGTTTTGCCGGACACCCAAAACTATTCCCAAACCTACCCGCAAATCTTCGATTCCCAGACGCAGTGGGTCGCGAACAATGCAGCCGCACAAAACATAAAACTTGTCATTGGTGAAGGAGATATCGTTAATGTCAGCACGGATCCCACTCAATGGGCGAACGCAGCTCATTCCATTGGGATTCTTGATCAGGCCGGCATCCCGTATACATCGACCATCGGAAACCATGACTATGACGAGCGGCCGCCTGTAAATCGCCAGGCGACCATTTTCAATCAGTATTTCGGGCCATCGCGATATGCCGGCAAGCCGTACTATGGTGCGTCAAATTTCCCGAGCGGCAGCGACGAAAATTTCTACCAGACGTTCACGTGGGGAAGCAAGACCTACCTAATTCTGGCCCTCGAGTTCGTGCCGCGTAGTTCGGCAGTCGCCTGGGCCAAGACAATTCTCAGCGCAAACACCGATAAAGAAGTGATCGTCGTTACCCATAGCTATCTGTACTCGGATGGGACCACTGTCGATCGATGCGATACCTCGGACATGGTTGGCGATAATAACGGTGCGCTGCTGTGGGCTAAGTTAATCAGCCAATATCCGAACATCAGCGTGGTGCTTAGCGGCCATATTACGAATAAGTTCTCTGCGCGCCGCTCGGATGTAGGTGTGAACGGCAACTTCGTTCATCAGATCTTTGCGAATTGGCAGGCTTGGACCAACGGTGGCAATGGTTATTTGCGCATCATGAAGTTCTCGCCGTCAAAAAACACGATCTCAGTTCAAAGCTATTCTCCGTTCACTGGCCTCTTCCTTACAGATTCCGCGAACCAATTTACTCTCAAATGGCACAACGACGGTAAACCGGGGAGTGGGACGGCGACCGTAACTGGCCGAGTTCGCACCGCCGCCTCTGGATCGGCTTGCAAACCAATTGCTGGCGCCACAGTCAACATCGGTGGCGTCACCGCCACGACTGACAGTAGCGGAAACTACACGCTGACCCAATCGCCGGGCCAGCTCTCCTCCAGCGCGAAGGCTTCGGGCTTCAATACCGAGACCCAAACAGCCGCTCTGAACGACTATTTTCCCAATGAGCTGGATTTCTTCCTCACGACTGCCTTTAGCGCTTGTCAGCTAAATTCGGCGGATCCGTCGGTAACGATTTGTGCCCCGTCAGCGAACGCGACGATCCAGTCGCCTGTTTCGATTGTCGCCGGGGCCCGTGATTCCGCCGCGGCTGTGAACAGCATGTTCATATGGGTTGACGGTGCGAAACAGTGGACCAGCGGAGGCGGGAGCGTGAATGCATCGTTGCCGATGGCAAACGGAACCCACCGGATTACAGTTCAGGCGAAGGATGCCAACGGTCTAGTTTTTCAGTCTATAGTTAATGTCACGGTCGGAACGGCGCCAGCCAATCCGACGGTGACGATCTCTTCTCCTGCGGCGGGTGCAACAGTGACGTCGCCGGTCAAAATCGTTGCCCAAAGTTCGGACCCGGAAGCGACCGTGACCAAGATGTTCATCTGGGTCGATGGAGTTAAGAAGTGGACCGGCAGTGGCGCAAGCCTGAACACTTCGTTAGCAATGGCTGCCGGAGCACACCGAATCACCGTTCAGGCGAAAGATTCGCTCGCCAAGGTTTTTCAATCTACGTTGAATGTGACTGTGGCTGCGACTCTTGCGAATCCTTCAGTGACGATCTCTTCTCCTGCGGGTGCAACAGTGACGTCGCCGGTTAAGATCGTTGCCCAAAGTTCGGACCCAGACGCAACCGTAACCAAGATGTTCATCTGGATCGATGGAGTTAAGAAGTGGACTGGCGGTGGCGGAAGTGTGAACACTTCGTTGGCACTGGCCTCGGGGACGCACCGGATCACTGTGCAGGCGGAAGATGCCGATGCGAAGTACTTTCAATCTACCGTGAATGTTACCGTTGATTCGTCGATGGCATCGGTGATGATTTCTGCACCCGCGCCGAATGCAACGGTTTCATCTCCGGTCACGATCGCTGCTCAAAGTTCGGATCCAGGAGCAACGGTAAGCAAGATGTTCATCTGGCTGGATGGCGTGAAGCGATGGATCGGCACTGGAGGCAGTGTAAAGACGGCCTTGTCTATGACGGTCGGAACGCATCGAATCACGGTCCAGGCCGAAGACTCATTAAAGCGCTACTTTCAATCGACCGTTTACGCGACGGTTCATTGATTGCGCGGCAGGCAATAATGCGTGTGACCGTGGACAATCGCGATGGACCGGACGAGAGAATCTGGGTCAATCTGGCCTGTTCGCGGCCCTGCAGTGCCAATGATTTAAAATTGCTATAGCCGCGATTGGGCGGTTAGCTCAGCTGGTTAGAGCGCCTGCCTTACAAGCAGGAGGTCGCAGGTTCGAGTCCTGCACTGCCCACCATATCTTGAGGGGTCCCTCGACTTCGCTCGGGATTTCGGCAGCGGGCTCAGACGCCCGCTAAACGCCTCAAGTTCGAGTCCTGCACTGCCCACCATATCTTGAGGGTCCCTCGACTTCGCTCGGGATTTCGGCAGCGGGCTCAGACGCCCGCTAAACGCCTCAAGTTCGAGTTGTCCCCCTTTAAGCTGCAATGTTCGAAGTTGTGTCGATGTTCAGTGCCTTTCATTGCTGCCCGGCACCCCAACGCGAGGAGAATCGTTTTACGCGGCGTCGTCCTGTTCAGGTTCGTTCAACCGGTCTTGCTTCTTCCGTAATTCCTTGCAGTATGGACAATCTGGATCAGAGCAGTAGGGAGATGCCGCAGTAGTCTCATGGTTGTTCGAGAAATGTTCCCCATCTCTCACAGCGACGTTTTCTCGCGATGGTCGGAGCAGCATAAGAGGCTTCACCGTATAGCAGTTCGACGATAGACCTTCGGCAGAGGAGCAGAAGCGTCAACAAACGCCATCCGAACTCGATCATTGGATCACATATTTGCCTTTGGCAGTTCCGCTGTGCAGCGAAAACCGCGCAACAGCTATGGCTTTGAGGGTCGTAGTGGCAGAGAGTGCGATTGGGCCAGTGTACCGCTGCGACTTCACGGTAGGATTCGATCCATCTGTTGTGAAGTAGATCACGGCCCCCTTGCTTGCGTCGGTAATAATCACGCGGGGAGTGGTTCCAGTGAACGTGCCGGGTTTTGGTGAGAACCTTGGCTTTTCCGTAACGAGAGAATAAGCGGATCGGGAACTGGCTCTCGTGGCATTCTGCATCGCCTGCTGATGAGCTTGCATAGCCACGTCACTCTGTCTTTGAGCATTTGCTGCGTCCTGTTGAGCTTGCTGGATTGCCATTTGCGCCTGCTGAGCTGCTGCTTGCGAAGCCTGCTGCGCAGCATCTTGGGCGAATAGAGACGTTGAGAGGAGAAGCACCAGCAGAATTAAACGCATAAAAAAACCTCCTGGAGCATTTGGACTCAAATTCGACCCAAATGATTCGCACCTAAGAAGACGTTGCCCAGAGTTTAACGCGAATGCTTCCACATGTTGGATTCCGGTAAAAAAGGGAGACGGATAGGCTCTCCCCCAAGAAGCCAAACCCGTCCCCCTCCCCTCGATCTACTGTTCGTCTTTTGGAATATTCGTCGAGGGCGTCTCGTGCAATCGGATTGAATCCTGCACTTCGCGTAGTTCGCTGCAATACTCGCAATCGGGATCGTTGCAATACGGACCAGCGTGGACTAGTTGTTGAGGGACAGGGTCAGAACGGGGGTGGCTTGCCATGTGAGGCCTCCTGCGTAGAACTACTTCGCACAAGGAGACCGTCGCCCAAGCGCGGCGGCTGGATGTGTAAAGATTGCTCCGAATACTAGCACTGCAGCTAAGGAATGTCACTGCTTTTTACATTTCTTTATGTAGGAGCTCTCTGTAACGTTCTCCCCCGATTCCTCACTATCCCTTGCAGTGAAGGAATGGAGCAATGGAAATCCGATTTGATGAGTTAGCGGCCGATCTCCTCAACAGCGGATATCGGAAAGTTGCTTTTCTAGAGGTCGAGTGCAAGATTGACGGAACTTACAGAGTCGCGATCAGCCCGGAGCAGCCGGTCGGCGAACACTTTGAATGCCCCGTGTGTCGCGAGCTTCGCCCGTGCAGCGGCATCATCGCTGTCGGCTTTAGCCGCAAGCCCATTCCCTTTCAGGAGCGTTGGTGCGGGCCGGGAAACTGGAATTTTCAGATCAGCGACCGCCGCACCGTCGCCGCAAAACCAATCGCCGCATAGAGGCGGCTGTGTTCGATCAAGTTCAGCGATCTGTCCATTCCAACTCCGCCGTCGCGTGTCGTGTCCCGCCGCGCTTTCACAGTACAACCTCTTGCAGGTAAATTAGCTACTAACTTCCATTCTCCCGAAATTTCTGCAGGAGGCATTTGTGTTTCGAATGAAAGTAATGATTGCGTTCCTTTTTCTCATCAACTATTACGCTGTCGCGGACCAGGTATCGCTTAAAAATGGCGACCGCATTACAGGAACCATTGTGAAGTCGGATGGCAAAACACTGGTGCTGCACACGGCAGACCTGGGTGATATCAACATTAACTGGAATGCTATAAAAGGATTGCAGTCGGAGCAGCCGCTACATGTGCAAGGTCCGAATAGCACAACTGCCGTCGGCACTGTGACAAGTTCCAATAGTGAACTCGACGTGGCGACCACTTCAGGGCGTGTGGCGGTGCCTCTTGCCGCGGTCCAGGCCCTGTCGCCAGAGGCTGAGTATGAGAAGACGGTGCACCCCTCGCTGTTCCAGGAATGGAAGGGCGGAGTAAATGCAGGATTCTCTCTCACTGGCGGCAATAGCGAGACTACGAATCTCGCTCTCGGGTTCGTTGCCGCGCGGCAAACGCTACATGACAAGCTGAGCGCGTACGCAAATTCGGTTTATGCGACGAGCACAACTACGGTCGTGACCACGACCGTGCCGCCGATCATTACGCGGACATCCACCACCAGCGCCAATACAGCGGGAGGAGGCCTGCGCTACGACCGCGACTTTGATTCCAAACTGTTCGCCTTTGGCGCCGGAGATTTTTTTGCCGATGCTCTGCAGTCCCTGAACTTGCGTTCGGTTTTCAGCGGCGGACTGGGTTACCACGCGATCAAGAATGATCGGACCACGCTCGATTTCCTGGGCGGTCTTAACTACACGCACGAGTCATACGTCGGACTTACCAGGAACCTGGTCGCGCTGACCCTCGGCGAAGAGTTGATGCATAAAGTCCGGGCGAATACTGTTCTGAACCAGCAATTTTTCATCTTCCCCGATCTGAACAATCCGGGAGAATTTCGTGGCACATTCAACTTCGGTTCGGTGACGAAGATCACCAAAATATTTGGCTGGCAGAATTCATTCTCCGACGTTTACGTGAGCAACCCGCCTGTGGGAAAGCGGCAAAATGATGTGATCCTGACGACAGGGCTGAACGTGTCGTTTGGAGGACAATAGACTACGCCTACGCTCAACATGCTCTATCCGGATGGTTGCAGAATCGGCGTGCCCGAAGGTTCGAGCACGCCGCCGTGACTAGAAGCTAAACCGGGCGCCCAGCGTGACTACGCGTCCTGCGAGTGCGCCCGTGATGGTGCCGAAGTTTCCGGAGCCGATGTTATTTGAAATATCCAGCGGATTAAAGTTCAGATTGTTGAAGACGTTGTAAGCGTTCAGCCGGAATTCAATCCTTGCCTCTTCTCCTAGAACAGGCATTGTGGGCAATCCAAAAGCCTTCGCCAGCGTCAAATCCACATCTTTGTAGCCGGGCAGCGTCTGCGAATTGCGATGAACGCCGGTCTGCGGCAGGGAGTTTCCGAATGCGGTGCCGCTATAGGCTGTGTAGGCGGGTGTGCTGAAGTAGGCCGCCCCGCCATTAGGAAAGTTCGAATTTGCGACCGCTTTGAACGCGTCATTGCTGGTGCTGGAGCCGGCACCCCCCAAATACGCAGCAGGGAACAAACTCGTATAGCCGCAAGTTCCGCAATAGAGGCTGCCGCCTTGCACACTTACGACCGGGCTCCATGGGAATCCGGAGTGAATGTTGAAAATACCGCTGAGCGTCCATCCACCGATGATCTTGTTCATCCAGCCACTACCGTGGAACAGGATCGGCTGCCAAATACCGAACAACTTGAACGCCTTGCCGACATTGTAGTCAGAGGGGCCATAGTTCAGATCGGGATCATACGGATAAGGTTGTGAGAAGTAGGGGCCAGCACTGGTGTCCATGCTCTTGGCCCAGGTGAATTGAGCATCCGCAGAGAACTGATGTGAGAACCGGTGCTTTAGGCCAAGCAGCAGGGCATTGTAGTTTCCGTGCCCTGAATTGTCCCAGAAGTCCCCGCCGCCAATTTGTGGGTTTAACTGGAAACCTTTCGCTGCAGGCACGGCATTCGGGTTCTGATGGAACATGAGGTTGCGCGACGCGCTTCCCAGATATCCCGCAGTCGCGACTAAATGGTGACCCAGATCGTATTCAGTATCGAACGAGTAATGGTGTACACGGATGGTAGGAAGGTCCGGAGGGAACATGAAGATGTTGAGTCCGGTACCACCGACGGGGAGTCCATTTGGTCCAAAGCTAACAATCGTGTTCGGGTTCGCCGGATAGCTCGTAAGGGACTGCGGATCTGAGGCGGTCGCATAAATGATCCCGGGATTCGGCGATGTTGGCGTAGACATGCTTAAGGCAGGAGACACCACCAATCCAGGATTGTTTGATATGTTGGCTGAGACCGCGATTTCTTCTTGGTTGTAGTTCAAGCCATAGCCGCCACGGACCACAAGCCTGTCATTGAAAATGCTCGGGCTCCAGGCAAAGCCGATCTGTGGCCCGAAGTTATTCTTTTGTGCGTTCCAGGAGTCTCCCTTCTGGACACGGAGGTCTGTCAGGAAATTCGCACCCGCACCTGGGACTGCCCGCAACATATTGTCTTGCTTTGCCGACAGCGGGCCAAAGTAGGAATAGCGGAGCCCAAGATTTAGCGTCAGGTTCCTGCGCACTTTGAAATCGTCCTGAACGAACAGGCCCCAGATATCTTGACGGTCATCCTGTCGTATGGTGGTGGGAAATCCTGTATTAGGATCGAATGAGCCATTCTCGGTGTGTGGAGCGTCGTTGAGAAAGTCCCAGATGTTGAAGAAGTTGTAGCTGGGTACGCCGCAACCGGCGCAATTTTGTAGATAAAAGAGCCGCGTAATGTCGCCGCCAAATTTAACAGTGTGCTTCCCCATAATTTTGGTGGCTACGTCTTTGTAACTGTAGGTCCATTGGTTCAGAATGCTCCCGACATTCGGCCCAAACGCCTTGATTGCCGTGGCGTCTACCAGACTTCCTTCCTGATCAATACGCGCTACCGGAAGTCCGACGGGCGACTGCGGATTGGATTCGACTTCATTCCAATGCCACCCAGCAGCGTTCACGCGGAATTCATTGAGAAAACTTGATGAGAAGGTGTGGTTCCAAATCGCGGAGTAGGCTTCATTGATTTGGTCGTGATGGAAAAAGTTGTATTCGCGGGCTGGGCCGTTAAGGAAACTACTTGTCTGCGGGACCCAATAGATGGCAAATGCAAGATGGTCCAACGTGGAAATGTTGGCGTCCAGCCGTCCGTTGTACTGTGATTTAGAGAAGTTGCTACGGCTGGCCGTTATGAAGTTTGCAATATCCGCAACTCCGTCCAAGCCGCTGCCAACTCCGGGGGTAGTCCCGCTTACCCAGCTCACGTCCTGAGTGCCTAGACCGGCAGTCAGAGGTGAACCAATATCCAGACCGTGCCCCGGAATGGTCGCGCAATTTACGCCTTCGATAAATCCGGCGTCCGTGCAGGTTGAAGGATTGATGCCGCGATTCACCACCCCAGAACCTGGGAAGCTTAAATAGGTCGCAGCAATGCTTCCTGCCGGTGCGGAGGCGTCGAACTCCGGAGTGTCATACCATCCGTTGTCAATGTTGGTTTGGGCTTGTGGACTGCGGACAGTTTCATAATTAAAGAACGCGAAGATTTTGTTCTTCCAAATCGGGCCCCCGACGCTGCCGCCCAATTGATTGAAAAAGCTGTCATCTCGCCGGACGCTGTTGTTCTCTCCATTAAACCGTTGATAGGCGTCAAGGCCGGGACGGTGAGCGTCAAAGAACAGGCTGCCGTGGAAATTGTTGGTGCCGCTCTTGGAGGTGACCTGAATTTGAGCGCCGCTGAACCGTCCATTCTCCGCATCATAGGCATTCGAGACGACCTTCACGTTGTCAATGGAATCGGGCGAAGGAGTCACGATTGTGGTTCCACCCCAGACCGCACTGGTAGTACTGATGCCGTCGATTGAAATTCCATTGTTCTCATATTGCTGACCGGCGGCGACGGCCTGGGGACCGTTTTCCGTCTGGAAAATTCCTTGGTTCCCGCCGGTGGCGCCGGGACCCTGTGTTCCCGGAAGATTTTGCCCCCCGCCGCCTGCTCCTTGTGCGCCATCGCCGAATACTCCTGGGGCAAGCTGTGCGAGCTGGAAGACATCGCGGCCGAATGCCGGCATATGTTGAATCTGATTGCTGCTGATCGTGCCGGCGATTGTGGCGGTCTCGGTGTCAAGGGCCTGGGTCGTACCTGTGACGGTCACTGTCTCCGTGGTTTGGCCGACTTCGAGTTGGAGATCGAGTGCGTTCGGCTGCTCGGGAATGATCTGCACATTTTGGAGTTCTTTCTGCTTGAATCCCGATGCCTGGGCGCTCAGGTGATACGGCGCTGGCGGCAGAGCGTTGAACTGGTAGATGCCGTTAGCGTCGGATGTCGAAGTCAGGGTGTGACCCGTGTTTGTGTCAGTTAGAGTCACAGTCGCGCCAGAGATTACCGCCCCTTGCGGATCGGTCACAGTCCCCCGAAGAGATCCGCGGTATTGTGCCAAGGCCGAGCAGGCGAATAAAAGCATGGTGAAAAATACAAAAATCAGAGATAAACGTGAACTTACGCACTTCATGGGGGACCTCCGAGCAGCCGATATATCGTGGAACAGACAGAGATGTGCCGCAGCTCTACAGGGTTGTTTCCTCTTTTCTACAGTGGAATTGTCTTAACCTATGAAAAGTAAGAAACGGAATTACCGAGCGGTGTGAGTCCAGCGATATCCGGGTTTCAGGGTACAGCGGTACAC